>NZ_MCAP01000021.1:0-31044 GCF_001858555.1 Salinicola sp. MIT1003
GCTACGAGCTACGAGCTACGAGCTACGAGCTACGAGCTACGAGCTACGAGCTACGAGCTACGAGCTACGAGCTACGAGCTTCGAGCTTCGAGCTTCGAGCTTCGAGCTTCGAGCTTCGAGCTTCGAAAAGGGATTGCGAACTTTCGGCGTGATCAAATCCTGATTTTCGCGGCTCGCCCATAACCTGACCACTGAACATGCAGAGTGCACAGCCTGCTCGTAGCCCGAAACTCGTGGCTCGCAGCGCTCGTGTTCTCCACTCATGAGGGAGAAAGAACCGTGTCCCACCAATCCACGCTGATCGCCGACAATATCGGCCAGTACCTCAAAGAGCACGAGCAGAAAGACCTGCTGCGCTTCATCACCTGCGGCAGCGTCGATGACGGCAAGTCGACCCTGATCGGCCGGTTGCTGCACGACTCCAAGATGATCTACGAAGATCAGCTGGCGGCGATCACCCAGGCTTCCAAGACCAGCGGGACTACCGGCGACAAGGTCGATCTGGCGCTGCTGGTCGATGGCCTGCAGTCCGAGCGGGAGCAGGGCATCACCATCGATGTCGCCTACCGGTTCTTCTCCACCGACAAGCGCAAGTTCATCATCGCCGATACGCCGGGCCATGAGCAGTACACCCGCAACATGGCTACGGGTGCGTCGACCGCGAGTCTGGCGGTGATCCTGATCGACGCGCGCTATGGCGTGCAGGTACAGACCCGGCGGCACAGCTTCATCGCCGATCTGCTGGGAATCAAGCACCTGGTGATCGCGGTCAACAAGATGGACCTGGTCGAGTATTCGCAGGCGCGCTTCGACGAGATCGTCGCCGACTATCGCGAGTTCGCCGAGAAGCTCGACGCGACCGACATCCGCTTCGTGCCGATGTCGGCACTCGACGGTGACAACGTCGTCAATCGCAGCGAGCACATGCCGTGGTATCGGGTCGACGGCGCGCCGGGGCCTGCGATGCTCGAACTGCTCGAAAGCGTCGAGATCGCCCACGACAGCAACCTTTCCGACCTGCGCCTGCCGGTCCAGTACGTCAATCGGCCCAATCTCGATTTCCGCGGCTACTGCGGCACGCTCGAGGCGGGGATCCTGCGTCCCGGTCAGGCAGTCAAGGCGCTACCGTCGGGCAAGCGTTCCGTCATCGATCGTATCGTCACCTTTGATGGCGACCTGGAAGAAGCCTATCCCGGCCAGGCGATCACCGTGACCCTGCGCGACGAGATCGATATCTCCCGGGGGGACTGGCTGGTGGCGGCGGATGCGGAGGTCGCGCAGTCCGACGCGCTGGAAGCCGACATCGTCTGGATGCACGATGCCGCTCTCGAGCCGGGCCGGCTCTATGATTTCAAGATCGGCACGCAGGAAATCGCCGGCAAGGTCGCGGCGATCGACTATCAGATCGACGTCAATACGCTCGAGCATCACGAGGCCGCCAGCCTGCCGCTCAACGCCATCGGCCGCTGCCGGGTCGAGCTGACCGCCAGCGTGCCGCTGGACGACTATCGCAAGAGCCCCGGCACCGGCAGTTTCGTGGTAATCGATCGGCTGACCAACATCACGGTCGGCGCGGGCCTGATTCGCGGCGCGGCGGAAGGCGGGGCGACTGGAGGTGAAGTCGACTGGCAGGCGTTCGAAATCGAATTCAATGCACTGATCCGCAAGCACTTTCCGCACTGGGAAGCGAAGGATGTAAAACAGCTATTTCAAAATTAGTGTTCTTTGATGTATCTTGATGTAACGGAATGCGTTCACGCCACTCCCGGGAGTGGCGTTTTCATGTCCGCACTCTGCAAACCCATGGATTCATGGGATAACCGCGCAGTTTGCAAACGGATGATGCTCTCTATCAGTTGACCGCTTCTCGCTCCCAACCGGCCGGGAGGAGAACGTGACTGTCGTGCCTGGATGCTCGCCGCGGGTAGCCCGACGTTTGGCCGGAGCCACAGACCGAGGTAGATATGACCACGATCGTATGGGATGGAACGACATTGGCGACGGATTCGCTGATCAGTGTCAATGGATCGACATACAACCATGCGCAAAAGCTCTTTCGACTCGACAACGGCGAATGGGTGGCATTCGCCGGTGAGCAACAGGGCTGGTGGGAAGTAATGGAGTGGCTCAATGCCGGCTCCCCCAGACATGCCAAACCCCATGTCACGCGGATCGAAATGATCATCGTGGGGCCCGATGGCGTGTTCGAGATGTTCGACCGTCTGGTGCGCATGCCCGTCACGGGCCCCATCGCCTATGGTACCGGGTGGAAATGGGCGCTGGCGGCTATCGATCACGGCAAGGATGCGGTCGCTGCCGTGGAATATGCGGCCACGCGCGATCACGATACTGGCGGCGAGGTCCAGGCGGTAACGCCCCGAACGCAGGCTCCCGTCACGTTCGATGACGTGATGAAGGAAGCGGAGACGAGCGTGGCCTGACGCTGCGAAGGCATGCGTGCCGATTCTCTGCGCTATGGCTATTTCTTCCTTGGGGCTTATCATTGACGGATGGCACGTTGGACCCCGTTCGCGACCTCGATGTCGGGAACGGGGCTCGCATTCGAAAACGTGCGTCTCGTTTCCAAAGGATGATCGGCATGCAACACGTCAACTGGCAGCTCGACGGTATCGTTACCCAACTGCGCGCGACTCGTGAGCAGTGGCGCGCTCAGAATGGCCGGGAGAGAGAGAAGGGCTGTCGTGAGTTGCCGTCACGACACCGCATTCGGGAAACGCTGGAACTCCTGAGCGGGGCCATCTTTCCGATGCGCCTGGGGCCTTCGGATCTGCGCAAGGAGAGCGAGGACTTCTACGTTGGCCACACGCTGGATCGTGCGCTCAATGCGCTGCACGAGGAAGTGCTGCTCGAGTTGCGCTACATGGCACGGCTCAACGGCGACAAGACCTCCGAGCACCAGGCGGCGGCAACGCAGATCATCCAGGACTTTGCGGATGACCTGCCCAGCCTGCGCCGGCGTCTCGATGGCGATGTGATGGCCGCCTATTATGGCGATCCGGCGGCGCGCAGCGTCGATGAAGTCCTGCTCTGCTATCCCGGCGTCCACGCCGTGATCTACCACCGCATCGCCCACTATTTCTATCAGGCGGGCGCCGGGCTGGTGGCTCGCATCATCGCCGAGCTGGCGCATTCCGATACCGGCATCGACATTCATCCCGGCGCCCAGATCGGCGAAGGCTTCTTCATCGATCACGGTACCGGTGTGGTCATCGGCGAAACCGCGATCATCGGCAACCGGGTACGGCTCTACCAGGCGGTCACGCTCGGCGCCAAACGCTTCCCGGCCGACGAGAAAGGGCATCTCGAAAAAGGGCTGCCGCGTCACCCGATCGTCGAGGACGACGTGGTCATCTACGCAGGCGCGACGATTCTGGGGCGCATCACGGTGGGGCAGGGCTCGGTGATCGGCGGTAACGTCTGGCTGACCTGTAGCGTACCTGCCCAGAGCAACATCACCCAGGCCAATATCCAGAGCGGGCCGTGCCCGTGAAGCGCCGTCGTCTCTAGTTCAAACCAGGTCTAGTTCAAACCAGGCCTAGTCCAAATCGGGTCTAGTCCAAATCTCGTCCAGCGCAACGCCCGCTAGCGTCAATCTTTTCCCAATCCTGTTGCGCAGACATCGGCCGGCATCGCAATGCCGGCCGATGGTCGCTCTGGTAGGCCGAACTCCGGCAGCGCTGCGTTTATCGCTTCGGCTTGCGGGCGATCAGCGTCGCCCGACGCGGCGCGGGGTAGCCTTCGATGGTCAGGCTGCGATCCTCGGGGTCGAGGAAATCGGCCAGCGAATGAAATTGCATCCAGTCGGTCGAGCGCTGTTCGTCGAGCGTGGTGGCCGTTTCGTCGACACAGCGAATGGCTTCGAAGCCGCAGCGCTCGAGCCAGTGCGCGAGGGCGCTTGACGAGGGCAGGAAATAGACGTTGGGCATGCTGGCATAGCGTTCGCCGGGCATGAACACGGTGCGCTCGTCACCCTCGACCACCAGCGTCTCCAGCACCAGCTCGCCGCCGGGCACCAGCGCATCCTTCAGCTGCAGCAGGTGATCCAGCGGTGAAGGGCGATGGTAGAGCACGCCCATCGAAAACACGGTATCGAAGGCGGCGAGCTTCGCCGGAACGTCTTCGATGCCGACCGGCAGAAAGTGGGTGCGCTCGCCATCGGCATCGCCCACGAAGTGACGTACGGCATGGAACTGATAGTAGAAGCGCGGCGAGGGGTCGATCACCAGCACGAACGCGGCACCGGCGCCGGCCATGCGCCAGGCGTGATAGCCGTTGCCACCGCCGACATCCAGAATCCGGCGGCCGGCGAGCGGGGAAAGATGCGGCGCGACCCGCTGCCATTTCCAGTCCGAGCGCCACTCGGTGTCGATATCGATGTCGCCGAGACGATAAGGCCCCTTGCGCCACGGCATCAAAATCTTCAGCAGATTCTCGCAGCGCCGCCGCTCGGCGTCGCTCAGTTCGAGCTCCACCGTGATGCTGTCGGCCTGCAGGTCCACCTGGCGCGCTGTCGGCAGCGCCGGCAGTTTGGCCACTGCCTTTTCCCACGCGGGCAGGTCGCCGTGACGACGCCGATCGAGCCCGCGCGCCAGCTGTTCCGGAAGCAGCGCCAGCCAGCGGGTCAGGCCGTGTTCGAGGAAGGCGAGATAGAGCCGGCGTTCGGCGTCCTTGAGCGTATCGATAGCGACGTCAGACATCCTCGAACGCGGCCTTCTCTTGGGATGTCGCCTTGTCCTTGAACGCAGCCTTGTCCTTGAAAGCGACCAAGGAGGCGAAGTTGAGATACTGGAACCAGGTCGTGACGCGCGAGAAGCCGGCCTGGGTCAACCGTTCGTGATGCGCCGCCAGCGTATCCGGCACCAGCACGTTTTCCAGCGCGGTGCGCTTCTGGCTGATCTCCATGTCGCTGTAGCCGTTGGCCCGCTTGAAGTCGTGATAGCGCTCCACCAGCCAGGCGTTCTCCTGCTCGTCTTCCGCGACGATCTTCTCCGACAGCACCAGAATGCCGCCGGGCTCCAGTGCCGCGAACAGCCTGGCGATCACCGCATCGCGGTCCGCCGGCGGCAAAAACTGCAATGTGAAGTTGAGCACGACCATGCCGCTGGGCCGATAGTCCAGATGGCGGATATCGCCCTCGATGAACTGGATCCGATGATCCGGGCTTTCGGCGGCGGCGGTTTCGCGGGCCCGGGCGATCATCGTCGGAGAGAGGTCGACGCCGGTCAGCTCGAAGGCGTCGGCAGGCAGTCGCCCGGCCAGCGCCAGCCCGACCGCGCCCAGCGAGCAGCCCAGATCGTAGACATGGGCGCCATGACGCAGGTGGCGTTCGGCGATGACGCCGAGCATGCCGAGAATCTGGCCATAGCCGGGAATCGAACGCCGGACCATGTCCGGGAAGCACGCCACGACCTGCTCGTCGAACGAGAAGCTCGCCACACGATCAAGGGGTGTCGAAAAGATGGCGTCACGGTAAGATGCGTCAATCATTGCCGGAAGATATTCTTAATTGGGAGAGCGTGAAGCGAGCGGAACACCTGCAGTACGCCCGCCGCGGCCATAGTGTACGTTTTGCGCCTCTTCGCTGCACGTGACAAGGAGAGCATTAGATGTCGATTCGTGAGACCCAGGCATGGAAAGCGCTCGAGCAGCAGCTCGAAGGGGGAATGCGGGAGGTTCATCTGAAGACCCTGTTCCAGCAGTCGCCGCGCTTCGAGACGTTCTATCTGGAAGCCGCCGGCATCCAGATGGATCTGTCCAAGCAGCGCTGGACGACGGAAGTCCGGGAGCAGTTGCTCTCGCTGGCGCGGGAAGCCGGCGTGCCCGAGGCGGTGCAACGCCTGCTCTCGGGTGAGCGGGTCAATCACACCGAGGACCGCCCGGCGCTGCATACTGCATTGCGTCTGCCGCGGGATGCCAGGCTCGAGGTCGAAGGCGTCGATGTGGTCGGCGAAGTGCATGCCACTCTCGACAAGATGGAAACGCTGGTCAACAAGCTGCTGAACGGCCAGTGGCGCGGCGCGACCGGCAAGCCGATCACCGATGTGGTCAATCTCGGCGTCGGCGGTTCGGACCTGGGGCCGTTGATGGTCACGTCCGCACTGACCGATTTCGAGCCCGATGATGTCTTCGAGGTATCGACCCACTTCGCGTCGACCATGGACGGCTCGCAGCTGGCCGACTTCCTGAGCTGGCTCAACCCCGAAACCACGCTGTTCATCCTGTCGTCGAAGTCCTTCGGCACCATCGATACGCTGTCGAACGCCTCCACTGCGCTGGACTGGATCGCCACGCGCCTGGGCGGTGACGAAGCGCTGATCAAGCGCTTCCACTTCGTCGGCGTTTCCACCAAGCCCGACAAGATGACCGAATGGGGCATCGATCCGGCCAACCAGCTGCTGTTCTGGGACTGGGTCGGCGGTCGCTACTCGCTGTGGAGCGCCATCGGGCTGCCCATTGCCATTCGTGTCGGCATGGACAACTTCCGTCAGCTGCTGGCGGGTGCCCACGCCATGGACGAGCACTTCCGTACTGCCGAGCTGAAGGACAATCTACCGGTCCAGCTGGCGCTGATCGGCATCTGGAACGTCAACTTCCTCGATATCCGCTCCCACGCGGTGCTGCCGTACGATGGGCGCCTCAAGCACCTGCCGGGGTACTTCCAGCAGCTCGAGATGGAATCCAACGGCAAGTCCGTCACCAATAATGACGAAGTGGTCGACTATTCCACCTGCCCGGTGATCTGGGGCGAGATCGGCCCCAACGGCCAGCACGCGTTCTACCAGCTGCTGCACCAGGGCACGCAGCCGGTGGCGTGCGACTTCATCGCGCCGGTCAACCGTTACAACGATGTCGAGGACGAACGCTTCCGAGACGACCTGATGGCCCAGCACCGGCTGGCGCTGGCCAACTGCTTCGCTCAGTCCCGCGTGCTGATGCTCGGCGACGACGCGGTGAAGTCCGAGAGCACGCCGCCTAGCTACAAGCGTTACCGCGGCAACCAGCCCTCTTCCACGCTGATGTTCGACAGCCTCAACCCGGCCACGCTGGGTGCCCTGATCGCGCTCTACGAGCACAAGGTGTTCGTGCAGGGCGTGATCTGGGACATCGACTCGTTCGACCAGTGGGGCGTCGAGCTGGGCAAGAAGATCGCTACCGAGACCGAAGAGATCATCGCCACGCAGAACGGTCTGGAGACGCTCGACGACTCCAGCCGCGGGCTGATCAAGGCGATCTGGAAGGGGCAGGAGTCCCGGTGATCGGCGGGTGTCGCGAAAGCGGCGAGGTCTCGGATGTCCAGCGAGCCAGGTGAGGGAGCCATGTCGAGCGAGTCGCTTTCGGTAGCAAGGCCGGCCAGGGCGCTGCTGTACCTGCATGGCTTCAACAGCAGCAGCGCTTCGCCCAAGGCCCGGCTGGTCAAGGCGGCCTGCGAGACGCTGGCCCGACACGAGGGTCGCCCGTTCGCGTGTCTGACCCCGGATTTGTCGTACCGGCCGGACCTGGCCTGGCAGCAGGCCGAAGCGGCACTCGAGTCGCTGGGCCATGAAGATACGCTGCTGGTCGGCAGTTCCATGGGCGGCTTCCTGGCCACGCTGCTGGCGGAGCGCTACGGGCTGCGGGCCGTACTGATCAATCCGGCGGTACGGCCCGCCCGCTTCGTGGCCGATTACCTGGGGCAGACGTTGCTCAACGACGCCTCCGGCGAGCAGTTCACGATCGACAATAGTTGTTTCGATCAATTGACCGCCCTGCAGTGGGAACGCATCGTGCATCCCTCGCGCTATCTTCTGCTGCTCGGCAGCGCCGACGAGACGCTGGATTGCCATGAGGCGCTGCGCGCCTATGCCGGCAGTCGCGCCCTGATTCACCCCGGTGGCGACCACGGTTTCGGTGTGCTGCCCGAGTATCTGCCGGCGCTCTTCGCTCACGGCGGCTGGCACGTGCCGAGATCCCTCGTGCTGTCCTGAGAGCCTCGCGTCGGCATCGGGCGGCAACGCGGTACTGTAGATTTGACCAGTAGGGTGTATCATCGTCGCCAGCCTGCATGGGGTGGAGATGTCGCGATTCGGCTCGTACCGGCGATCACGCCTTGCTAGCGCCAGCCATGGCTCGCGCCAGACGTGCCGCGACGAATCGATGACGCAGCGGTCTCCACCCTGCAACGTCGATCCTGCAACTTTGACCCTGTGACTTTGACTTTACAAACGTGGCGAGACCCTGCATGACGCAATACAGCGCCAGTTCCATCGAGGTGCTTTCCGGCCTCGATCCGGTCCGCAAGCGGCCGGGCATGTACACCGACACCACCCGTCCCAACCACCTGGTGCAGGAAGTCATCGACAACAGCGTCGATGAGGCCCTGGCAGGGCACGCTCGCGAGATTCGCGTCGTTCTGTTGGACAACGGGGGCATCGAGGTTTCCGACGACGGCCGGGGCATGCCGATCGACGTGCATCCTGAACATGGCGTGACCGGGGTCGAGCTGATCCTCACCCGGCTGCACGCCGGCGGCAAGTTCTCCCAGTCCAGCTACCGCTTTTCCGGCGGCCTGCATGGGGTCGGCGTATCGGTGGTCAACGCGCTGTCGACGCGGCTCGAGGTCGAGGTGTGCCGCGAGGGCAATCGCTACGGTATCGCCTTCGAGAAGGGAGAGAAGGCCGAGGAACTCTCGATCATCGGCAGCTGTGCCAAGCGTGCCACGGGAACGGTGGTGCGTTTCTGGCCGGAGGCGGAATACTTCGACAGCCCCAGGCTGTCACTGCCGAAGCTGAAACACCTGATGCGCGCCAAGGCGGTGCTCTGCCCCGGCCTCAAGGTGGTGCTCAAGGAAACCGATGGCGCCGAGAGCGTCTGGCAGTACGAAGACGGCCTGCGGGATTATCTGGCCCAGGCAGTCGACGGTTTCGACGTGCTGCCGGCATCGCCGTTCACCGGCCACTTCGAGGACGAGGAGCAGGGCGTCGACTGGGCCATTCAGTGGCTGCCAGAAGGCGGCGAGCCGGTCCTGGAATCCTATGTCAACCTGATTCCCACGCCGCTCGGCGGTACCCACGTCAACGGCTTCCGCAGCGGCCTGCTCGAAGCGGTACGCGAGTTCTGCGAATACCGCAGCCTGCTGCCGCGCGGGGTCAAACTGTCGCCGGAGGATCTGTGGGAGAAGGTATCGTTCGTGCTCTCGATCAAGATGCTCGACCCGCAATTCGCCGGGCAGACCAAGGAGCGGCTGTCGTCACGCACGGTGGCGGGCTTCGTCTCCGGCGTGGTCAAGGACGCCTTCTCGCTGTGGCTCAACCACCATGTCGACCAGGCCGAACAGCTGGCCGAACTGGTGATCAGCGCCGCCCAGCGGCGCCAGAAGAGCGCCAAGAAGGTCGCGCGCAAGAAGGTCACCTCGGGGCCGGCGCTGCCCGGCAAGCTGGCCGACTGCTCCGGCCAGGATCCGGTGTCGAGCGAACTGTTCCTGGTCGAGGGGGACTCCGCCGGCGGCAGTGCCAAGCAGGCAAGAAACCGCGAAACCCAGGCGATCCTGCCGCTGCGCGGCAAGATCCTCAACACCTGGGAAGTCGAATCCGCCGATATCTACAGCTCGCAGGAAGTGCACGACATCGCCGTGGCGATCGGTCTCGATCCGGGCAGCGACGATCTTTCCAAGCTGCGCTACCACAAGGTCTGCATTCTCGCCGACGCCGACTCCGACGGGCTGCACATCGCCACGCTGCTGTGTGCGCTGTTCGTGCGCCACTTCCCGGCGCTGGTCGATGCTGGCCACGTCTTCGTCGCCATGCCGCCGCTTTATCGCATCGACCTGGGCAAGGAAGTCTTCTACGCCCTCGACGAGAGCGAGAAGGCCGCGACGCTCAAGCGCCTCGAAGGCAAGCGCGGCACGCCCAACGTCCAGCGCTTCAAGGGCCTGGGCGAGATGAGCCCGCTGCAGCTGCGCGAGACCACCATGGCCGTGGACACCCGACGGCTTGTCCAGCTCACTCGCGAGCTCGACGACGGCACGCTGGAGATGATGGACATGCTGCTGGCGCGCAAGCGGGCGAGCGATAGAAAGAGCTGGCTGGAAGATTACGGCAACATGGCCGAGATAGAAGTCTAGCTACGAGCTACGAGCTACGAGCTACGAGCTACGAGCTACGAGCTAAAGAAGGGATTGCGAACTGGCGATGGTCACCGTTAACAAGTTGCTGACTCGAAAGTGAAGTCCGCCAGCTGACTCGGCCCGCTCGTAGCTCGCGGCCCGTAGCTCGTGGCGGCTCAAAGGTTTAACGAGGGCGCTGCCCTCAACGATTCCACAATCGTGAACAAGGTCAAAATCGTATGACCATGGATATTCAGGTAGCGGAGGGCGACGTCGAACGCCTTTCGCTCAAGGAGTACACCGAGAAAGCGTATCTCGATTATTCGATGTACGTGATTCTCGACCGGGCGTTGCCGCATATCGGCGACGGCATGAAGCCGGTTCAGCGGCGCATCGTCTATGCCATGCGCGAGCTGTCGCTGACCGCCAACGCCAAGTACAAGAAGTCGGCGCGTACCGTCGGCGACGTGCTGGGCAAGTTCCACCCCCACGGCGACAGCGCCTGCTACGAGGCGATGGTGCTGATGGCGCAGTCGTTCAGCTATCGCTATCCGCTGGTCGACGGCCAGGGCAACTGGGGCAGCCCGGACGATCCCAAGTCGTTCGCCGCCATGCGCTACACAGAAGCCCGCCTGTCGCGTTTCTCCGAGACGCTGCTGGCGGAGCTGGGGCAGGGCACGGTCGACTGGACACCCAACTTCGACGGCACCATGAACGAACCGGCGGTGCTGCCGTCGCGGCTTCCTCACGTGCTGCTCAACGGCGGCACGGGCATCGCCGTCGGCATGGCGACCGATATCCCGCCGCACAACGTGGTGGAGGTGGTCGAGGCGACCTGCCATCTGCTGCGCAATCCAGAGGCCAGTGTCGCGGATCTGATGCAGCATCTGCCGGCGCCGGATTTCCCGACGGATGCCGAGATCATTTCGCCGGCGGCCGATCTGCGCAAGCTATACGAGTCCGGCCGCGGTTCGGTCAAGCTGCGTGCGCGCTACGAGCGCGAGGATGGCAACATCGTGATCACCGCGGTGCCGTATCAGGTCAGCGGGGCCAAGGTACTCGAGCAGATCGCCGCCCAGATGCAGGCCAAGAAATTGCCGATGGTGGCGGATCTGCGCGACGAGTCGACCCATGAGACACCGACGCGCCTGGTGATCGAGCCGCGCTCCAACCGTATCGATGTCGAGGGGCTGATGGCGCACCTGTTCGCCACCACCGACCTCGAGAAGAACGTTCGCGTCAATCTCAACGTGATCGCGCTCGACGGCCGGCCGCGGGTCATGCCGCTCAACGACATGCTCGGCGAATGGCTGACGTTCCGCCGCGCCACCGTGCGCCGACGCCTGGAGCACCGTCTCGGCAAGGTCGAGGATCGTCTGCACCTGCTCGAAGGTCTGCTGGTCGCCTATCTCAACATCGACGAGGTGATCCGCATCATCCGCGAGGAGGATGAGCCCAAGCCGGCGCTGATGAACGCATTCGGCATCACCGAGCGTCAGGCCGAAGCGATTCTCGAGCTGCGTCTGCGTCACCTCGCCAAGCTCGAGGAGATGAAGATTCGCGGCGAGCAGGACGAGCTGGAAGCGGAACGCAAGCAGCTCCAGAAGCTGCTGAGCTCCGAGGCGGCGATGACCGATCTGGTCGAGAAGGAGCTGCGGGAAGCGGCCGAGGCCTACGGCGATGCCCGCCGCTCGCCATTGGTGGAGCGTGCCGAAGCCAGGGCGCTTTCCGAGGTCGAGCTGGTGGGCGCCGATCCGGTGACCGTGGTGCTGTCCGAGAAAGGCTGGATTCGCGCGGCGCGAGGCCATGATATCGACCCTGCCGGGCTCTCCTACAAGGCGGGCGACAGCTTCCACCTGGCGGCACGAGGGAAGACCAACCAGCCGTTGGTGCTGCTCGACGACAGCGGTCGGGCCTACACGATGACGGCCCACAACCTGCCCTCGGCGCGCGGCCAGGGCGAGCCGGTGACCGGGCGGATCAACCCGCCGGCCGGCTCCAGCATGGTCGGGCTGATGCTGGATATCCCCAGCGCGCGCTATCTGCTGGCGTCCGACGGCGGCTATGGTTTCGTGGCCAGGGTCGAGGATCTTCTCGGCAAGAACAAGGCCGGCAAATCGGTGCTTTCGGTGTCCAAGGGATGCAACGTGATGCCGCCCAAGGCGATCCCGGAGGGCGACGGCGTGCGGGTGGCGGCCGTTTCCAACGAGGGGCGCCTGCTGGTCTTCGCGCTGTCGCAATTGCCGGAGATGGCAAAAGGCAAGGGCAACAAGATGATCGACATCCCGGGGGCCAAGGCCGCGAGACGAGAGGAGTTCGTGCGTGACCTGGTGCTGCTGCCGGAAGGAGCGTCGTTGATCGTCTACGCCGGCAAGCGCAAGCAGACGCTGAAGACGGCGGATCTCGAATACTATACCGGCGAGCGTGGCCGTCGCGGCAGCAAGCTGGCGCGTGGATTCCAGAAGGTCGACCGGCTCGAAGTCGAGTCCTGAACGACATCCGACGCTGTCGGATGTTCAAGACAGCGACGACCGAGGGATAGTGATAGCCGGTTACGGGCGCTATTCCTGACAGGTCGTCGGATTCATCGATAAAGAGAGGGCGCAGCTTGGCGCCACGTGGGGAAAAGATGTCACAACGTTTCGTGGTGCGAGCCACTGGGCCCGCACGGCCCGGCCAGACGGCTGCACTGGGTACGGCGCTGGTCAGCGCTCATTGCCGTCTGCTGGATCTGAACCAGCATGTCGCCTTCGGCGAAGTGACGCTGGAGGCGCTGGTCGAGACTGCCGAGGATCTCGAGGCCTTGCTGCCGTCGGCTGGCGACGTGTTCGGGCTGGATTGCCGTGTCGAGAAGGTGTCCTCTGAAAGCGAGGCGCTGTGGAGGGATGTCGCCAAGGACGCCCGCTGGGTACTGACCTTGATGGCACCGACGCTCTCTGCGGAAGTGATGGCGGAAGTCGGCGCGCTGACGGCCGAGCAGGGTCTGGTCATCGAGCGGGTAAAGCGGCTGTCGGCCGGCTGCCAGCTCGACACGGCCGACTCGCTAACCGGTGCCTGCCTCGAGTGGCGACTCAGCGGCGCGGTAGCCGATTCCGCGTCCCTGCGCGAGAAGATCCTGGCGCTGAGCGAGCGCTTCGGCGTCGACGTCGCGCTGCAGCCGGCGAATCTATGGCGACGGCACCGCCGGCTGGTCTGCTTCGACATGGATTCGACGCTGATCCAGGCGGAAGTCATCGACGAACTGGCGCGGCGCCATGGCGTGTATGACGAGGTGGCCGCGATAACCGAGCGTGCCATGCGGGGCGAACTCGACTTCCAGCAGAGCTTTCGCGAGCGCATGCGCAAGCTGGAAGGCCTGGACGAGTCGGTGCTGGCGGAAATTGCCGAATCGTTACCGCTGATGCCGGGGCTGGAGCGATTGATGCGCTATCTCAAGCGCCTGGGTTATCGGACCGCGATTCTCTCCGGGGGCTTTACCTATTTCGCCCGTTATCTGCAGGAACGGCTGGGTTTCGACGAGATTCATGCCAACGAGCTGGTCATCCGCGACGGCAAGGTCACCGGCGAAGTCCAGGAGCCGATCGTCGACGCCGACCGCAAGGCGATGATGCTCAGGCAGATCGCTGAACGGGAAGGCTGGGATCTGGCCCAGACCGTGGCGGTTGGCGACGGTGCCAACGATCTCAAGATGCTGGCGGCCGCCGGCATGGGCGTGGCGTACCATGCCAAGCCGCTGGTGCGTCAACAGGCGCAGCAGTCGGTGTCCTCCTCCGGTCTCGATGGGCTTTTGTATCTGCTGGGGTATTCGGAATCCGATCTGACGGCCTTGGCGGAAGATTGAGCAGGGGCCATGGCCGGCACGCCGAACGAGCGAACTCCCGGGTTTCCTCGGGAGTTCGGGCTGATGGAGATCAAATTATTTTGTTCGGACAATAACGAAAAGTTACACTGCTCGCTCACCGGCCGTGACGCGGCCATGCCTGATTGCTTTACCATCGGCTCTTCGTCATCGAGCCTTTTGTCATCAGCGCTTTGTCATTCGCCGTTTGTCATCGACCACGCCTTATCGAAATCTCATGCCCGACTCTGCCTCCACGGATATCCACCAAGCTAAAGCCATAGGGGAGTGGCTCGAGCCACTATGCCTTCAAGGTGGCGCCAATCTGGCGTTCGACACGGCCGGTAGCACTTCCTGGCCGGTATTGCTGGATGACATCGTCATCGGCCAGGCGCTGGTCGTCGATGTGTCTGCGGTGCCGGCGCTGGAAAAGCCTCTTGCCCGGGGGGATGAGTTTCATCTCATCGGTCATGTCAGCGGAGCGCTGGTTCGCACCGCGCCGCTCACGGTGATCGAGCCCCTGGAAGATGCGCAGCGGATACAGTTTCGCTGCACCTACCCCGAATACATCAGCACCATTCACCGGCGCGGTACCTTTCGCGCCCCGCTGCGGGCCGAGATGGGCGTCGAGACGCATCTCACCCTGACGGCGGATGGACCTGTCATCGATACCGAAATCCGCAATCTCTCGCTGGGCGGATGCCTTCTCGCCATGCGTCTGGTGGATGCCGTGGCGCTGACGCCCGGCCAGCCGATCGAGGCTCTCGAGCTACGCTTCCCCAATCGGAAGCGCCTCAGGCTCAAGGGGCATATCCGTCATGTACGCACCGATGACGACTGGACGATGGCGCTGATCGGCTGCGAGTTCGATGAATTGCCGATAGACAGCGAGCGGCAACTCTGGCACTGCGTCAAGGAAATCGAACGCGAGGGTGCACGCAAGGCTTCGATCAGCGACAAGCCGCTCGAGCCTTCTTCGCTGTTCCTGCTGCCGCAGGGACGCCGGCCGCAACCGGTCAAGTCGATCCTGACCGCCCCGGCGCCAGTCGCGGGCGCTGACAATACGGTCGTCCGGCGACTGCGGAAGATCGCCGACTATCTGAACGCGCAGAGCCTGCAGCTTCAGAATGGTGGCCTGATTGCCTCATCTTTGCTGTCCCGACATGCGGACACGCTGCTGTCGCTTGGCGCGCAAAGTCGGGAATCGCTGCTCTATGCGCTGGGATATCTCGAGAACGAACCGATTCAGGTCCAGCATGCGCTGGCGGTCGCGGTTCGTGCCGTCGATCTGGCGCGCCGGCAGGGCTACGACGACAGTACCCTCAAGGCGATCGCGGCCAGCGCCCTGATCCACGATCTCGGCAAGGCGTCGTTGCCTGCCACGCTGCTCGAGAGCCGCGTCCCGTTGAGCGACGCCCAGCGGGCGCTATTGCCGGGGCATGTCCAACTGATCAGCGAGCGGCTGGCCGATTGTCGCTGGCTTTCGACGGATGTCGCCACGTCGGTGGTCGAACAGATCAACGAACGGCTCGACGGCAGCGGCTATCCTCGCGGGCTGCGCGCCGAAGCGATCGATGATCTGGGCCGGATGGTGGCGGTGGTTGATGTCATTGATGCGCTGACGCGCCCGCGCGCGGACCGCGAAGCCTGGCCCCTGGTCAATGCTTATCGCCATGTGCTGGGGAACGCCGCGCTCTTCGACAGTGTCTGGGCACAACGCTACTTGCGTCTCTTCGGCATCACGCCAGTAGGCTCGCTGGTGCGATATTCCAGCGGCGCCCTGGCCTGGGTTCAACGTCTGGATGCCAAAGGGCGGCCCTCGCAGGTCCATATGGTGCTCAATGCCAATAGCCGGCAGCGTCGTCTCGATCTGGTACTGGGTCGACACGATCTCGATCAGCTCGGTCGGCTGGAAGGCGTGGCCAAGCCCGGCGATTATGGCTTGTCGCGGAGTGGCAGCGCCTCGCCAGGAACGGCCTGATTTTTCCTTTCCGATTCGCCGGCGAGCGCTAACGCTGGCGTTCCCGTGCCTGACGGGGTGTGATGCCGAAGGTACGGCGGAACGCGGTGGCGAAGTTGGTAGCGTCGTTGTAGCCGGCGAGTTCGGCGGCCTCGCTGACGCTGACATGGCTATCCTGTAGAGCCCGGTTTGCCGCGTCCAGACGCCGCTGACGCAGGTGACGCTGCAACGGCATTCCATAACGCTGCTGACTGAGCCGCTGCAGTGTGCTCACGCTCATGTTTAGATGTCCGGCGATCTCCGTGAGGGTCTTGGTATCGCCACTCCCGCCTTCGATGAAATCCCACAGTCGCCGTTGCTGGCGGGTTTCCCTGCTGTCTCTGTCCGATGTCCGCAACAGCGGTACCAAGCCTTCGCCGGCCATGGTCAGCGCCAACCCTTCACGTCGCAGGCGAGTGGAAAAATCGTCAGCGGCGCGAGGAGTCGAAAGCTGGGTGCGAGCCAGCGTCAACAAGCCGGCGCTAGGTTGCCATTGGCGTAGCCCCAGGTGTGGCAGGTCATCGAGCAGACGTGCCGTTTCCGGCGATGTCTGAAGCCAGGCTGGCGACAAGGTCAGCGTTAAACTGAATTCGTGGGTACCGGCCAGAGCGTGGCGCTCGAACGTTGCGGCTTCCCGCAGATGGACCAGTAGGGCCGTCGGCCGTTCCGAGGCGAGTGGCATTGGGCGGCCGTCGAAGCGCACGTCGACCGTACCGGCCATGAACAGGATCAGCTTCAAGCCAGGCATCATTTCTGCATGATTGCTCATGCGATGGCGATTGCGGATCGCGGCATGGCGCAGCACCAACCCCTCTTCGATCACATCCACGCCAAAATTGCCGTCGAGCAGCGGCTCCCCCGGCACGCTGTCGATACGATAGTCGCGTCCGAGATGGATAGCGTGGTGCCTCAGTGCGTCATGCCCAAGCGCTTCTGGGCGAGGCGGGAGGGTGAAATGAGAAGAGATCACGATTGACTGTCAGGCAAAGGTAATTGGAGGTTTCCCACAGGTGAGGTAGAGAATCTTCTGGAATAATGCGTGTCGCCAATCTCATTTGCAACTCATTCTCATTATCATGAACGCCCGGTTTCCGATAAAGGGTTACGGGCGTGGGAGCAAGGAACGACACCATGATTCGCCATCCCCAGCGCTTTCGCTACTGCGTGCCGGTCGCCGTTGGCCTGAGCCTCTCCGCGCCTTGGGCCGCTTCACAGGCCCAGGAACCCCGGTCGGTCGGGGATACATCACTCGAAACCTTGACCGTCAAAGGCAATCGCCTCTACGAGATGCTGCCGTCCGAAACGACCGGCGGATATGCGGTGGATGCAGCGACGGTGGGCACCAAGGCACCGGCAGCGCTGCGGGACATACCCCAGTCGATCAGCGTGGTGACGCGGGATGCCATCGAGGATCGCAACCTCGATACGCTCGATCAATTGGCACGGCGTACCCCGGGAATGCGAGTTCTGAGTAACGATGATGGCCGTTCTTCGATCTACGCGCGTGGCTACGAATACGACGAGGCCAATATCGATGGTCTGCCGGCACCGATGCAAAGTATCAACGGCACGGTACCGGATTTGGCGGCGTTCGATCGCGTCGAGATCATGCGCGGGCCATCGGGGTTGTTCAACAGCACCAGCGAGATGGGCGGCATCGTCAATCTGGTTCGCAAGCGTCCGACCTACGATTTTCAGGGCCATGTCACCGGTCGCCATAGCATTTCGGAACAGGGCAGTTGGGACCAGCGCTATCTCGAAAGCGATGTGAGCGGTCCGATTACCAGCGACGGGCGGGTGCGGGGACGCCTGGTGGTGGCGGATAGTGACAGCAACGGCTTTGCCGACCATAACGAGAATCAGCATCAGACGTTCTACGGGGCGATCGACGCCGATCTCGATGACGCCACGACGCTATCGCTGGCATTCCTGCGTCAGCATCGGGACCTGGTGCCAAACAACGGCCTGCCGACCGATGCCAACGGTAATCTGCTCGATTTCACCCGATCCGCTTTCGTCGGCGCGGACTGGAACGACTTCACCATGCAAAGCAATGACTGGTTTGCCGAGTTGACGCATCGTTTCGCCAATGGGGGATACGGACGGTTCGCGGCACGTTACTCGGATCGCAACGCTTCCTATAACTATGCCTTCGGCGGCAGCGCGCTCGATGGCGGGAGCCTCGGCATCGCTGGCACCGCAGCCGACATCGATCAGCAAGCATTGTCCATGGATGCCAGCTACAGCCAGCCGTTCGAAGCCATGGGTAACGTCAGCGAGTTCGTGGTAGGAACGGACTATAAACGTTTCGAAACCGACAACGCCTCGGCGCGAGCAAAGCTTGGCAATACCACGCTTGCCGATTTCAATGACATCGCCTACGTCGATATTCTCGACGACTATCTGAGCGCCGACACACGTCAGACGCTGGAAGAGTCCGGACTCTATGGCAAGCTGACGTTCCGTCCGGTTCAGCCCCTTGCGTTGATTGTCGGCGGGCGAGTCAGCCATTACCGCGTCGGACTCAGCGACCATCTCAGCGGCGAGCGTTACACACGGGACGACGACGGCAGGTTCACCGGTTATGCCGGTGCGGTATTCGATCTCGATAGCTACCACGCGCTTTACGCGAGCTACTCGCAGGTGTTCAAACCGCAAACCGAGTACGACGCAAGCGGTGACCTGCTCAAACCGCGCGAGGGAGAACAGTACGAGGTCGGTATCAAAGGGGCCTACTTCGGCGGCAATCTCAATGCTCGTATTAGTGCGTTCCGTCTATACGACGACAACTATGCAGCGAGCGTCGTGAATGAGGATTACTCAGCGGATATTGGGAAACGTCGTATTCAAGGCGCAGAGTTCGAGGTGACCGGCGCCCTCACGCCTCAGTGGGATATCATTGCGGGTTACACTTATCTGGATACCGAAGTCGAGCGTGGCGATACCGAAGCGACATTCGCCTTGATGCCGCACAATACGGTCAATCTCTGGACCCAGTATGCTTTCGCTCCGGGCCCGTTGGATGGCTGGCACGTAGGGGGCGGGGTTACCGCAATGAGCGATTTCCATACGCTCAGCAACGCTCCGCGGATCAACGCGCCCGGTTACGCAATCGTCGACGCCATGGTGGGTTACGACTTCAGCTCTCATCTATCGGGCCAACTCAACTTCAACAACATTTTCGACCGCGACTACTACTATCGCGTCGGTAGCGTGGGTACCTTCAACCTGATCGGCGAACCGGCCAATGTCGTCGCGTCACTGCGTTATGACTTCTGATGCATTACGTCTCTGGCTCTTCGGCTGCCTGTCATGGGCGGCCGTTTTCATCATGCCCGCTGCCGTCGCTGAGGAGCCGACCATGACCACCGATCCCGCGACGCAGCCCGTGATGCTGCCTGATACGCAGCAATGGGTGCTCCATGGCGAGTCCACCGGGCGCGACTATCTGATTCAGGTCTCGATACCGGATTCGCCGCCACCGGCCAGTGGCTATCCGGTACTTTATGTCCTCGATGGCAATGCGCGCTTTCCGCTGGCAGTGGTGGGGCGTGACAGCCTGACGCTGCGCGGCCCCGATGGCGGCACCAGTCCCTGGCTGATCGTGGGAATCGGTTACTCCGATACCCGTCGTTTCGACAGCGAAGCGCGTAGTGAAGACTATACGCCGGCGGTATCGAGCATGCTGGCGGTCGACTCGCGTGGCCGCCCCGTCGGCGGCGCGGATCGTTTCCAGGATTTTCTCCAGAATCAGCTGTTGCCGCAGGTCGCCGAGCGGTTCGAGGTCGATGCCTCCCGCCGTGCGCTGCTCGGCCACTCCTACGGTGGCTTGTTCGCGTTATACACCGCGCTGACCCGACCGAAGCTCTTCAGCGATTACCTCGCCATTAGCCCATCGCTATGGTGGGGAGACGGATTCCTGTACGCGCTGCCTTCGGCAGGAGCCAGCGGAAAGACGCGGGTGCTGCTGGGCGCGGGCGATCAGGAGCGGGGACAGAGGCCGGCATTTGCAGAAGCCACTGATACGCCATCCACGTCCGTGCCGGCAATGTGCGACAACGTGGTCTGCTTTGCGCAGTGGCTGCAAACCGGGCACGCCGATTGGGTCATCGACCATCGCTCGTTCGAGGGTGCCAGCCATGGCAACGTCATGTGGCCCGCGATGCAGGCGGTATGGGCGTTTCTTGACAAAAAGGAACAGTGACGCAGCGGCCACATGGGAAAGATTGAACCACACTGTGAGTGCCAAGCTCTGACGCACAGGAGGTGATCGCATGGCTGGATTGGACGGTTCCAAGTCTTTCGCGGGCTTCATGCCGCCCCATGTTCTCGAACGCATCATGTCGCATGGCAATGCGCGGCTACAGCAGTGCGCGCGCATGACCCTGCAGGCCGATGCGCAATTTCGGCTGCGCAATGCGGCACCGCCGGCGGCGCGACCCGCGGATGGCAGCCGGCCCGGCGAGGTCGCGCGCTATATCTATTCGGCAGGCAACCAGCAGACGCTACCCGGTGACCTGGTTCGTCAGGAGGGCGAGCCGGATAGCGGCGACGCCGCCGTCGACGAAGCCTACCGGTGGCTGGGTGCCACCTACCTTTTTTACTGGCAGGTCTTCGAGCGCGACTCCATCGATGGCGAGGGCATGGCCTTGCTGGGGACGGTGCACTACGGCGAAGACTACGACAACGCCTTCTGGAACGGCGCCCAGATGGTGTTCGGTGACGGCGACGGCGAGCTGTTCAACCGTTTCACTGCCGCGCTCGATGTCGTCGCCCATGAATTGACCCATGGCGTCATCGAGCGCGAGGCCGGTCTCGTCTACGCTGATCAGTCGGGGGCGCTTAACGAGTCTCTGGCGGACGTTTTCGGTGCCATGGTCAAGCAGCATCACTTCGAGCAGAGCGTGGAAGAAGCCGACTGGCTGATCGGGGAAGGGCTGCTCACCGATCGCGTCAACGGTCTCGCGCTGCGCTCGATGGCCAATCCGGGCAGCGCCTACGATGACCCTGTACTCGGCAAGGATCCCCAGCCGGGCCACATGGACGACTTCGTGCGCACGTCCTCGGACAACGGCGGCGTGCATATCAATTCCGGGATCCCCAACCGCGCCTTTTTTCTCGCGGCGACGGGGCTGGGTGGTTTTGCCTGGGAGAAGGCGGGCCCGGTCTGGTTCGACGCGCTCACCGATTCGCGCCTGCAACGCGATGGCAATTTCGCCCAGTTCGCCCAGCTCACGGTCGACTGTGCGGCGAAGCGCTTCGGCAACGACAGCGAAGTCATGCAGGTCGTCAATCGGGCCTGGGTCGAGGTAGGTGTTCTCTCATGAGCGACAGCGCGGGCCTCGAGCTCGAGCCGACCAGCGTGCTGCTGGTCACTCGGGAGGGCGGCTTCGTGGTCACGCCCGGCTTGTCCGCTCCGCGGCGTATCGACTGCCGGGAGCTGACCGAGCGCCAGCGGCTGAGACTCCAGACGGTGCTCGAGGAGCTCGATCATCGCCGTGGCGACTTGCCAGCAGCCGGCGCCGACAGACGATCCTTCCGGGTGACGCTGACAATGCCCTCGGGTCGAGCCGAAAAGGAGTGGGAGCTGGAGGAGAGCGCCGCACCCAGGTCATTGATCGTGCTCTGGAAACGAGGCGCCCGGGGGCTCGATGAGAGTGACGACTAACCGGCCAGCCATCGTCGGGCCGAGTTTTTTTACGTTTTCGTGGAACTCTATCGGGATATCGAACTCTGACCTAGTAGCCCAGGATGGGCGCACAGCGTAGGCCGGGCCTGAATTGGGTCCGGCTTCTTTTTGTCCGTTTTTCAGCTGTCCTGCGCATTCGGTTTACGCGATACCGCGGCTTTTCGATCGACGTTCGGTCGATGGCCCTCTTCCTCGTACGGGTCAACGGACCCGTTTCCCTGTGTTATCTTGCAGCCTGTCGTCGAGACTCGGCTGAACCCATTGCGACTTCACGGTAGAAAGATGCGACGAAGATCCATCAAGGCGCGACGTCGGCCGATGCTGGCGGGGTTGCTGGTCGCCATCGTCATCGCGGCACTTGCCAGTCAACTGGTTGGGGGCGGGGGAGGCGCAAGCGAGCCCTCGTCTCGGTCCGGCGTTGATCTTTTGCCGGGTGCCGGAACGCAGGCCAGCGCCGAAGCGACGCTTCAGCGTGCCTTCGACACGCATCGGGAAGGATTCTGGATCGAGGCGTCAGGGCGGATCGTGCGGGTGCTGGCGGATGATCGGAAAGGCAGTCGCCACCAGCGGGTCATCGTCACGCTGGATACCGGCCAGACGCTGCTGATTGCTCACAATATCGATGTTGCGCCGCGCGTCGAACGGATCGAAGTGGGCGATCACCTACGCTTTCGCGGCGAATACGTGTGGAATACCCAAGGTGGCGTCATTCACTGGACCCACCACGATCCCGACGGCACCGAACTCGGCGGCTGGCTGGAGCATCAGGGGCGCCGTTATCGGTGACCGGGCGCCGATGACGCCTCAGCGGGCGTAGCCGCGAACCCGGCGTTTCCCCGTGATTCGCTGGGCGTGCCAGCGTCGCGATAGCCACCACATGCCCAGCCAGTCTCGGGCGTGCCCCGCGAGATTGGCGGGAAAATGCCAGAGCGAGAAGCGGGCAGCTTGTGTCCCGTGGCGCAGATTGACGCGGTAACTGCCGATGTGGCCACCGCTTCGCCGAATCAGCAGAGGGAGAAAGCGGTGCAGCCGGTCGACGGACGGCAATGCGATCAGCACGTCGCGACGAATCAGTCGCAGGCCGGCCCGTTCGCTGTCCGCGAGCTCGATGCCCAGGCTTCGGCATGCGCGAAAGAGCGACCTTCTCCATCGGCAGCGCGGGTCGAGCGGAATGCCCTCGACCAGCGTCAAGCCTTGATGCCGGGCTTCGCTGAGCATCTCGGGAATGTCATGAGGATCGTCTCGCCCCTGGGCGTCGAGCGTCGCGATCCATTCCCCCATGGCAAGCCTGCCGGCTTGCCATAGCGCCGCGTCGGCGCCGATGGCCGTGGCCTGGCGATAGAGCCGAATCCGGCTATCGCTGGCCGCCAGTTGTGACAGCGCATCCTCGTCGTTTTCGGAGGTGGCGTCGTCGATGACGATGAATTCCAGGCCGGCAGCGTGGCGAAGTGCACTGGATGCCTCGGCCACGACCTGACCGACCGCATGAGAGGCATCGTGGACAGTGATGACAAGTGATAACTTGGGTAGTTCGAGCATGATGAAATCCCGTTGGTTTTCAAAGCGTCGACTTTGCTCGTCCCGTCGGAGGCGTCACTATGACAGCCTATTCTTAACACCGGCTTAGTGATCTGCGGTGTTAGCGGTCACTTATGTTTCGAATTGTCCGGCTGGCACGCGACAATGTCATGTCAGCAGGGCGGGAACCAATCCGGCGGTGCAATTGTATTGATAGGGCAACGTTTTGAAAGCCGAGTTCGCCAGGAGTGGCGACAGTTAGAGAGAACGTCATGAGGGTAATGCTGGTTGAGGACGACCCGTTGTTGGGAGAAGGCGTCGTCGACGTGCTGCGACGCGAGCAGATGATGCCTGAATGGCTCACCGAGGGGCGCGGAGTCTGCGAAGCTCTCGAAGGATCCACTTTCGATGCGCTGATACTGGACTTGGGGCTTCCGGATATCGACGGCTTCGAGTTGCTCAAGCAGTTGCGGGAAGCGCAAAGTCAGATTCCGGTGTTGATCCTCACGGCAAGGGACGACGTGGTCGATCGCATCCGGGGGCTCGATGGCGGGGCGGACGATTATCTCGTCAAGCCTTTCGACAACGGCGAACTGCTGGCGCGGTTGCGTGCACTGGTACGGCGAAGCGCCGGGCGCGCATCGCCGGTGGTGACCTGCGGCCGACTGACGCTGGACCCGGCAGCGCACGAGATTCGCTTCGATCAGTCGGTGGTGGCGCTGGGGCGCCGCGAGCATGACCTGCTGGCGTACCTGATGACGCATCCGGGGCAGGTGTTTACGCGCGACCAACTGGTCGAGGTGCTCTACGGCTGGGACGCCGAAGTCGAGAGCAACGTCATCGAAGTCCATGTTCATCATCTGCGCCGGAAGTTCGGCAGTGGCGTGGTGACGACCGTGCGTAACGTCGGCTATCGGCTGGGAGCTGCGGGTTGAGATCGATTCGTCGTTACCTTCGACGTGTCCTGTTGATAACGGTGACGCTGATCACCTCGTTGGCCGCGCTCTGGAGTTATCACGACACTCGCGATCAGATCAACGAACTGTTCGACGCCGAACTGGCGCAGACCACGCGAACGATGGTCGCGCTCTATTTCGAATATCGCGGCGAGCAGGGGCGGGACCCGCAGGAAATGATCCACGACCTGCAGCTTCAGCCCGTCATGCTGCCGGACAGTCTCACCGACGAACCGACTCCGCTGGGGCATCCCTACGAGAAGAAGCTGGGATTCCAGATCTGGGATGACGATGGTCACGCCTTGCTGGGCATGAGAACCCCCGGTGTGCTGGAGACCATGATCCCGGCACCCGGCTACGCGCACACCGAGGGCGAGGGCCACGACTGGCGCACCTTCACGCTATATGACGAGGTTCACGGCGTCTGGGCCAGCGCCGCTCAGCGCGACGACGTGCGCGACGAGCTGACCTGGCAGATTGCGCTGCGCAACCTGATGCCACCGGTGATCGGCGTGCTGCTGATCGCGCTGCTGATCCCCTTCGTCATCGCGCGTGGTTTTTCTCCCCTGCTGCGCATCAGTCGCCAGATCACCGCTCGCCGGCCGAGCTATCTGGAGCCCATCGACGGCAGCGAGGCGCCGGATGAAATTCGCGGCATGGTCGATGCACTCAATGGCCTGTTCGGCCGCCTGGCCGAAACGCTGGAAAAAGAACGTCGCTTCACCGCCAACGCCGCCCACGAGCTGCGTACACCCCTGGCGGCGATCAAGGTGCACGCGCAGAACCTGATGACGGATACCACCGAAGCGCGCTCCCAGCGCGGCGCCCGCTCGATCATCAATGGCGTCGATCGGATGACCCGTGTCGTCGAGCAGCTGCTGACACTCTCCCGGCTCGAGAGCGGTGAGGGCATGAATCGGCAGACGGTGGATCTGACCCGGCTGGGACGAGAGCTGCAGCGGGACATGCAACCGCTGGTCGACCGACGCGAAATCAGCTTCGTGCAGGAGATTCCCGCTGAGCTGCACGTCGTCAGCTATGAAAACGGCCTTTACGTGCTGCTGCGCAATCTGCTCGACAACGCCTTGCGTTACACCTCCGAAGGCGGCGAGGTAAGGTTGCGGATATGGCAGACCGGGGATCGCCTGCATATCGAGATCGCCGACAGCGGGCCGGGGATTCCGGTCGCCGAGCGCGAACGGGTATTCGAGCGCTTCGTGCGCCTGGCCGGGCAGCGCACCAGCGGATCGGGGCTGGGGCTGTCGATCGTTCAGGAACTGGCCGAACGGCTTGGCGGAGAGATCCGCCTCGACGAGACTTCCCTGCCGGTCGCCAGCGGCCTGAGCGTTCATGTCACGCTGCCGATAGAGTGAGGAGAGAGTCGAGGCGAGGGCCGGGGTGCGGCCCTGGAGCGAACGATCGGCCAGGAACTCAGAGCGGTGTCTTGCTCCGTTCGCCGGGCACCTCGCGGACCAGCCGCGGCATCAGGAAGCCGGCCAGCCGCTGACGCAGGGCATCCACCAGATCGCGGGCCTCGTCGTCGGGCACGTCGAAATGCGCCGCGCCAGACACCGGATCGAGCACGTGCAGGTAATAGGGCAGGATCCCGGCCTCGAACAGGCGCTCCGACAGCGCAGCGAGCGTGTCCACGTCGTCGTTGATCCCGCGCAGCAGCACGCTCTGGTTGAGCAGCGTGACGCCAGCCGCCTTGAGTCGAGCGCAGGCGGCGACCACCGCCTCGTCGATCTCCTGGGCGTGGTTGATATGCAGCACCATCACCTTTTGCAAGCGAGAGCCCCCGAGCCAGTCGAGCAGCGCATCGTCGACGCGATCGGGTATCACCACCGGCAGACGAGAGTGGATTCGCAACCGTTTGAGATGCGGGATCGCTTCCAGCCGCTCGACCAGCGCTGCCAGACGACGGTCGGACGAGGCGAGAGGGTCGCCGCCGGAGAGAATGGCCTCCTGGATCGAGTCGTCTTCGCGCAGGTAATCGAGCGTGCGTTCCCACTCCCGCATCGACGGCGCGTTGTCGGCATAGGGGAAGTGACGGCGGAAGCAGTAACGGCAATTGATTGCACAGGTCGGGCTGGCAATCAGCAACGCCCGGCCGGGGTATTTGTGAATCAGTCCCGGTCGAGGGGTGTGGTCGCGCTCTTCCAGCGGGTCATCGACGAAGCCCCGCACGGCATCGCCTTCCGCGCCCAGCGGCAGGACCTGGCGCAGCAGAGGATCGTTCGGATCGCCGCGCCGGATCCGCGACAGATACGCCAGCGGCACGCGCACCGGAAACAGATCGTGGCCGCGTCTGGCGCCCGACGACCACTCGAAATCGAGTCCCAGGTGCCGGCAGAGGGCGGCGGGGTCGCGGATCACGTCGCGCAGTTGCCGCTGCCAGTCGCCCAACGGTGTATCGGACACGGGCGCTTCGGGTTCGACCTCTTCGCAATGCACAGCGATCGGGGTTCGGGTTATCATGCTGGCCACTCGAAATCAGAGCGCGTGCCCAGGAAACTCTGAATCGATGGCTGCGCGAGCGATTCGCCGCGTTGCGCGGTACTCGAACACTCTCCTAACACCAGGTTATGTTTCGTGTTCTGTGTGCCGTGCGCCTTGCGTATCATCTCGCTCGCCTATCGCTTCAGCGCTTCCCAACAGCGCGCGGTTAGGGATTTTTCGTCGCGGGCGAACCGCGAACGGTTACTAGTGAGGAATCATGGCGAACTATTCTACCAACGAATTCAAGGGCGGCCTGAAGGTCATGCTGGATGGCGACCCGTGCAACATTCTCGAGAACGAATTCGTCAAGCCGGGCAAAGGCCAGGCTTTCAACCGCGTCAAGCTGCGCAACCTGATCACCGGTCGCGTCTGGGAGCGTACCTTCAAGTCCGGCGAATCGCTGGAAGGCGCCGACGTCATGGACCTGGACATGGAGTACGTCTACACCGACGGCGACATGTGGCACTTCATGAAGACCGATGGTTCCTTCGAGCAGTACGCGGTCGACAAGAAGGCCATCGGCGACGTCGAGAAGTGGCTCAAGGAACAGGCCGTCTATACCGTCACGCTGTGGAACGATAACGCCATTGCCGTCTCGCCGCCCAACTTCCTCGAACTCGAAGTGGTCGAGACCGATCCCGGCCTCAAGGGCGACACCGCGCAGGGCGGTTCCAAGCCGGCAACGCTCTCTTCCGGCGCCGTGGTTCGTGTGCCGCTGTTCATCAATCAGGGCGAAGTGCTGAAGGTCGATACGCGCAGCGGTGAATACGTCTCCCGCGCATAATTCATTGTCAGCGCTACTGCGCTCGGTGATACCGCGTTGAAACCAGGCTCCCCATGCTCATTTACGACTTGTAAACTCCGCTGGGTCGCCTGGTTTCGCCTTGTCTCACCGTCGCTCATGACGCGCTGAGCAGTGATTATTCGTGTTCGCCGGCCACGCTTTTGCGTGGCCTTTGTCGTTGAAGACGACCCCTTGGACGAAAGCTTGCCAGGGTGGCTTCGGCTGTTGCTCGTCGATCACACTATTGTTTGCCAGATGGCTTGCCAGATCGTGAACGAGGGGGCATGGAATGGCTAGATTGACGGGACGCAAGGCTTTTGTCACCGGTGGCGCCAGTGGCATCGGCCTGGCGACGGTGACGCGCTTTCTTGCCGAAGGCGCCGATGTCATCATGCTGGATCGCGATACGGAAAGCCTCGAGCGCGAGTCGGCGAGGCTCGACGCGCGCTTCGACTCGAACTGTCATGGTGTCGAGGTCGATGTGGCCGATATCGATAGCGTGGCAGCCGGCGTCGAGAAAGCGCGTGCGATGCTGGGGCGTGTCGATATCCTGGTCAATTCGGCCGGCGTCAACGTGTTCGGCGATCCGCTGAGCCTGGCAGAGTCGGATTGGCGCCGCTGCTTGGCGATCAATCTGGAAGGCGCCTGGCACATGATCCAGGCCGTGTTGCCCGACATGCTGGAGCGGAGTTACGGACATATCGTCAATATCGCCTCGGTGCATGGTCACAAGATCATTCCGGGCGCGTTTCCCTATCCGGTGGCCAAACATGGCCTGATCGGCCTGACCCGATCTCTTGGAATCGAGTACGCGGATCGCGGAATCCGGGTCAATTCGATCTCGCCTGGGTTGATCCGCACGCCGGCAGCCGAAACCTGGCTCGCCCAGTGCGACGAGCAGGAGCGCCAGCGCCAGGTCGAGCTGTTGCCCTGCAAGCGCCTGGGTGAAGCCGAAGAAGTCGCCAATACGGCGCTGTTCCTGGCCAGCGACGAAGCACGATTCATCAATGCCACCGATATCCTGATCGACGGTGGCCGCAGTCAGGTCTATCACTCGTGACGGAAAACACCCGAGCCGACGACTGGCAACCCACGGCAACGATCGCGACGCTGCGCGAGCGGGCGCGACTGCTGGCGACGATTCGCGCCTTCTTCGCGGCGCGAGGCGTGCTGGAAGTGGAAACGCCGATTCTAGGCCACGGCGGCAGCACCGATCCGCATCTGGATTCACTGTCGCTGACGGCGACCACCCCGGCGGGGCGTAAGCGACTGTGGCTGCAGACCTCGCCGGAGTTTCACATGAAGCGGCTGCTGGCGGCGGGCAGCGGGCCGGTCTTCCAGTTGGCGCGCAGCTTTCGCGACGGTGAAGTGGGTCGGCGCCACAACATCGAATTCACCATGCTCGAGTGGTATCGGCCGGATCTGTCGCTGACGGCACTGATCGATGAATGCGAGGCGCTGATTCGCGAAGTACTGCCGACCGATCCCGGCCCCTTGCGCCAGCGCCGTTATCGGGAACTCTTCCGCGAAGCGCTCGATGTCGATCCGTTCATGACATCGTTGGCGGATCTGCGTCGCCTGGCCGGGCAAGTCGGCGAACTGGCGATGGATGACGCCGACCGTGACGGCTGCCTCGATCTGCTGATGAGCTTCGTCATCGAACCGCAGCTGGGCCGAGGCGGTATCGATGCGGTCGTCGACTATCCGGCCTCTCAGGCGGCACTGGCGCGCAAGCGGCTCGATCCCGAGGATGGGGTCGAAGTCGCTGCGCGGTTCGAGATCTATCTCCACGGGCTCGAACTCGCCAATGGCTACGACGAGTTGACCGATGCCGCGGAACAGGCCTCGCGTTTCGCCGAGGACAACCGCCAGCGCACGACGCTGGGCAAGCCGGCTGTCGATGTTGACCGCCGGCTGGTTGCCGCTCTCGAGCATGGCATGCCCGCCGGCAGTGGCGTGGCGCTGGGTGTCGATCGCCTGATTCAACTGGCGCTGAACAGGGAGTCGATTGCCGAGGTCATGGCGTTCCCGACGCCGCGGTGTTGACCTGCCCTCTAAGGCTCAGTCTTCGATACGCCCGCGAAGACGTTTCTTCTGGCCATGTTTCGTCTTTTGATCGACTCGCTTGCGTTTGGCGCTGTGGCTGGGCTTGGTCGCCCGGCGAGGCTTGTCGCCGTACAGAACGGGTTTGATCAGTTCTTTCAGCCTAGCCAGCGCGGCTTCCCGGTTGAGCTCCTGCGTACGATGCTCCTGCGACTTGATCACGATGACCCCGTCGCGGGTGATGCGCCTGTCGCTGAGCGCCAGCAGCTTCTCCTTGAAGCCAGGATGTAGACTGGAGGCACCGATATCGAAGCGCAGGTGAATCGCCGAGGAAACCTTGTTGACGTTCTGACCGCCGGCGCCCTGGGCGCGCACGGCAATGAGTTCGATCTCGTTGTCGGGGATCGATACGTTGCGGGAGATTTCCAGTGGCATTGCTAACTCCCGGAGTCGGTGGTCATGAAGTGTCCTTTGCCGGGCGCCAACGTTAGGCCATGCCCGGCAGTGCGCCCATCGTCTGCCCCATGCTGATCGGGCTGCCTTTCGGGTCGAAATCCCCGAAAGCCGTCTCTCGGCCCATGCACATCACCACGGTGGAGCCGAGCTTGAAGCGTCCCATTTCCTGGCCTTTCTCGATCACGATCGGCTCGTCGAAACGCGTGGTCTGCACGCGACCGCTCAGCGGCGTGACCTGGCCGGCCCAGGTAGTCTCGATGGCGGCGACGATCATCGCGCCGACCAGCACCATCGCCAGCGGCCCGTGCTCGGTATCGAAGATACAGACCAGGCGCTCGTTGCGGGCGAACAGCCCCGGCACATGGTTGGCGGTGGCCTGGTTGACCGAGAACAGCCGTCCCGGCACGTAGGTCATCTCGCGCAGGGTGCCGGTCATAGGCATGTGGACGCGATGGTAGTCCTTCGGCGACAGGTAGACCGTGGCGAAGCTGCCCTGGCGAAACGGTGCCGCGCGGGAAACGTCGCCGCCGAGCAGGGCGCCGAGGGAGTAGGTCTGCCCCTTGGCCTGGATCAGGGTGCCATGTTCGATGCGGCCATAGCGAGACAGTACGCCGTCGGCGGGGGAGACCAGGCCTTCACCGATGGGGCGCGCGTCGGGCTTGAGCGCGCGGGTGAAGAAGTCGTTGAAGCAGGCGTAGGCGGTCGGGTCCGGCTCCAGGGCCTGGGTCATGTCGACACCGTAGGTGTGAATAAAACGCCGGATGAACAGATCCTTGACCCAGGGAATCCGGCAGTCGGCGCCCAGGCCGATCAGTCGCGAGATCGCGTGGTGGGGTAGCGGGTACTGAATTCTGGCGAAGAGTTCCTGGCGATCCACGATGACGACCCCGGTATTGGAGAGACGGACGAACCGAAAGGCGGACAAGGTAGCGGGAGTCCTCGGTCCGCGCAATAGACTGAGCTACGAGCTACGAGCTACGAGCTACGAGCTACGAGCTACGAGCTACGAGCTACGAGCTACGAGCTACGAGCTACGAGCTACGAGCTACGAGCTACGAGCTACGAGCTACGAGCTACGAGCTACGAGCTTCGAGCTTCGAGCTTCGAGCTTCGAGCTTCGAGCTTCGAGCTTCGAGCTTCGAGCTTCGAGAAAGGGATAT
>NZ_MCAP01000022.1:0-294863 GCF_001858555.1 Salinicola sp. MIT1003
TCACTGAACACGCGGCCGCGCAAGACGCTCGACTGGCGCACGCCGCTGGAAGTCTACGCCGAGGTGCTCAAGAAATCAGTCGCTGGACCGAGCACCCTTCAATAGCGTTGCGCTTGGAACTTGAGACCGCCCTATCTAAATCGCTGGTTTATGATTAGTCGTTTAGATCTATTTTGTTTTTCCTCAATACATCCCGCCCAAAATACCGCTTCAGCAGGTCATAAAGCTCAGGATATACCTCAACCAACTGATCCGGGGCGCTGAAGAAGAGTTCACAGCAGACGGCGAAGCATTCGCCGGGGTGGGTGGCGGCGTAGTCGTCGATGGGGGTGGGTTCGTCGCGGGCGATATGGGCTTGCAGGTCGTCCCACACGGCGGTGAAGACGCGGTGCCACTCCTTGGAGGTGACGTCGCTCGCGGCGGCGAGCGGGGGGAAGCCATCGACATCCTGCGAGTTGCCGAGGTCGAGCTTGTGGGCGAATTCGTGAAGGATGACGTTGTAGCCGGTGTAGTCGCCGCTGTCGGCGACATCGGGAATCGCCAGCACCACCGGGCCGCGCCAGGAGGTTTCCCCGGCGCGTTCGTCGACGTATTCATGCATCACGCCAAAGTCGTCCATCTCCTCGACGTGGCGATGAAAGGCATCCGGCAGCAGGATGATTTCGGTGACGTTGTCGAAGGCGGCGCTGGCGTCGCGGTCCGACCAGCCCAGGGTCAGCAGTTCGGCCTGGGCGGCGATGGCGAGCAGGGCGGCATCGTCGAGCTCGACGCCGTCGCCCGCGACCCAGCGCTTGCCGTGCAGCAGTTGCCAGGCGCGCGGGCCGAGACGTTCGGCATCAGCGTCGTCGAGATCGGCCAGCAGCGGCAGGCCGTGGCGGATCGGCCGCCACGCCTCCGGGTCGAACGGGGGGCACGAGCGCTGCCGGGCGTCGTGCCGGTTGCCTTTACGATCCTGCCGCCAGGCTTTCCACCAGCCCTGCCACCCGCCTTTCAACAAGCTCATGTCCCGCTCAGCTCTCTTCCTGACGCGCCCCGGATTTCCACGACCAGTCGCGCAGGCGCAGGTCGAACAGGTCCAGACGGCGGTCCTTGAGGTTGGTCACCGCGCCTTCGGAACGCACCAGCTTGAGCTTGGTCAGGTCGAGGTCCGAGAACATCACCATTTCGGTGTTGGGCGTGGTCTCCGACAGCACGGCATCGTGCGGGAAGGCGAAGTCCGACGGCGAGAATACCGAGGACTGGGCGTACTGGATGTCCAGGTTCTCGATCGAGGGCACGTTGCCGACGCTGCCGCAGACGACCACGTAGCATTCGTTCTCGATCGCACGGGCCTGGGCGCAGTGGCGCACGCGCAGGTAGCTGTTCTTGGTGTCGGTCCAGAACGGCACGATCAGGATGTCCATGTCCTGCTCGGCGAGCAGGCGCGGCAGCTCGGGGAACTCCACGTCGTAGCAGATCAGGATACCGACACGGCCGGCATCGGTCTCGAACACCTGCAGTTCGTCGCCGCCCTCGACCACCCAGTCGCGGCGTTCCTGTGGCGTGATGTGCAGTTTGGCCTGGCGGTCGATTTCGCCGTCCCGGTGGCACAGGTAGGAGACGTTGTAGAGCTTGCCGTCCTCGCCGATCTCGACCATGGAGCCGGCGACGATGTTGATGTTGTAAGAGACCGCCATGCGCGAGATTTCGGTCTTGAAGCGTTCGGTGAAACCGGCCAGGAACTGGATCGCCTCGACCTGATCGGTCTGGTCGGTGAGCGCCATCAGCGGCGTGTTGAACAGCTCCGGGAAGACCGCGAAATCGCTCTGGTAGTCGGAGATCGCATCGACATAGAACTCCACCTGTTGGAGTACCGACTCCACCGAATCGAATTCGCGCATCTGCCACTGCACGGCACCGACGCGAACCTGGGTGCGCGGCGTCTCGATCACCCGGCTGGCCGGCTCGTAGAGGATATTGTTCCATTCCAGCAGGGTAGCGTAGCCCATCGACTTCTCGTCTTCGGGCAGATATTTCTTCAACAGCCGCTTGACCAGGAAGTCGTTGGCCAACTGGAACGACAGGATCGGATCGTGGAATTCCTTGCGCGCCACCCGCTCGATGTACTCGGTCGGGGACATCTCCTCGGCGTGCTGGTGATAGCCGGGGATGCGTCCGCCGGCGAGAATCGCCCGCAGGTTCATCGAGCGGCACAGATCCTTGCGCGCTTCATAGAGGCGTCGGCCGAGCCGGTAACCGCGATAGGCGGGATCGATCAGCACGTCGAGACCGTAGAGCGCGTCGCCCTCGGGATCGTTGAGAATGATCTCGCGATGGCCGATCAGTTCGTCGTACTTGTGCGGGTTGGAAAAGCGTTCGTAGTTCACCTGCACCGTCAGCGCGACGCCGACGATCTTGCCGTCGTCCTCCACGATGATCTGGCCGTCGGCGAACTCGCCGATCAGCTTGTCGATCGTCAGCTTCGACCAGGCACCGCCGATGTCGTCATACACGGCATCCATCAGCCGTTTGAGCTGGGGGTAATCCTCGGGGGTGAGGTTGCGCAGGTTGAGGTGCAGTTCTTCCAAAGACATTGAGCGCCGGACTCCATGAGAAAAATAGGAGGGAGATAGAGACAAAGTCTAACACGCCGCGGCTCTGCGCCCTTGTGTCAAAAGGGGGCTGGATAACCCAATGGCTGTCGATCGACCCTACAGAAAGGAAGCGAACTGCCGACAATATCTCTGGTTATCCTAATTTTCCTTTGCGACGGCGAAGTTTCAGGGCTCCCGTCGGAGATGCGGCATGAAACGATTACTACCGGTCTGTGCGGGGCTGGCCATGGCGGCGCTGGCCTGCTCCGCCGAGGCCCGACCGCTGACGGACGACGGACGGCTGACGTTCAGCGGATTCGGTACGCTGGGGTTGATCCACAACAACCTCGACGAGGCGGATTTCACCCGCGATATCAGCCAGCCCAAGGGCGCCGGCGAAGGCTGGAGTGCGCGCACCGATTCGATGTTGGGCGCCCAGGTCGGCTACCGCTTCACCGACGAGCTGGATTCGGTGGTGCAGGGGATCAGCCGCTACCACGACAGCGGCGATTTCAGCCCCGAAGTGAGCTGGGCGTATCTGCGCTATCGGCCGGACCCGGGCGTGCAGCTGCGCGTCGGCCGGCTTGGCTGGGACGTCTATCAGCTCTCCGATTCGCGCTACGTCGGCTATGCCTACCCTTGGGTGCGGCCGCCGGTGGACCATTTCGGCACGCTGCAGCTGACCTACATCGATGGCGTCGATGTCACCTTCAAGCAACCGATCGGCAGCGACCTGGTGCTGCTGAAACTTTACACCGGCCGCTCCGACGGCGACGTCTTCATCGGTGAGGGTATCGAGACCCATTTCGATGTCGACAAGGTCTATGGCGGCCACCTCGATTACGAGACGGGGCCGTGGCGATTCCGAGCGGGTTACACTGAAGTCGAGTCCGATATCACGTTTTCCGGCGATGTGCCGGATCAGCTCGATGCCCAGTTCGATCAGATCCGTGCGTTCAACCCCTTCTTCGACCTGACCGCTGACGGCGTTCTCGGCGATGCGTTCGGCTTCGATCGGCTCAAGCTCTACTCGCTGGGAGCGGTCTACGATCAGGGCCCCGTCCAGCTGCAGGCAATGTGGAATCGTAGCAAGACCAGCGCAGACGGGGCCGTGGACTCGGGGTTCGTCTCGGCGGGCTATCGCATCGATCGTGTCACGCCCTATCTGGTCTACTCACAGGTCGAGACGACGTCTGACGGCGAGGGCGGCAGCGAGGGCGACTTCAAGCAGCGGACCTATTCGGTGGGCGCACGCTATGATTTCACGGCCAACATGGCCCTGAAGGCGCAGCTGGATCGCGTTCACGTTCAGCGCCCCGGGTTCTTGTGGCGAGACATCGACAGCGACTGGAACGGAGGCTGGGGATCGATCTTCAGCCTCGGTCTGGACTTCATTTTCTAGGGGAATGTCCATGAACCGAGTCCAACGGCTTCTCATCGCCTCAACCCTTTCCGCCACCCTGGTCGCCGCCGTTCCCGCCAGCGCCGACATCGCGGTGGTGGTCAACGCCGGCAGCGGTATCGATCGGCTGACCCGGAGCGACGTGGTCAATATCTTCATGGGGCGCTATCGCAAGCTGCCCACCGGCAACGTCGCGCTGCCGGTGGATTCGTCTTCGCTCAAGGCGCGTTTCTACCGGGCGCTGGTCGACAAGGATTTGGCGGAGATCAACTCCTACTGGGCCCGGCTGGTGTTCTCCGGTGAGGCATCGCCGCCGCAGCAGATCGTCTCCATCGGTGACGTGCACCAGTTGGTCATCCAGAACATGAACGCCTTGAGCTACGTCGACAGCAGTCAAGTACCCGCCGACATGCACGTCGTGCTGACGTTGAGCGAGTGATCGCATGTCTCGCCTGTTGTTGCTGCTGCATACCCGGCTGGCGCTGCGTACGACGGCGATCATCCTGCTGATCGTCACGCTGCTGGGCGTCCTGTTCCTCGCGCTGGCCGTCTACCTGCGGGCGGAGAGCGTTCAGCGGGAACAGCAATCGCGGGTGCAGGAACTGCTGACAACGGTGGAGCGGACCGCCCAGATCGGCTGCTTCCTGGGGGATCGGCAGCTGGCGCAGGAGGTCACCGACGGCCTGCTCAGCAACAATATCGTCAGCGCCGTGCGCATCGATGCCAGCGACGGTACGACCCTCGCCAGCGGTCGCGCCGACCCGGAAGGGGAGCCGGCGGCCAGTGTCGTCCGGGACGTCTCCTCGCCGTTCGAGCCGGGAACGTCGGTCTGCCGGATCACGGTGGCGCCCGACCAGGCCTATATCGACAAGCTCGTGGCGCAGGCCTCGAACTTCATCGGCGGCGCGTTGCTGCTGCAGCTGATAGGCATCGGCTTCTGTGTCGTGCTGGTAGTGGTGAAGTTCGTCACGCGGCCGATCACCGGCCTCTCGCATCGGCTGAGCGAGCTGGAGGCGGAGACCGGCCAGCAGTTGCAGGCGCCGCGCGGCAACAAGGATGACGAGATCGGCCAGCTCGTCATCAGCGTCAACGCCATGATCGACAACCTGGTCCAGAGCCTGGGCGAGGAGCGCCGGCTACGGCTCGAGCGCGAGGTCGAGGAGCGCCGCTATCGGGCGATCTTCGACAACGTGGAAGCGGGGATCTTCGAGCTCGACAGCGCCGGCTTCGTCCGCTCGGCCAACCCCGCGTTCCGGCGACTGTTCGACATGGCGAGCGGCACCGACCTGGAGCGCCATCCGGTCGCTTTCGCCTTGCTGGTGGGCGACGGCGAGGGTGCGACGCACGCTTTCGCCGTTGACGACGAGGCCGGCGGGTACGAGCGACAGTGGGAGGTGGCGCTGGACAGCGGCGAGGGGCAGCGCTGGGTCAGCCTGATCCTGAGTCCGCTCGAGACGGGGCGGCTGCAGGGCGTGGCGCACGACGTCACCGAGCGCAAGCGAGCCGCGGATGCCGCCGAGCAGATGGCGATGACCGATCCCTTGACCGGGCTCGGCAATCGTCGTGGCTTCGATCATCGCCTGGCGGTGATGGCGCGTCACCATCGTCTGTATCCGGAGCGCTGCCATGCGCTGATCACGCTGGATTTCGATCATTTCAAGCAGATCAACGATACCTACGGCCATCAGATCGGCGATCGCGCACTGTGCCATGTCGGCGCCATCCTGGCGGGGCTGATGCGCCAGCGTGACTACGTCGCCCGGCTGGGGGGCGACGAGTTCGTCGTGCTGCTGGAAGGGTGCAATCAGCGCAGCGATGTCGAGGTCGTGCTGGAGCGTTTTCTCCACCGCCTACGGAAGCCGCTCGAGGTGGAGGGCGATATCGAGATCGTGATCGGAGTCAGTATCGGCATCGCCATGGTGGGGCTGGATACCGATGATGCCGAGCAGGCGGTGCGGTTCTCCGACATCGCGATGTATGCCGCCAAGCGTGCCGGCCGCAATACCTGGCGATTCTACGAGCCCGCCACTCAATCCTGAGTCACCTTTGGGCCAGGATTCACCAGATCGCCCGGGTCCGCCACGTCACCCGCGGCTGTCACCCGTCAACTCGGCCGGTACATCTTGAAGTTCTGGTCCGGGCTGATTTCGAAGTAGTCGGCCGGGCCGCCGCCACGCAGAATCGGCCGGGCGGCGGCGGTCTGGTAGATACCGTCCTCGAGCAGCGCCGAGTCGATATGCACGCCGACGACTTCGCCCAACACCAGCCAGTTGTCGATATCCTCGCCCGCGGCCGATTGCAGCCGAAGGGTCTGCGTCATCCGGCACTCGAACACGACCTGCGCTTCCTTGACGTGGGGAACGCCGATGACGCGGGATTCTTGCGGCGTCAGACCCGCCAGCTCGAACTCGTCGACCTCGGCCGCTACCGATGCCGAACTCTGGTTCATCGCCTCGGCGAGGGCATGCGTCGACAGCTGCCAGCAGAACTCGCCGGTCGCCTCGATGTTGCGCACGCTGTCCTTATAGCCCGCGCTGGAGAAGCCGATGATGGGCGGCGTGTCGGCGAACGCGTTGAAGAAACTGTAGGGCGCCAGATTCAGCCGGCCTTCGCGATCCCGCGAGGAGATCCAGCCGATCGGTCGCGGCCCGACGATCGCCTTGAAAGGATTGTGCGGTAGTTCATGACCGCGACTCGGTTCATAGAAATGCGCGTTGCTCGGCATGCCGAATGATCCTGAGGGAGTATCAGAAGCGGGAGGGTTTCTTGCGTACTGACGAAGGGTATATCGACTGAAGAGGGAAGAGAAGCGAGCCACCGGCTTGGTGGACGGGCCGCCGAGCCGGGGTGATCGGTGATGGCGCTACTTGCGCACGACGCGATAGATGATCAGCAGCACGATCGCACCGAGGACCGCGATCAGGAAGCTGCCGATATTGAAGCCGGATACGTCACCAAACCCTAGCGCGGTCCCGATCCAGCCGCCGACGACGGCACCGAGAACCCCGATGATGATGGTGACGATGAAGCCACCCGGATCCTTGCCTGGCATGATCATCTTGGCGATGGCGCCAGCGATCAGGCCGAAGATGATCCACGCAATAATTCCCATGGCGTCTGTCCCTGTTTGATTCATGGTTTGGGCATGCCTTCCTGCATGCCCTTTGGACACTAGTCGCAGATCGGGAATACGACAAGCGCGGATCGGGGCTATCATCGTTGCCTTGCGCCTTGTTTCCGGGGGGCATGATTCGTGACGCGGCCCGGACAGCGCATTCCGATATATCGATCGAATGTTCAAGGAGGGGGTCATGTCTGCTGGCGGAGCCGAACAGGCGATCGTTCGGCGCGTGATGGCGCCGGATCGGCTGTCGATCGGATTGACGCTGCCGCTGATGCCGAGCGGTCAGGAAGTGGTCGATGTCACCGAACAGCGGCGTCTGGCTAAACTCGCCGACAGCGCCGGATTTCGTGCTCTCTGGATTCGGGACGTGCCGCTCAACAGCCCAGATTATCCTGATCCGGTCGGTCATCTGGATCCCTGGAGCTGGCTGGGCGCCCTGGCAGTGGAAACGCGGCAGATCGCGCTGATCAGCGGCGCCATCGTGCTCACCCTGCGCCACCCGCTGCATATCGCCAAGGCGGCGGCATCGGTCGCCACGCTCTCGGAAGGTCGTTTCATCCTCGGGCTGGGATCCGGCGACCGGCCGCCCGAATTTGCCGCTTTTGGTAAGGACGTCGCCGAGCGGCGGCGCCTGTTCGCGGATCACTGGCGGGTGGTGGCAAAGGCGTTGAGTGCGTCACAGGAGATCGTGCCGGATCGGCATGATACGGATTCGCCGGATTTCCAGCTGCGGCCGCTAGCCCCGGAGCCCGTGCCGCTGCTGGCGGTCGGTTCGGGAGGGCAGAGCGTCAACTGGATTGCCCGCCACGCGATCGGCTGGATGACCTATCACCGCGAGCCGGCGCAGCAGCGCGATCGCTACCGGATGTGGCGGGCCGCCGTGGAGCAGAGCGTACCCGGCGAGTTCCGCGGGTTCGGCGAGGCGATGCGCCTTGATCTTGCCGCCGATCCGGGCGCCCCGGCGATGCCGATCGACCTGGGCTATCGCGCAGGCCGTAATGCCCTCATCGACGTGCTCGAGGCGCTCAGAGAGATGGGCGTTCATCACGTTTCCCTGAATCTGCGTCTCGAGGAGCGGCCAGCCGATGCCATCATCGAGGAGCTGGCCGCCCACGTCCTGCCCCATTTTCATCGGCCCTGATTCATCAACCCTGACCGTTCAGGACTCGCGCTGGAACGATCCTATCCGTTCCGGCACGAGCTCGACTCGTTCCTCACTCGGAGTGGCTGGCCAGGAATGTCAGCGTGCGGCCATGAGCCAGCGCGGAAGCATGCTGGTTGTAGCTCGCCCGTGCCCAGCAGTTGAAGCCGTGCTCGGCGCCGCCATACAGATGCACTTCGACATCCTTGTTGCCGGCAAACGCCTGGCGGGTCTGTTCGACCTGCTCGAGCGGGATATGGTCATCCTCGGCGCCGAAGTGGAACTGAACGGGCACCTTGAGCTCGTTGGCGCGCGGCAGGTATTCGGTCACGCCGCCGGCGTAGTAGCAGATCGCGGCGTCGACACCGGCATCCAGGGCGCAGAGGTAGGAAAAGACGCCGCCCATGCAGTAGCCCACGGAAGCGATGGGGCCGTCGCAGACGGGGCTTGCCCGCAGCGCCTTGGTGGCCGCACGGAGGTCGCTGACCGCCGTCGGATAATCGAGCGCCTGCTTGTGGGCGACCGCCGCTTTCCAGTCGTCGCCGTCATAGCCAAGTTCGACGCCCGGCTCGTCGCGCCAGAACATGTCGGGCACGATGACGCTATAGCCATCCATCGCATACTGTTCGGCGACGCCACGCATGTGGCCGTTGACGCCGAAGATCTCCTGAATCAGCAGGATGCCGGGCCCTTTGCCCTTGTGCGGCAGCGCCTGGTAGGCCTTGAAGGTTTTGCCGTCCTCGGCGGTGATCTCGATCCATTCGGTCCTGATGTTCGTCTGGGAATCGCTCTGAGACATGGTCTCTCCTTGTGGGCGGTTGGCTGAACTTGAGATAAACGGTGAAGCCCGAGACGGGAAGTTTAGCAGGCAATGGAAAAGACGAGAGTGCCGCGCTTCCCGAATCGTCAGGTGGCAGTAAAACCCGCGCCACACGCCGGTCGTCGGCGCGCCGAGGCGGCTTTCAGCGATCGGGCGATCGGCCGCGCCCCTTGGTTTCCCCCAGAATCCTCGCGCTATCCCGGGCGGGAGGCAGCCCGAATACCCGGGCGTAATCTCGGCTGAACTGTGTCGCGCTTTCATAGCCGACCTCGAAGGCGGCGCTAGTGACGCTTCTGCCGCTGGCTACCATGAGTGTGCGCGCCTGGAGCAGTCGAACCCGTTTCTGGTACTGCAGTGGACTTAACGTCGTAACCGCTTTGAAGTGCCGATGGAAAGCGGACACGCTCATCGCCGCTTTCCGGGCGAGTGTTTCCACTCTGATCGGTCTGGCGAAGTCCTGCCGGATCCACTGAATCGCGAGACTGACCCGGGCCATGGCGGTATCCGGCGCCGCGATTTCACGCAGCATCCAGCCGTGAGGGCCTTGCAGGACGCGGTAGAGAATTTCCCGTTCGTACACCGGGGCGAGGGCCGCGATCTCTTCCGGGCTGTCCATCAATCGCAGCATGCGTAGCCACGCGTCCATCAACTTCGGCGTGACTGCAGCCACCGAAAATCCTGCGTTGTTGTCGTTCTCGCTTTCGTCACCCCCGGCAGGCGTAGGCAGGTCGGTCAGCAGCGTCGAGAGCACGGCGGGGTCGAGCGTCAGGCTCAACGCGAGGTAGGGATCCCCCGAAGCTGCCGGATGCACCGATCCCACCGCCGGCAACTCGATGGACATGACGAAATAGGTCGCCGGGTCATAGCGCAGCGTGCGGTCACCGACGGTCATCGTCTTGCTGCCCTGCAGGATCAGGTTGACCATCGGCTCGTAGACGGCGGCTAGCATGTGTTCCGGAATCTCGCCCTGAACCATGGCCACGCGTGGGATGCCCGTTTCGGTACGGCGATTCCCGGCCCCGGCAGCCAGGGAGCGAAGCTCGAGCAGTTGATCGTTCATGGCGGGCGGCTGGTCGTTCATGGCGAGCGGTTGGGTGGTTATGAAGAGATATGCTGATCCCGGGTGCGCACCCGCGCAAGCAAAAAGCAGAAACGGGCAGGTTTCGGGCAGGAACGGCTGAGCCCGCGATGAGGGTAATGGTTACGGTGGTTGCTGACGATAGCGTCCGAACAGCGAGGCCACCACATGCTGGATCATCTTTTTTTATCCGTCAGCGACATCGAACGCTCGATTCGTTTCTACGAGGCCGTGCTCGCCCCGCTGGGGATCACGGCGCGGCTCGATTACGACGGCAAGGACGGCCCGCCGGACCATCCGGATCTCAAGGGCTTCGGCGCCAATGGCCGAATGTTCTTCTGGCTACGTGAGGGCGTGGTCGAGGGACGGGCCGTTCACGTCGGTTTCGTGGCGAACAGCAAGGCGGAGGTCGAAGCGGCCTACGCCGCGGCCATGGCGAGCGGCGCTGTCGACAAAGGCGCACCCGGGGCACGGCTGCATTACGACCCCGACTACTACGCCGCCAACGTTATGGACCCCGATGGTTACAGCCTCGAATTCGCCTACAAGAACTGGCAGCACGCCCGATGAAAACACTCCTGATCTACGGTGCAACCGGCTATACCGGCCGCATGGCGGCAGCGCATGCCAAAACGTTGGGGCTCGATTTCGAGATCGCTGGGCGCAATCGGCAAACGCTGGCCTCTCTCGCCGAGGCGTTGGCGGTTCCCTTTCGGGTATTTGAGGACGATGCCGATGCAGCGCAGTCCCTGGCCGGTATCGATGTGCTGCTGAACTTCGCAGGCCCTTTCGCGCAAACGGCGGAGCCACTGATGCGGGCGCGCCTCGAGGCCGGCGTCGATTACCTGGACATCACCGCCGAGATCAACGTCTACCGGCTGGCGGAACGGCTGGGCGCCAAAGCGGCCGAGGCCGGCGTCATGCTGCTCCCCGGCGTGGGCTGGGACGTGGTGCCGACCGATTGCCTGACAGTGCACGTCGCGCAGCGTGTGCAGGAGCCGCGGTCGCTGAGGGTGGCGCTTCAGGTTCCCGGTTCCATGTCGCGGAGCTCCGCCATGAGCGTCAGCGAGATCATCGGCGCAGGTCTGTTGGCGAGGGTCGACGGCCATCTCGTTCTCACCCCCGACGCGCAGCCGCGAGACTTCGATTTCGGTGAAGGCCCGGTGCAGTGCGCGCCGCTGTCGTTCGGTGATCTGGTGACCGCTTGGCACTCTTCCGGCATCCCCAATATCGCCATGTTCGTGCATGTCAGTGGTGATGCGTTCCCCGAAGGCGATTTATCGCTGCTGCCTGATGGCCCGACCGCGGAGCAACGCGATGCCCATCGCGCCCGTGCGATGGCCGAGGTAACGGCGGCTGACGGCACGGTGGTCCGATCGATGATCGAAACCGTCAATGGCTATACCTACACACCGCTGGCGGCCGTTGAGGTTGCACGCCGGGTGCTCGAAGGGGAACGTCGGACGGGTTTCGAAACGCCAGCGCGGGTGTTCGGTGGCGGATTCGCCGAGACCATCGAAGGGACGACCATCACGGATTGCTAGAGACCGAAGCCGCTTTGGACTCCTCGGACTCCGCTTCCAGTTCACGCGCGATGAATCGCCCGGTGGTCCGGGCGACTTCCGTCAGGCGCTCGTAGGGCATGCCGTGGCAGGCCGAGGCCGACAGCCCACGCAAGGTGACCACGACATAGTCGGCCAGCGCCTGTGCTTGCGGTGGATGGACCTGATCGAGGTAGGCACGAATCGCCTGGAGCCCACCGCTGGCAAGACTCTCGGCCATCTGGCGGGCGGCCGGGTCATCTGCCCGCATTCCCTCCGTAATCATGCAGCCACGCAGCAGGCTGTCTCGCCCGTATTGTTCGGCAGCGGCGAGCAGCAGCGCGGGAAGCGCTTCGGCAGGGGGGCGGTCTGGGGCCAGTAACTCGTCCAGCGGCAGGGTGTTTTCCTGCGCATAGCGCAGCATGGCCCGCTCGAACAGCGCCGCCTTGCTGCCATAGGCGGCATAGAAACTGGGCGGTCTGATGTCCATGGCTTGGGTCAGATCAACAAGGCTGACCGCGTCTTGCTCAGGTAAATGTCATGTCATTCGAAGATAAGGTCGTGCTGGTCACCGGTGGGTCATCTGGTTTGGGGCTCGCGATTGCGCGGGAGTTCATTGAACAGGGCGCTCGCGTGGTCATTTCCGGACGCCGGCAGGAGGCGCTGGACGAGGCCTTGTCCAGCTTGGGCGACAAAGCGGTCGCGATTGCCGCCGATGTTTCGAACAGCTCTGATCTGGCCTCGCTCTTCAGCCGTATCGAGGCGCTTCATGACCGTCTCGACATCCTGATCGCCAATGCCGGGACGGGGGAAATCACGCCACTGGGTGCGATTACCGAAGCAAGCTTCGATCGGCTTTTCAATATCAACGTGAAAGGGGTGACGTTTACCGTCCAGGGCGCGCTGCCTCTGATGCCCCAAGGGTCCAGCATCGTCATCATCGGCTCGACTGCCTCGATGAATCCCGGCCCGGGCTTGAGCGTCTACGGCGCCACCAAGGCCGCTCTGCGTGCCATGGTTAGAAGCTGGATTCTGGACATCAAGGGTTCCGGCGTTCGGATCAATCTTCTCAGTCCCGGCCCTGTCGATACTCAATCTCTGCGAAGCATGCTGGCCGATGACGCGGAGCAGATCATTCAAGCGTTCAGCGAAAAAAGTACGCTGGGGCGGATCGGCGAGGCGCACGAAATCGGCAAGGCTGCGGCATTCCTGGCAAGCGATGCCTCGAGCTATATCAACGGCGTCGAGCTGTTCGCCGATGGTGGCGCGTCGCAGGTCTGATCAGCCTTTGAGGCGTTCATCCATACCACTGGAACCACAGCGTACAACAACCATGACCATCCTCGATCACATCGAATTCGCCGTGCGCGACGCTGAAGCCTCGCGTCGCTTCTACGAACTGGCCCTCGCGCCGCTGGATATCGTCCGGGTCATCTCTGTCGGGCCCGAGCGCACTCGCACCGGAGGCACACGCCACGGCTTCGGCAGGGACGGTTACCCCAGCCTCTGGATCCACGATAACGAGGCGCCTGGAGCGGGTACGCACATTGCCTTTGCAGCGCAGAGCCGCGCCATCGTCGATGCCTTTCATCAGGCCGCCCTGAAGGCCGGGGTATCGACAACGGCCCGCCCGGCGTCCGAACGCATTACCACGACCACTACTACGCGGCGTACGTATTGGACCCGGACGGTATCAATGTGGAAGTGGTGTGCCAGGACGCTTTTATTAACACCCCCTGACGGCAGGAGAGGGCCGAGGGCTTTACATGCCTTACTCTTTTGATGGTGATGCTTCGGTCGCGGTCCGAACCGTCTAGGCTGAGGGCTTTCAAGCCAATCCTGCTCAGACATTGGGAGCTGCATGGACGCCTACAACATGACCTGGATCTCCGCCCAACTGGTCGGGTTCGTCGCCCTCGGCTTCATCATCGCGGCGTTTGCCAGTCGTCAGGACGACCGGTTGCTGCTTTACCTCATCTTCGCCAACGTGGCCTTCGCCGTGCATTTTCTGCTGTTCGGCGAGGCAGTCGCCGCCGGCATGTCGGGTCTGGTGGTCGTCAGGATCTGGCTGGCACGGCGCTTCCCGCGTCGCCAGGGAATCATGTGGCTGGTGCTGATCGCAACGGTGGCGGTCGCCGTGGCGACCTGGCACTCCTGGTACGACATTTTCCCGCTGCTCGCCGCCGTCTTCGGCACCCTGGCGATGTTTCTGCTGCGCGGCCTGCCCATGCGCTCGCTGCTGGCGGGTGCCGCGTTATGCTGGCTCGCGAATGCGCTGATCATCGGCTCGATCGGTGGCGCCATCGCCGAATTGCTGGCGCTGGGCACCAACCTGATCACCATGTGGCGAATACAGCGGTCGAAGCGGCGGCTTCAGGCTGGCTGACGGCGATCGGCAAGCACGCGCCGGTCACGAATGCAGTCGGCCTCGTGAGGCTCGTCGATCCACGGCTCGGCGATGCCCTGTTCGATCCATTCCGCGACCGCCGAATGCGCGAGCAAACGGTCGGCGTAGGCCATGGCGGCCATGCCGAGTTCGATGCCGTAGCCGCGCAGGCGTACCGCGACCGGGGCGAACATGGCATCCACGGCGGTGAAGGCGTCGCCGGCGAGCCAGGGGCCGCCGAAAGTCTCCAGCCCTTCCTGCCACAGGGCGTCGAGTCGAATCAGGTCCTTCTCTAGCGACTCGCTCGGGGTATCCAGATCGATGGTCAGCGAGCAGTTCATCGAACACTCGTCGCGCAGCGCGGCAAATCCGGAATGCATTTCGGCGCTGGCGCAGCGTGCCCAACTGCGGGCGGCACGATCGGCAGGCCAGACAGCCGGATGATCCTCGGCGGCGTATTCCAGAATGGCCAGCGAATCCCATATGACTTGCTCGCCATCGTGCAGGCAAGGGACCTTGGCGGTGGGCGAGAAGTGCGTGAATGCCTGCTGCTGGCCGGCAGCTTCGAACGGCGTCAGTACCTCCTCGAACGGGATTTCCAGCGCGCGCAGCAGCACCCAGGGCCGCATCGACCAGGAAGAGTAGTTCTTGTTGGCGATGAAGAGTCGATAGGTCATGGTTGCCTCCGCTGTCGGGGGAAAGCTCGAGTATGCGATTTCGGATTTGATACGCAAAGCCCTGAGTACTCGATCGAATAAGGACAGCGCCGATCGAACTTTTTGATTCTTTTACCTGCCCTAACATTCAACAATTAACCGACTAGGCTTTAGTCAATCGATTTCGAGAGCGCGTTTCGCGCCATTTCGTTCAATTACCGGTTTATCGGTTACCGGATATGCCGAGAGGTCATGGATGGCTCCCAACTCGCTGACCGACACCAATAGTCCCTTGAGTGCCGATCAGGCTAGGCGCGTGCAGCAGGCGCTGGCGGATCTGGATGCCGCCCAGCGGCAGTGGCTGAGCGGATATCTGGCCGGCCTCAACGCCCAGTCCGCAGGGGCGTCCCAGGCCGGTAATGCGCAGACGGCGCCAACGCCTTCCGCCGCGCTTACCGTGCTCTACGGCAGCCAGACCGGCAATGCCGAAGGGGTGGCCGAGCTGGCCGCCGAGCGCGCCCGCGCCCAGGGATTCGACGTCACGCTGGCGAGCATGGCGGACGCCGGCAAGAAGACCCTGAAGGCGGTCGAGCGGCTGCTGGTCATCGTCAGTACCCAGGGCGACGGCGACCCGCCCGATCCGGCACTCGAATTCCACGAGCTGATGATGGGCCGCAAGGCGCCGAAACTGGCGGGGCTGCGTTTCGCCGTGCTGGGTCTGGGCGACGCCAGCTACGAGCACTTCTGCCAGACCGGCAAGGAGTTCGACGCCCGGCTTGCCGAACTCGGGGGCGAAGCGATCCTCGAGCGGACCGATTGCGACGTCGACTACGAAGAGAAGGCCGAGGCCTGGATCGACCGGGTGCTCGAGTCGCTGGCCGGCGATCTCGCCACGCCGCCACCGGCCCAGGCCGCTGACGGCGACATGTCGCAGAGCGCTCAGCCGCGCTACTCCAAGAAGCATCCGTTCATGGCCGAGGTGCTGACCAGCCAGCCGCTCAACGGCCGCGGTTCTGACAAGCAGACGCTGCATCTCGAGCTGTCGCTGGAAGACTCCGGGCTCGAATACCTGCCGGGCGATGCCGTCGGGGTGGTGCCGCAGAACGATCCCGGCCACGTCGACGAGCTGATCGAGATGCTCAAGTTCGACGCCGAGTCGCCGCTGGAGGAAGGGCGCGTGCTGCGCGACGCGCTGCTGACGGACTTCGAGGTGACGACGCTGACGCGGCCGTTCCTGCAGCAGTGGGCGGAATGGTCGCAAGCGCCGGAACTGCGCCGGCTGCTGGGGGAAGACGCCCGCGACGAGTTGCGCGACTGGCTGCAGGGGCGCCATATCATCGACGTGATCGAACAGTACCCGGTCGACGGGATCGATGCCGCCCAGTTCTCGGCCGCGCTGCGCAAGTTGCCGCCGCGACTCTACTCCATCGCCTCGAGCCAGGCCGCGGTTCCGGACGAAGTGCATCTCACCGTTGCCGTGGTGCGCTACGCGACTCACGGGCGTTCCCGCAACGGCGTGACCACGAGTTACCTGGCGGACCGAATCGAGCCCGGCGACCGCGTGCCGGTCTACATCGACCGCAACAAGCAGTTCAAGCTGCCCGACGATGACGAAGCGCCGCTGATCATGATCGGCCCTGGCACGGGCGTCGCCCCGTTTCGCGCCTTCCTGCAGGAGCGAGAGGAGCGTGGCGCCAGCGGCGACAACTGGCTGTTCTTCGGCGACCGTCATTTCCGCAGCGATTTCCTGTATCAGGCGGAGTGGCTCAAATGGCGCCAGCACGGGCTGCTCACGCGCCTCGATGTCGCCTTCTCCCGCGATCAGCCCGAGAAGATCTACGTTCAGGACCGACTGCGCGAGCAGGCGGAAACGCTCTACGCCTGGCTGGAGGCGGGCGCCTATGTCTACGTCTGCGGCGATGCCGAATTCATGGCGCCGGACGTACATCAGGCACTGCGCGACGTCATCCGCGAGCAGGGTGGGCATGGCGAAGCCGGCGCCGATGATTATTTGCGTCAGATGCAGCAGGAGAAGCGTTATCAGCGCGACATCTATTAGAAAACTGTCTGCACTCGCCCATACGTCGTTAAAAATCGGCCCTCGATGCTCATTGACAACCACGTTAACTCCGCATGAGTGCCGATTTTTGCCTAGTCTGGCCTTCGTTCGATCAGTTTTCTGGCGATTGCGGTACGACGACCAAATAGATACGACATCTAGCTCCAGTAGAGGAGGCCGACATGGACATCATCGCCAAACTGCGTGACGTACCCTGGGATGAGTTGCATCCCAACGAGCGACTCAAGGTGGAAAGTGATTATCTGCGGGGCTCGCTCGAGGAGGGGCTGGCGGATCGCGCCACTGGCGCCGTGGCCGAGAACGATACCCAACTGACCAAGTTCCACGGTTTCTACCAGCAGGACGACCGCGACCTGCGCGACGAGCGTCGGCATCAGAAGCTCGAACCGCTCTACAGCTTCATGGTGCGGTTGCGGCTGCCCGGCGGGCTGGTCACGCCCGCACAGTGGCGGACCCTCGACGACGTCGCTTCACGCTACGCCAACGGCACGCTGCGGATCACGACCCGCCAGACGTTCCAGTATCACGGCGTGCTCAAGGAGAACCTGCGCCCACACCTGCAGACGATCCATCAGGCGATGGTGGACACCATCGCCGCCTGTGGCGACGTCAATCGCAACGTGATCTGCACCGCCAACCCGCATCGCTCGGCGGTGCATCGCCGGGTCTACGAGCTGAGTCACGAGATCAGCACTCGCCTGCTGCCTCGCACCCGGGCCTATCACGAGATTTTTCTGGGCGAGGAACGCGTGGCGGGCGGCGCCGAGGAGCGCACGGATACGGCGGCAGAGGGCGATTCACAGTCGCTCGATCCCAAGGAGCCGCTCTATACGCGTCACTATCTGCCGCGCAAGTTCAAGGTGGCGCTGGCGATTCCGCCGGAAAATGATGTCGATCTGTTCGCCCACGATGTCGGTTTCATCGCCGATGTGGTCGACGGAGAGCTTCACGGTTTTACCGTCTGCATCGGCGGCGGCATGGGCATGACCCATGGCGAGCCGGCGACCTTCCCGCGGCTTTCCGATCCGATCGGCTACTGCACGCCGGAAGCGGTGCCCGCCGTGGCCGAGGCGATCATGCTGGTGCAGCGCGACAATGGCAATCGCCGCGACCGCAAGCAGGCACGCTTGAAATACACCGTCGAGGAGATGGGACTCGACGCGTTCAAGGCGGAGGTGGAACAGCATCTGGGCGAGCCGTTGGCGCCGGCGCGCGAGTACCACTTCGACAGCAACGGCGATCGGCTGGGCTGGGTGCAGGGAGACGACGGCCTCTGGCACTATGGCCTGTTCGTCCAGAACGGGCGCCTCGCCGACTTTCCGGATGGCCCGCAGCTACGCACCGGTCTGAGGGAGATCGCCGAGCAGCATGACGGCGATCTGGTGCTCACCACCAATCAGAACGTGATCATCACCCAGGTCGACGAGTCCCGCCGCGAAGCCATCGACGTGCTGCTGGATCGCCACCGGCTGGTCGCGGAAACCTCACCGCTACGACGCAACGCCATGGCCTGCGTGGCATTCCCGACATGCGGGCTGGCAATGGCGGAAAGCGAGCGTTACCTGCCCACGCTGATCGACAAGCTCGAAGCCGTGATGCGCGAAGCCGGGCTCGCCGACGATGCCATCATCGTCCGCATGACCGGCTGCCCCAACGGCTGCGCGCGACCGTATCTCGCCGAGATCGGCTTCGTCGGCAAGGCGCCGGGGCACTACAACCTCTACCTCGGCGGCGGCTTCAGCGGCCAACGGCTGAACAAGCTCTACCGCGAGAACATCAATGAAGCGACCATCCTCGAGGCACTGACGCCGCTGATCCAGCGCTACGCCGCCGAGCGCGAAGACGGCGAGCCCTTCGGTGACTTCGTGATTCGCACGGGAGTCATTGCAGAGACCAGGGCCGGGCGCGAGTTTCACGAGGCCTGAGCGCTCCCGAGCGGGGAGCGGGTAATGTGGCTACGTGTGGCTACGTGTGATTACTCCCGCTCCGGCACCGGACGCTTGGCCGGGCCGCCGTAGGGCCATAGCCAGCCCTTGGGCATCGGCCCTTTGTTGCGTCCGCCCTGGCACTGCTGTTCCCAGGCGTGGGCGAGGATGCCGACCGAGCGCGAGAGACAGAACAGGCCGCGTGCCAGCGGGGCGGGGAAGCCCAGTTCGGCGTAGATCACGGCGGTGGCGCCATCGATGTTGAGCGGGATCGGCTTGCCTTTCATGGCGATCAGCTGACGTTCGACCTCGCGGGCGATGGCGACGAAGCCGCCTTCGACCTCGCCGCGCCCGGCGGCTTCTTCCACCAGCTGCAGCAGTCGCGGTCCGCGAGGATCGACGGGATGGAAGCGATGGCCGAAGCCGGGAATGATCTTCGTCCGGCTGCGCTGCCATTCGGCGATGCCTTCCTGAACGGCGGTTGCCAGATCCGCTCCGCCGGCCTGGTGCTCCTGAATCGACCGATACAGTTCGACGGCCTGCTCGCCGGCGCCGCCGTGAACGTCATCGAGCACGTTGACGGCGGAGGCCATGGCGTTGTTGATGCTGCTGCCGCAGGTCACCGCCATCCGCGCGATGGCGATGCTCGGTGCCTGGGGGCCGTGGTCGACGGCACTCATCAGTGCCGCTTCCAGCAGGGCGGATTGCGGCCGGGTGGGCAGTTCGCCACGGGTCATAAGCCACACCATGTCGGCGAACCCGACGTTGCCGATCAGCTCCTCGATGGGATAGCCGCGATAGCGGATCTCGCCGGGGCGCATGTCGATGATGTCGGTCTTCCACCATTGCTGGGCCTGGTAGTCGGGCGCGTGAGTGTCGGTCATGGGGTTCTCCGTTATTCGTCGTTGGCGGCGTGCGCCGGTAACAAGGTGGCGTTGTCCTGACCCAGGCGCGGTGGGGGGGAAGCGACGCGGGGCGCCTGGCCGTCGAAGCGATAGCCGCCGCTGACCACTTCCAGCGGCCGGCCGATCGGGGAGGTCTCGAAACGTTCGATCAGCCCTCGATCGCGAACCTGCGGGTGTGCCAGCGCTTCGGCGACGCTGTAGACAGGGCCGGCCGGAATGCCGGCTTCGACCAGCCTTGGCCACCAGTATTCGGTCGTTTCCCGCTTCAATACCGCTTCGATGCAGTCGCTCAGCGCCCGGCGATTGTCCAGCCGCGCCTGGCGCTGGGCGAAGCGGGCGTCGGCCAGCCATTCCGGATGTTCGAGCAGGTGGCAGATCGCCTCGAACTGCTCCTGCTTGTTGGCGGCGATGTTGATCAGGCCATCGGCGGTCGCGAAGGTGCCGGACGGGCTGGCGGTGACGTTGTCGTTGCCCAGCGGCTGCGGCGGCTTGCCGGCGACGAGCAGGTTGGATACCGCCCAGCCCATGGTGGCGAGCACGGATTCGAGCATCGAGATGTCGACGAAATGCGCCTTGCGCGGCCGTTCGGCCAGAGCCGCGTTGATCGCCATCGCCGCGGTCAGGCCGCCGACGGTGTCGGCCAGCGGATAGCCGACCCGATAGGGCGCGTTTTCCGGCGCGCCGGTGATGCTCATCACGCCAGCCATGCCCTGGATGATCTGGTCGTAGGCCGGATAGTTCGCCAGCGGGCCGTCCTGGCCGAAGCCGGAAATCGCGCAGTAGACCAGCTCGGGATTGGCCTGGCGCAACGTCTCGAAACCGAGCCCGAGGCGCTCCATGACGCCGGGGCGGAAGTTCTCCACCACGACATCGGCGGTCGCGACCAGTTCGAGAAAGGCATCGCGGTCGTCCGGCTGCTTGAGATCCAGCGCCACCGAGCGCTTGCCGGCATTCTGGGCGAGAAAGGAAACGCCCATCAGCTCGCGGTTCAGGTCAGGGTCCGCGCCGAGCTGGCGAGCGAGATCGCCTCCCTGGGGGCGTTCGACCTTGATCACCTCGGCGCCGAGATGGGCAAGCTGGTGGCAGCAGAACGGCCCGGCCAGCACATTGGTCAGATCGAGTACCCGGTAACCGGTCAATGGCGACGACATAATTCCTCCTGATGAAACCTATTCTTTTAGAGAGAATATTGTTCGCCGGGGTGAGTTGCAATACCGTTTTGCCTGTCGCAACATTCGCCATTAGTCCAAGCTGCACCAGTAATCCAAACTAGCCAGTAATCCAGACTGTCCAGTAATCCAGACTGTCCAGTAATCCAGGCTATCCAGTAATCCAAACTACGATCACCAGAAACCAAGGAGCGTCCTATGGCCCAGCGGCGTGTCGAAGCCGTCGAGCGAGCGCTGACCCTACTCGAAGCGTTCTCCCAGGAGCGGCGCGAGTTTTCGTTGACCGAACTGGCCAATGCGACAGGGTTCTACAAGAGCACCATCCTGCGGCTGATGGCCTCGCTGGAACACTTCGGATATGTCACCCGTGACGAGCGGGGTATCTATCGGATCGGGCCGGCGGTGTCGCGCCTGGCGCCGCTGGCGGGCGAGGGGCCGCAACTCGAGAATCTGGTAAGGCCGATCCTGGAGTCGCTGCGCGATGCCAGCGAGGAGACCGCCTCCTTCTATGTGCGCGACGGTGACCACCGGATCTGCCGTCTGCGCGAGAACGGGCGGCTGGAAGTGCGCCATCACCTGGAAGAGGGCGTCAGGCTGCCTCTGGGACGCGGCGCGGCTGGCCGGGTGCTCAATTACGAGACGCCTCGAGGCCAGGTAGCGGTATCGAGCGGAGAGCGACAGGCCGGCCTGTCGGCGGCGGCCATCGGCATCTACAACGGCGAGGGCGAGTTGATGGGGGCGCTGGCGCTGTCCGGGCCCAGCGAGAGATTCAACCAGGCGGCGAAGGATCGTCACGTGCCTCTGCTGACGCAGTACGCGCCGCGCCTCGAGCGGCAGTGGCCGCGTTCGCTGCGCACTGCCTGACACCGCCGCCTGGAGTCATCGAGTCCAGTCGCCAAATCGGAACGATCGTCAAAACGGAACGATCGTCAAAACGGAACGAACGCGCCGGGCGGCTCTTGAGCGAGTCGTCCGGCGCGGTTGTCTTTCTTGGCGGCCAACAAGCCTACTGGATCAGGCCCACTTCCTTGGAGATATCCTCGATATCGGCGATCTGCTGCTCCACGTACGCCTTGAATTCTGCTCCGCTGCGATCGAACGGGATCAGCCCGTTCTGCTGCATGACGTCCTTCCACTCCTGGCTTTCGTAAACCTGGTGCAGCGCGTCTTCCCACCAGGCCACGTCCTCGTCGGAGAGCTTCGGCGGTAGGTAGAAACCGCGCCAGTTGATGCCTTCGACATCCACGCCCTGCTCCTTGGCGGTGGGGAAGTCGCTGAGCGCGCCGGGCAGTCGCCCGTCGGCAAGAACGGCGAGAATACGGAGATCACCGGATTCGACGAAGCCCAGCGTCTCGGAGGCGTCGCCGGAGAAGGCGTCGATATGACCGCCGACGACCTGGGTCATCGCCTCGCCACCGCCGTCGAACGGCAGGTACTTGATCTTGTTCAGCGCCTTGATGCCGTCGGCCCGCGCCATCATCAGCACCTTGAGATGATCCCAGCCGCCACTGGCACTGCCGCCGGCGAAACTCACGCTGGAGGGGTTTTCCTCCATTGCGTCGAGGAGTTCCTCGAGGCTCTGATAGGGCGAGTCCTTGCTCACTGCGATCACGCCGTAGTCGGCACCGACCGTGCCCGCCCAGTTGACCATGTCGGCGTTCAGGCCGGGAAACTGATGCTGGGCCAGGCGAGTGGTGGTCGATGTCGACGCCGAGACGATGACGTCATTCTGACCGGCCCGCTTGGTGACGACGTGGGAGAACGCGACGCCACCGCTGGCGCCCGGCATGTTGGTGGTCTGGACGCTGCCATCGATGGCAGCGATTTCACTCAGTACCTGGCCCACGCTGCGGCAGGTGAAATCCCAGCCGCCGCCGGGGTTGGCGGGGGCGATACAGTCGATCTTGCCGCTCGGGCCGGCCGCTTGCGTCACCAGAGGCAGTGCCGCCAGCGTGAGCGCGACACAGAGCGCGGCTGGTTTCAAGGACAACGATTTCATGGCGTCTCCGTTATTCTCTTTTGTAGAACCTGTTTCGATGAAGGAAATTAAAGCCGTCTGTGCGTCGGGGTCAATTGCCAGACGCCGAATTGCGACTAAAGGATATTGCCAGTGGTTACTAGATTCTCTCTGGTAGAACTTTATCGGCATGAAGCCGCAGGGTTGGGCGTGGCAGGGTAAGGAAGACAGGAGGGCAAGATTCGGTTGGCTATCGGCTCGACTTTCCTCGCCTGCCCGTCGCCTTTCGGGAATGACCGGTTTCCACTCCGGGGAAGAGGCGTCAAACTATCCGGATGCGTCGTTTCCGGTTCCACGGCCCGGTACCGCTCGGCAGCGCTGGCGAGATGCCGGCCCATTCTTCCTTGGCTAGACGGTCCTTTATGTCGTTACGCAAATCTACCCGCATCAACAAGTACATCAGCGAAAGCGGGATGTGTTCTCGCCGCGAAGCCGATCGCTTCGTGGAGCAGGGCAACGTGTGGATCAACGGCCGCCGGGCCACCACGGGGGATCAGGTGGTGGCGGGGGATCGGGTCAAGGTCAACGGCCAGGAGATCGAGCCTCAGGAAGAGGAGGATCTGATCCTGATCGCGCTGAACAAGCCGGTGGGGATCGTCAGCACGACCGAATCCAGCGAGAAGGACAATATCGTCGAGTTCGTGAAACACGGGGCGCGCATTTTCCCGATCGGCCGGCTCGACAAGGATTCGCAGGGGCTGATCTTTCTGACCAACAACGGCGATCTGGTCAACAAGATTCTGCGCGCCAACAATCACCACGAAAAAGAGTATCGGGTGACGGTCGACAAGCCGATCACCGACGAATTCGTCGAAGGCATGCAGAACGGCGTGCCGATCCTTGGCCAGATGACCAAGCGCTGCCAGGTGCGCAGGGAATCGACGTTCGTGTTCACCATCACGCTGGTGCAGGGGCTCAATCGCCAGATACGGCGCATGTGCGAATACTTCGGCTACGACGTCACCCAACTGATTCGTACCCGGATCATGAACGTCTCGCTCAAGGGTTTGGCGCTGGGTGACTGGCGGGACCTGACGCCAAAAGAGATCGATACCATCGTCGCTCTGACGGCGCAGTCCGACGGCGCGTCGGAGAAGCCGGCCGCCAAGCCCCGCTCGCGCTCGAACGCCGGCAAGGCAAGAACGCCTGCCGGCAGAGGCCAGCCGTCGACCCGGTCCGGCGCCAAGACCAAGGTGGGCAAGGCGGCGGGCAAGTCGACGTCGAACGGCAGGAAGGCAGCCGGCGGGAAGGCGTCTTCCAGCCCGAAGACCGGCCCGAAAAACAGTACCGGCGGGAAACCTCGATCCAAGGCGCGGGCGGCCAATGGCGGCAAGCCCGACGCCAAGCCTGCGGGCAAGGGCCGTGGCGGCAAGCCCGCGAACCGGGGGAAGGGCGGCCCGCCCAGGAAGCGTTAACCGATGGCTTTCACGCCGGCTTTCGCGACTTGCACGTCCTGGTCCGGTTTGACGCCGGAGACGCCGACACTGCCGATCACGTGACCGTCGTGGATGACCGGGACACCGCCGGAGAGCAGCGCGGTCATCGGCGCGGTCACGAAGGCGGTGCGGCCATTGTTGATCATCTCCTCGAAGACCTGGGTCTCCTTGCGGCCGATCGCCGCGTTGCGCGCCTTCTCGGTGGCGACGCCGGCACTGAACGGTGCGGCGCCGTTCATCCGACGCAGGCCGAGCAGGTGGCCGCCATCATCGGCGACGGCGATGGTGACCGCCCAGCCCTGCGCTTCGGCTTCGGTCTGCGCGGCATCCAGAATGGCGTTGACGTCGTTGAGTTCGAGTGAGGCTTTGGTCTGCATGGTCGTGCTCCTGTCGAAAAGAAGATGATGCATGTTCATGATGGGAGGCGCTTCAATTCCTCGCGCCAGCTTGCCGAGGGGGAATCGCGCTCTGGTCGGTTTCCGCGGTTGCCAGTAGTTCGTCCACCAGCTCGATCCAGTGGCGTACCGGCGTACGCCCGGCACCGTTGAGATGGCTCTGACAGCCGATGTTGGCGGTAACGATGGTATCCGGCGACTGGGCTTCCAGTGCATCCATCTTGTTGTCGCGCAGGCGCTTGGCCAGCGTCGGTTGGGTGATCGAGTAGGTGCCGGCGGAGCCGCAGCAGAGGTGCGCGTCCTGAACCGGCGCGAGCGAGAATCCCAGCCGTGTGAGCACGCTTTCGACGGCGCCCCCCAGCTTCTGCGCATGTTGTAGCGTGCAGGGGCAGTGAAATGCCAGGCGCGCTGATGGATGAGCCGCGCCCAGCGCTTCGAGGTCTACCTCCCGCAGAATCTCGACCAGATCCTTGGCCAGCTCGCTGACGCGCTTGGCCTTGACGGCATACTCGGGATCGTCTGCCAGCATCTCGCCATACTCCTTGACGAAGGCGCCGCAGCCGCTGGCGGTCTGGACGATCGCTTCCACGCCGGCTTTCCCGCTCTCGCCCCCGCTTTCGTCCACGCCTTCGATCAGGGGCCACCAGGCATCGATATTGGCGCGCATGCGCTCGCGGCCGGCCTGCTGGGCGTTGAGATGAAAATCGATGGCGCCGCAACAGCCCGCTTCCCGAGCCGATCTGGTACCAATCCCCAGCCGGTCGAGCACCCGGGCGGCGGCATCGTTGGTATTGGGCGCCAGCCCGGGCTGGACACAGCCTTCCAGAATCAGCATCTGGCGGGTGTGTCGGGCGGGGTCCGGGCGGTGCTGGCGATGCGGCACGCGTGCGGGGATCTTGTCGCGCAGGTCGTGCGGCACCAGTGGACGAAAAGTCTGACCCAGGGCCAGCAACGCCTTGAAGCGTCCGGGCTCGACCAGAGCCGTGCGCAGCCCCAGACGCATGGCGCGCTCGCTGGGCCGGCGTCCGACCCGGCGGTCGACTTCGGCGCGGCCGATATCCAGCAGCTTGTGATATTCGACGCCGGAAGGGCAGGTCGTTTCGCAGCTGCGGCAGCTCAGGCAGCGGTCGAGATGCAGCTGGGTCTCTTGGGTGATCTGCTCGTCGCCCTCGTCGCTCTCCAGCAGTTCCTTCATCAGATAGATGCGCCCGCGAGGGCCATCGCGCTCATCGCCCAGCAACTGATAGGTCGGGCAGGTGGCGTTGCAGAAGCCGCAATGCACACAGGTGCGCAGAATGCGATCGGCCTCGAGAATCTGGGGCTTGGCGCGTGCGGTTTCGGAGAAATGGGTCTGCATGGGATAAAGGTCTCCTCACCACTCGGCATAGAGCCGACCGGGATTGAAAATCGCCTGGGGATCGAGGCGCTGCTTGAGCTGGCGATGATATTTGGCCAGTACCGGCGGCAGCGGGGTGAAGGGTGAATCCTCGCCACCGTTCGGCGTGAAGCGCGTGGCGTGACCGCCGGCCGCGATGGCGGCTTCGCGGATGGCAACATCATGATGCAGATCCTGCCCTTCCGCGGCGTTTCCTGCCGGGCTTTGCAGCCAGCGCTGGGCACCGCCCCAGTCGATGAACCAGTCGCCATCGAGCGCCGGCGTGCGGGCGAGCGCCGGCAACGACAGACGCCACAGGGTCCTGTCGGCCGCGTCGTCGAAAGCCCCGTCGAAGAAGGGCAGGCGCAGCTCCCGCAACTGCGACCAGAACAGGGGCGCGTCCGACTCGCCGCCGAGGCGCTGACGCGTGGCCGACACCGAGCCTTCGCCGCCTTCGAGGCGTACGTGCAGCGCCTCGCCATCGTGGGCGGCGCCGGTGATCGGCAGCGGCTCGCGCCCCCACGCCGCCAGCCGGTCGAGCGCGTCGGGCAGTGGCAGTTCGAGCCGCAGGCAGGCGCTTGCCTGAGGCAGCGGCAGTACCTTGAACGAGACCTCGGTCAGCACGCCGAGCGTGCCCTGGGCACCGACCATCAAGCGGGAGAGATCGTAGCCGGCGACGTTTTTCATCACCTCGCCGCCGAAGCGCAGCAGCTTGCCTTCGAAGGTAATGACGCGAACGCCGAGCACGAAATCGCGCACCGCGCCTACCCACGGGCGCCGGGGGCCGGAAAGCCCGGAGGCGACCATGCCGCCTACGGTGGCGTTGTCGCCGAAGTAGGGCGGTTCGAAGGCGAGGCGCTGACCGTTGTCGGCGAGCGCCCGTTCGAGATCGCGCAGCCGCGTGCCGGCGCGTACGGTGACGACCAGCTCCACTGGATCGTAGTGGACGATGCCATGGTGACCGGTGGTGGAAAGTGACTGGGTGGCGTCGACACGGCGGCCATGGAACGCCTTGGTGTCGCCGCCGACGATGCGCAGCGTGGACCGCTCGGCCTGGGCGCGCGCAACCTGCTCGCACAGGGCTGCGCTATCGTCATTGCCAGGCGCCGGCGTGGCGCCTGGCTCGGCCGGCGGCGTGTATTCCGGCTGCTGATCCTGCAAGTGGGTCATAAATGTCTCCTTGCCCTTGACCGTTAGGGAAACACTGCATAAATGTCTGCGCAGGCGAATCGCTACGTTGCGCGGTGCTGGAGCGCCAGCCCGGTCGGAATCCTCACCTATACCCCATAGGCTCCGGTTCCTGCGCTCCGTGCGCCTTACGCTTCATCCTGCTCGCCGATTTATTCAGTGTTTCCTTAGAACCGGGGCAGCTCGGGGTGCGGCAGCTCACCGTGGTGGACATGCATCGCGCCGAACTCCGCACAGCGGGCCAGCGTCGGAATGTTCTTGCCGGGGTTGAGCAGCCGCTTCTCGTCGAAGGCGGACTTCACCGCGTGGAACAAGGTGATCTCGTCGGCGGCGAACTGGGTACACATCTGGTTGAGCTTCTCGCGACCGACGCCGTGCTCGCCGGTGATGCTGCCACCCGCTTCGACGCACAGCTCGAGAATCTTGCCGCCGAGCGTTTCGGTGGTCTCGAGCTCGCCCGGCTGGTTGGCGTCGAACAGGATCAGCGGATGCAGGTTGCCGTCGCCGGCGTGGAAGACGTTGGCCACCCGCAGCCCGTAGTGGGCGGAGAGATCATTGATGCCTTTGAGCACGCGTGGCAGTTCACGCCGCGGGATCGTGCCGTCGATACAGTAGTAGTCCGGCGACATCCGGCCCACGGCAGGGAAGGCGGCCTTGCGCCCGGCCCAGAACAGCTGGCGCTCGGCGTCGTCGCGGGCGAGCTGGATCTGGGTGGCGCCAGCCGCTTCCAGCAGATCGCGAACCCGGTCGCAGTCGGCCTGCACGTCGGCTTCGACACCATCGAGCTCGCATAGCAGGATCGCCTGGGCCTCGACGGGATAGCCGGCATGAATGAAATCTTCCGCGGCGCGAATCGCCAGGTTGTCCATCATTTCGAGGCCACCGGGGATGCAGCCGGCAGCGATGATATCGCCCACCGCCTTGCCGGCCCGTTCGACGTCGTCGAAGCAGGCCATCAGCACCTTGGCGACTTCCGGCTTGGGCAGCAGCCGTACCGTCACTTCGGTGATCACGCCCAGCATGCCTTCCGACCCCATGAACAGCGCCAGCAGATCGTAGCCCGGCGTATCCAGCGACTCACCGCCCAGCGTCATGCGCTCGCCTTCGATGGTGACGATATCCACGCTCAGCACGTTGTGGACGGTGAGGCCGTATTTCAGGCAGTGGACGCCGCCGGCGTTCTCGGCGACGTTACCGCCGATCGAGCAGGCGATCTGCGACGAGGGATCGGGGGCATAATATAGACCGTAGGGTGCGGCCGCCTCGCTGATCGCCAGATTGCGCACGCCGGGCTGGACACGGGCGATGCGGGCATCGGCATCGACGCTCAGGATCTTGTTGAAGCGCGACATCACCAGCAGCACGCCTTTTTCCAACGGCAACGCACCGCCGGAGAGGCCGGTGCCGGCGCCACGTGTCACCACGGGTACGGCGTGCTCATAGCAGACCCGCATCAACCCCTCGACCTCGGCCAGCGATGTCGGCATGGCCACCAGCATCGGCAGCACGCGATAGGCCGACAACCCGTCGCACTCGAACGGGCGCAGATCCTCTTCGCGATCCAGCAGCGTCAGCTGGGGGGCGACCGCCAGGATCGCCGCCATCAGCGCCGGCTTGTCGACGCTGGCGATCTCGCCATCAATGCGCTCATCGTAAAGCAGTTCCATGGCATCTCCTTGGCGTCGGTCGGTCAGGTACGGTTCAGGAAGCGGTTTTATGGAAGCGTTTTCCACATTAGTGATGCGGACATTCTGTGGAAGGTCGTCGGCGTCGGCTATTAGCCAAAAGACCAACAAGTTGGAAAATGGTCAGACCAAAGCGGTGCCGATAAAGCGACTCCCGGCCATGACCGGGAGTCGTGAGGGAGGGCGAAGCCGATGTGATTTCCCCTCCTTTTTCTTCCTTGTCGTCGTGCTCGTCATCCGCCCATGAGCGGGTCGGTGAAGCCGAAGACATAGAACGTCAGCAGGCCGATGATGCCCGCGAACAGGCAATAGTAGAGCGTCGGCAGGATCGTCTTGCGCAGTGTCGTGCCTTCCCGGCCGAGCAGGCCGACGGTCGCCGAGGCCGCCACCACGTTGTGGATCGCGATCATGTTGCCTGCGGCGGCGCCCACGGCCTGGAGCGAAACCATCATCGCGGTGGAGACGCCCAGCACTTCGGCCACGTTGAACTGGAAGGCCGACAGCATCAGGTTGGAAACGGTGTTGGAGCCGGCAATGAAGGCGCCGAGCGCGCCGACCGCCGGCGCGAACAGCGGATAGATGTGGCCCACGCCGTCGGCCACCAGTTGCGCCATGGCGACCGGCATCGAGACCAGGTCTGACTCGTTGACGCCGGAGTTGATCAGGATTCGTACCATCGGAATCGTGAACAGCAGCACGAAGCCGGCGCCGAAAATGGTCTTCGAAGACTCGGCGAAGGCCGCCTTCACCTGCGGCGCGCGCATGCGATGCAGGAAGATCGTGCAGATCACCGCGATCAGAATGATGCCGCCGGGCAGATAGAGCCATTCGACGCTACCGGAGACGCCCGCCTCGCCGAGAATGTTGCTCCAGCCGGTGCTGATCGACGACAGCGCCGCCTTGACCGAGGGCACGGTGCGCGAGATGACCAGCAGAATCGCGACGATGACATAGGGCATCCAGCCGCGCAGGGTGGACATCGGCGCGCGGCCGGCCACGTCGTCGACCTTGATCTCGATCTTGCCCAGCCACTCTGCCGGCCATTTCGAACGTTCCGGAAAATCCCAGGTGTCCTTGGGCAGCAGGAAACCCTTGCGCGCCGCCGGTACCACGATCGCCAGCCCGATCAGACCGCCCAGCAGCGACGGGAATTCCGGCCCCAGGAACACGCCGACCAGCATCGAGGGCACCACGAAGCTGACGCCGACGAACAGCGCGAACGGCGTGATCGACAGCCCTTCGCTCCAGGAACGGTTCTCGCCGAAGAAGCGCACCATCACGATGACCAGGATCAACGGCATGAACACACCGATGATGCCGTGGGTGATGACGACTTCGGAAGTGATCAGGCGGAAATAGGTTTCCCAGGTCGAGCCGTTGGCGGTGAGCTGCTCGGTGATTCCCGCCTGGTTCACGCCGCCGGTAACCCCGACCACGATCGGCGTGCCCACGGCACCGAAGGAAACCGGCGTCGACTGCAGCATCATCCCGACGACCACCGCGGCCAGCGCCGGGAAGCCCAGCGCCACCATCAGCGGCGCGGCCACGGCGGCGGGTGTGCCGAAGCCGGAGGCACCCTCGATGAAGCAGCCGAACAGCCAAGCGACGATCAACGCCTGGACGCGGCGGTCCGGGCTGATGCCGGAGAAGCCGTTGCGGATCGCCATGATGCCGCCCGAGTGCTTCAGCGTATTGAGCAGCAGGATAGCGCCGAAGATGATCCACAGCAGCGAGACGGTCATGATCAACCCCTGCAGCGTGGAAGCCAGCACGCGGGTGCCGGTCATGTCCCAGGCCAGCAGCGCGATCAGCACCGCGACGACGAACACGATCGGCATTGCCGTGCGCGCCGCCATGCGGAAGCCGATCAGCAAGACGCCCGCCAGCACCAGTGGCAGGAAGGCAAGCAACGAGAGCAGCGTTTGATCCATATCGAAAGCCCCTGAGTCGTTATTATGAGCGTCGGTTGTCGCCAGGGTGGCCGTCGCTGGGTAGCGATGGCGCCTGTCTATCGCCTGTCCAACGGGATATCGGCCTCCTCCGATATCCGGCCCGCGGCGACTGACTCGGAAGATAACCAGAGAAAGTGTTACTGCCAATCGTGGTTAATTGGTTTTACCAATTGAAGAGCAGGATCAGAGTTGTCTTTCAAACCACTGAAATCAAAGAACTTAAACGCTTGGCGGCAGGACGGAAGCAGGGCGCGGGCGGCGTTGCGATGCGACTAATGGACATCGCCGCCTGCCCGGGGGCAAGCGGCGATAGCGATACGGAAGGGAGAGAAAACGAAGCGGAGCATGGGTTAACCGGTGGCGAGCATGCCCGTCTCGGCTTCCACCTCTTCGGTGGTCATCAACGCGACCGTCACGGGGATCGACTTGCCGGCGATGGTATTGCTCTGCCGGTCCCGGCTGGCCAGGGGGATCAGGTCGTTGACCTCCGGATAGTAGGCGCCGAGACAGTTTTCGGGCAGGTCGTAAGCGATGATCCTGAATCCCGAGACCTGGCGTTCGATACCATCATCGCTGACCGTCTTCAGCGTGACCCGGTTGCCGGCTTCGAAACCGTGCTTCTCGATGTCGGCGGGGTTCATCATCAGCACCATGCGGGTGCCGTAGATGTCGCGATAGCGGTCATCAAACGAGTAGACCGTTGTATTGAACTGGTCGTGTCCGCGAATCGACAACAACTGAAAATGAGCGTCGCCCGGTTCGGATTCATCCTCGGTCAGGTGATCCTGCGGGAACAGGAAGTGGGCCTTGCCGGAATCGGTATTCCAGATCCGGTCGCGGGCGGCGATGTCGAGATGGAACACGCCTGTCTCGGCCAGCCGCCGGTTGAAGTCGTGAAACGTCTCCGGCTGGGTCGCCTCGATCTTGTCGCGGATACGGGCGTAGTCCTCGGCGAGCCACTCCCAGTCGACCTTGGGATTGGGCAAAAACGTCGCCTTGCCGAGACCGGCGACGATGGCGATTTCGGAACGCAGATGCTCCGATGCCGGCTCCAGCGCGCCCTTGGAGCCCTGGACATTGCACATGCCATCCTCGGTGGTGATGGTCTGTTCGACGCCGGCCTGAATGTCCTTCTCGGTGCGCGCCAGTGGCGGCAGCAGATAGGCCGATTTGCCGTGAATCAGGTGGCTGCGGTTGAGCTTGGTGGCGATCTGCACGGTGAGCGGAATGTGCTTGACGCGTGCAGCGACGCGGGCCTGATCCGAAATCGCGCGGAAGAAGTTGCCGCCCAGGCCGAGGAAGGCGTCCACCTCGTCGCGCAGTATCGCTTCGCAGCACAGCGCCACGTCGTGGCCATGATCGCGCAGGCACTCGATGCCGAATACCTCGTCCATTTTCGACAGGAACGCCTCGCCGGACTTGTGAAAGATCCCCACGGTGCGGTCGCCCTGCACGTTGGAGTGGCCGCGAACCGGGCAGGCACCGGTACCGCGACGGCCGATGTGCCCGCCCATCAACAGCAGATTGAGGATCTGGTGGACATTATCGCCGCCACGAATGTGCTGGGTGATGCCCATGCCCCAGCAGCAGATCACGCGTTCGGCCTTGATCCAGGCGTTGGCGGCTTCTTCGATCGCGGCTCGGGTGAGGCCGCTGTGCCGCTCGATCCGCTCCCACGGCAGGGCGCGGCAGTGGTCGGCGAACGCCGCGAAGCCGTCGGTGTGCATGGCGATGAAATCGTGATCGATGACTGGCTTGCCGCCGTTGGCGCGAGCCTCGTCGTCGGTGACGAGGATATGCTTGCACATGCCCTGGATCGCGGCGATGTCGCCGCCGATGCGCACCTGATGATACTGGGAACTGATCGGCACGCCGTGATTGGTCATCATGTCCCGAGGTGTCTGCGGGTTGGCGAACTTGACCAGCGCCCGTTCGCGCAGCGGGTTGAGCGTGACGACTTCGGCACCGCGCAGACGCGCCTCGTGCAGCAGGCCCATCATTCGCGGGCTGTTGGTGCCGGCATTCTGGCCGAACAGGAAGATGCAGTCGGCGTGTTCGAAATCCTCCAGCACCGTGGTCGCCTTGCCCACGCCGATGCTCTGGGGCAGGGCCACGGTGGTGGTCTCGTGGCACATGTTGGAGCAGTCGGGGAAGTTGTGCGTGCCGAGCATGCGACCGTAGAGCTGCCAGAGGAACGCCGCTTCGTTGGAGGTGCGTCCCGAGGTGTAGAGCTCGATCCGTTTCGGGTCGCAGGATTTCACGCGCTCGCCGATCTCGCGAAAGGCGGTGTCCCAGTCGATGGGATCGTACTTGTCGGTGGTCGCGTTGTAGCGCATCGGGTGCGTCAGCCGGCCCTGCTTCTCGAGAGCGTGATCCGACCAGTCGCGCAGCTCCGAAACGGTATGGCCGGCAAAGAACTCCGGCGTGGTGCGGGCAGCCGTCGCCTCCCAGGCGACGGCCTTGGCACCGTTCTCGCAGAACTCCGCCGGGCCCGGCCTTTCCGGGTTGGGCCAGGCGCAGCTGGGGCATTCGAAGCCGCCATCGGGGTGGTTGATCTTGAACATCAGGCCGTTGCCCTTGAACGGCACCTTCTCACGCAGAAAATGCGATTCGGTGGCCTGAACCGACTGCCAGCCGCCGCCTGGCGCGTCGTGCTTTCCCTGCTTGCCGTGCAACTCGTCATCCTTGAGTCGGCGTCCCATGATCTACTCCTTCGTGACGGATCTGGGTGGTAAACCATCCGCGTTCCTGCCTGAAAAGATGGCTCGCAGGCTCACGGTATGACTGCTATCAGTAACAGTATGGCAACAGTTTTCGATTTTTGCCGAATCCAGGCGGATCGAAAAAGCGCACATGCAGGGTTTGACGGCTTACCTTCCCTTGGACATGCTGCTTGAATCGCAACAGTGACAACCGTATTCGACGAGGAGTGTGACATGAGCCGCAAGATGTTCGATCTGTGCGGGCGTGACGAGCGCCTGCGATTCTCTCCCTACTGCTGGCGGGTCAAGTATGCGCTGGCCCACAAGGGGCTGGCGTGCGACTTCGTGCCGTGGAAGTTCACCGACAAGGAAGCGATCTCGTTCTCCGACCAGCCGAAGGTGCCGGTACTGGTGGATGGCGACGAGACGGTGGTCGATAGCTATGAAATCTTCCGCTACCTCGATCGCGTCTATCCGGACAAGCCGTTGCTGGGGGATGGCGTGGCCGAGGCGCGGGCGCGCTTCTTCAAGTTCTACGCCGAGCGTTCGCTGGCGCCGGGCATCATGCGCACCATCCTGATGGACGTCTTCAACGCCGTGCATCCCGATGACCATGAGTATTTCCGCACGACCCGGGAAAAGGCGTTCGGCCGCACGCTCGAGGAGATGCATTCGCCGAGCCAGGGGCTGTCGATGCTCGACAAGGCGCTGGAGCCGATGCGCGGACGGCTGGAAGAGTCGCCGTTCCTGGAAGGCGACGAGGCCGGGGCTTCCGATTACCTGGTCGTGGGCGCGTTCATGTGGGCGCGGGTCACCTCCGCTGCCGATCTGATCTCCAATGCCGATCCGGTCTACGCCTGGTTCCAGCGCATGCTGGATCTGCACGGCGGTGTCGGCCGCGAGGCGACACGGATCGTCGATATCGAAGGGGCGTTCGCCGACTGAGCGCCGCTTTTGTCGAGTGTCGGGCGATGTCGAGCGAGACGTCGCCCGGCGCAAGGCCTATCCTGACAGCATCCGGCTTACCGCCGGTCGTCACGACAGGAGCCTGTGATGATCGATCTCTACTACTGGACGACCCCCAACGGTCACAAGATCACGCTTTTTCTCGAGGAAGCGGGGCTCGACTACCGGATTCATCCGGTCAATATCGGCAAGGGCGAGCAGTTCGCGCCCGAGTTTCTCGAGATCGCCCCCAACAACCGCATTCCCGCGATCGTCGATCGCGCCCCGGCCGACGGCGGCCAGCCGCTGTCGCTGTTCGAGTCCGGTGCGATTCTCGAATATCTCGCCGACAAGAGCGGCAAGTTTCTGCCCAAGAGCGGGCGCCAGCGCTATCGGGTGCTGCAGTGGCTCTACTGGCAGATGGGTGGGCTGGGGCCGATGGCGGGCCAGAACCACCACTTCCGCAACTACGCGCCGAAGAAGATCGATTACGCCATCGAGCGCTATATCAACGAGACCTCGCGGCTCTACCGCGTGCTCGACAAGCAGCTCGACGACAACGACTTCGTCGCCGGCGACGACTACTCCATCGCCGACATGGCGATCTGGCCGTGGATCAAGCCCTACGAGAAGCAGGGCCAGGATCTGGAGGATTATCCCAGCCTGCAGCGCTGGTTCGAGCGGGTCGGCGAGCGCGAAGCGGTCATTCGCGCCTACGAGAAGGCCGAGGAGATCAACCCGCAGAACAATGTGGAAATGACCGACGAGGCGCGCAAGCACCTGTTCGGGCGGCAGTAGCGCCAAGGCAGTAACGCCAGCCTTGGCGACGTCTACGTATATGTCTACGTCTACGTCTACGACAACGCCGGCTTCGGCCGGGGTTGTCGTTTTGCGTTCTAGGCGGTGAAAAACTCCCGAACCTGACGGAAGGCGGTGGAAAAGTAGAGTTCGTAGGTGTCCTTCTCGACGAAGCCGATATGCGGTGTCGCCAGTACGCGAGGGTGCGTCTGGTAAGCGCTGGCACCCTCGGGCTCGTTCTCGTACACGTCCAGCGCCGCCGCGCCGGGACGGCCGGCATCCAGCGCGTCGAGCAGGGCGCCGGGGCGGATCAGCTCGGCACGGCTGGTGTTGACCAGCAGGGCATCGGCGCGCATCGCCGCCAGATCCTCCGGGGTGATCATGCCGCGGGTGTCGCGGTTGAGCTTGAGATGCAGGCTGACCACGTCGCAGCGGGCGAGAAAGGCGTGACGATCGGGTTCGAACGCCACGCCCAGCTCGAAGGCGCGACCGGCGCTGCCCTCTCTTCCGTGGGCGATGACGTTCATGCCGAAGGCCTGGGCGTAGCCGGCGACCCGGCTGCCAATCTTGCCCAGCCCCCAGATTCCCAGCGAGCGCCCGTGGACGGCGTGGCCCAGCGACTCCGCCTCCAGGCGCTGGTTGGTGCGCTGCCAGTCGCCCTCGGCCTGTCGGGCGAGATAGCCGCCCAGACGCCGACAGCCCGCCATGATCAGCAGCCAGGTGAGTTCCGCCGGCGCGATCGGAGAGCCGCCGCCATCACGAACGGCGATGCCCAGTTCCTTGCAGGCCTCGACATCGATGGCCGAGGAGAGTCGCCCGGTCTGGACCACCAGCTTGAGGTTAGGCAACTGCTCAAGCAGTTCGCGGGTCAACGAGGTGCGTTCGCGGATCAGGATGATGGCGTCGCTGTCCAACAGGCGGGCGGGCAGCGCCTGGTCGTCGAGATGTCGATGTTCGATGTCCAGGCGCACGTCGCTGCCGTCGAGTTCGTGGGCCGCGTCGAGAAAGGCACAGCATCCCTGATAGTCGTCCAAGACCGTAACCGTTATCGACATGACAGCTCCCTCGAAATGATGGCGTTGTCGCATTGTTGGCACTTTCGCCATCGGCTGTCGAGTCGCTTTCACGGGCATCGGCTCAACTTTCGTCACGCTCCAGAACAGCGACGACGCAAGCAACGCAAAAGACCCGAGCCTGTCGTCGACAGGCTCGGGTCTTTTTCATGCAAGCGGACTTTGTCAGCGCTGATCCCGGCGTCTTGGCGTCAGTCGTGCCGAGACGCCGGGTGCCAACTCAGGTCGTGGGGTTCTGCTCGATCCCCTGAACGTACCACGGCGCGCCGTCGCGCAGGGAGCGCTTCAGGTGCCAGGTTTCGTTGAACTCGGTCTCTTCCCCGTTTTCGTCGAGCACGCCGTGGAACAGGACGGTCGCTTCGGCCTCGTCCTTGATCTCCTGCACGCTGCCCAGCTCGGCGAACAGGCGCACGATCTCGGTGCGGTTGTTGGCCGGCTGCGCCATGCGTTCCGCTTTCAGCAGGTTGTAGAGCTCCGGCGTGACGTACTCCTGGATCTGGCTGAGGTCATTGTTGTCCCAGGCGCGCTGGAGCGTGGTGAAATGCTCCTTGGCGCCGGTCAGGAAGCGCTCGCGATCGAACCAGGCTGGCTCGGTGGCGATGCCGCCGATGTGCGTTCCCGTGGCGTGCGTTCCCATGGCATTGCCGCCCATGAACGGCGTCGGCTGGGCGCTGTTGTCTTCCCGCGTCGTGCCGTTGGGCTGGCCGCCGTCGCGATGGCCGGCCGTCGCATGCCGCCGGCGGGCAGCCAGCAGCCGGAAGGCGATGAAGGCCACCAGCGCGATCAGCAGGATGTCGAGCATCCGGAAGCCGTCGAAGGCACCGCCGAAGAATAGCGATGCCAGCAGGCCGCCGGCCAGCATCCCGGCCAGCGGACCGGCGAAGCGGGAGAGTCCGGCGCTCGGCTGGCGTGGCGGTGCCGAGGCGTTGCTGCGCGTGGTGGTCGGCGTCGGTTGCTGGACCGAGCGCGAGTAGGAACCGAAACTCTTGCCGCCACCGAGGCGGCGCGCCTCGGCATGGTCGACTGCGGCGCTGAAGCCGAGCAGGCCGACCATAATCATGACGAGCAGATGTCGCATGGCATTCTCCTGAAATCGTTGTCCTGGACGAGTGACGGACCTGCGTTGGCACCGTTCGGGCGCACTCGTTGCTGCGAGCATTGTCGCAGATCGTCATGAATGGAAGCTGAACGCCCGGGCTTTCGGGCTGATTCTTTAGTCGCGTCTATCGGATCTGGTCGCCTGGCCTAGTCACGATCCTGCTCGCGACGGCGGAATACCGGCTTGTCCGGCTTCGACTCTTCCGGCGAGTATCGATAGCCGGCCACGTCGAATTCGGTCAGCGCCGAAGGCTTCTCGATCCGTTCGCGTATCAGCCAGGCGGCCATCAGCCCCCGGGCCTTCTTGGCATAGAAGCTGATGATCTTGAACTGGCCATTCTTCTCGTCTCTGAATACCGGAGAGACGACATCGGCCTCGAGCCGCTTGAAGTCGATGGCCTTGCTGTACTCGTTGGAGGCGAGGTTGACCAGCGTCGGACTGCCGCTGGCCGCGACCGCGGCGTCCAGGTCCCGGGTCAGCCGGTCCTGCCAGTAGGCGTACAGGTCCTTGCCGGCGGCGTTCTCCAGCCGGATGCCCATTTCCAGGCGGTAGGGCTGGATCAGGTCCAGCGGTCTCAGCATGCCGTAGAGGCCGGACAGTATCCGCAGGTGATCCTGCGCGAAGGCGTTGTCGGCGTCACTGAAGGTGGCGGCTTCCAGGCCGACGTAGACGTCGCCTTGGAAGGCCTGTGCCGCAGGCTTGGCGTTGTCCAACGAGAACGGTGTCTGCCACTCGGCATAGCGCGCCGCGTTGAGGCCGGCCAGCTTGTCGCTGATGCCCATCAACTCCGACAGCTGCTGGGGAGAGTAGCCGCGCAGGATATCGATCAGCGCCCGACTCTGGTCGAGATAGTCGGGTTGGGTGACGTCCCGTGTCGACGAGGGCGTTTCGAAGTCCAGCGTCTTGGCCGGAGAGATGATGCTGAGCATGGCGCGCTTATCCGTATGAGAAACCTTGCGTTATCGACCGCCGTCGCCGGCGAGCGTCAGGGACAGGGGTTGGAGATTCTGCGATGCACCGCTTCGATCGCGTCGAGCACGTCGTCGGAGAGCTCGAGCGAATCGCTTTCGATATTGGCGTCGAGCTGTTCGAGTGTCGTCGCACCGATGATGTTGCTGGTCACGAAAGGACGCGAGGTCACGTAGGCCAGCGCCATCTGGGCCGGATCCAGGCCGTGCTCGCGGGCGATGTCGACGTAGGCTCGGGTCGCTTCCTCGGCCAGCTCTGAGGTGTAGCGGGAGAAGCGCTCGAACAGGGTCAGGCGGCCCTTGGCCGGTTTCTGGCCGTCGAGATATTTCCCCGAAAGCACGCCGAACGCCAGCGGCGAATAGGCCAGCAGGCCGACGTCCTCGCGGTGGGCGATTTCGGACAGGCCCACTTCGAAGCTGCGGTTGAGCAGGTTGTAGGGGTTCTGGACGCTGGCGACGCGTGGCAGGCCCTGGGTATCGGCCAGATGCAGACAGCGCATGACGCCCCAGGGGGTGTCGTTGGACAGTCCGATGGCGCGGATCTTGCCGGCATCGACGGCGTCCTTCAGCGCGCCGAGGGTCTCTTCCAGCGGCGTGGCATCGCTGTCGTCCCCCGGCAGGTAGCCCAGTTGACCGAAACAGTTGACGTGGCGGTCGGGCCAGTGGAGCTGATAGAGGTCGAGGTAGTCGGTCTGCAGTCGCTTCAGGCTCGCGTCCAGGGCCTGGTGAATCTGCTCGCGGGTATGCCGTGGCCCGCCCCGCAGGTGTTCCATGCCACGTCCGGCACCTGCCGCCTTGCTGGCGATGATCAGATCGTCGCGCTTGCCACGCTTTTGCAGCCAGCTGCCGATATAGGCCTCGGTGCGGCCCTGCGTCTCGGGCTTCGGCGGCACCGGATACATCTCGGCGGCGTCGATGAAATTGATGTCGGCGGCGATGGCGCGGTCGAGCTGTTCATGCGCTTCGGCTTCGGTGTTCTGCTCACCGAACGTCATCGTGCCGAGACACAGGCGCGAAACCTGCATGTCGGTCTTGCCTAAGGGGCGTCGCTGCATGTTGTACTCCAGGTTGAAATGGCCCGATCGAGACAAACCATGGGGACGAAAAACGGGCTGAAAACCGTATGTTACTGGCGCTGTCGTGAGGCGGCAAACCGGGTCTGGAAGCCGGGGGTTGAGTCGCTGGCCGGGCAGGCGTATTCTTGCGGCCTTTCGCCGCCCGGCCCCCGGCCGAGCGCGCTCGTAAAAGGTCGATTCCGACGCGCATAGAGCGTTGCCATGGTGTTGCGGCAGATCATGGTATTGCGGCAATGAAAAGTTGCGGCAATAAGAGAACAAGAGCGTCCAGATCGACACGGTAGTTCGGATCATCAACGGATCCCAGTTTCCAGGGTCACTGTCAGTTATGCCACAGACGTTTTCTTTCTTTACGCGTTTCGAGTTCCAACTGGCGACGCAGCTTAGCCATACGCGCTGGATGACACGTTCGCCGAGCAAGCAGCGCCTGATGCTGCGCTGGTTCAAGCGCTGTGCCGATGCCGGCCATGTACCGGCCCGCTCGCTCTACGGCCGGGTGCTGATGCATCGCGGGATATCCCCGCGGGACAAGTCGACAGGCGCGCGCTACGTACTGCAGGCGGCCCAGCAGGGCGACCGTCATGCCCAGTACCAGGCCGGGCGCATCTACGAGCTGGGTTGCTCGCAGTATCAGCCCAGCGTTCACCATGCGGTGACCTGGTACGCTCGCGCCGGCGAGAATGGCCATGTCCGCGCCGCGGAGCGCCTGGCCGATGCGTATCGTCGCGGCGAACTCGGCTTGCCGCACGACCCCGCCCGCGCGGACGAATGGCAGCGCTGGGCGCGCAATCTGGCTGAAGACGGTGCCAGCAGCGAGACGCCCGGCGCGCTCGCCACGCACTGAGAGCCCGCAACCGTCGGCGCATCCTGCGTACCCCGCCACCGGCCTGGTGGCGGGGTGAAGTTACGCCCCAACGCTGTCATGATGCCTCATCGGCGTCACAAGATGAGACGGCATCATGGAGAGGGAGCCCGCAACGTGTTGCTGCCCACCCTGCTAGACATCGAAGCTTCCGGTTTTGGCCGTGGCAGTTACCCCATCGAGATCGGCCTGGCCCGTGCCGATGGCAGCCGCTGCGCGTTCCTGATCCAGCCGGCAAGAGAGTGGACGCACTGGGATCCCAAGGCAGAACTGCTGCATGGCATCTCCCGGGCGCGCCTGGTGCGCGAAGGCCGGCCACCTGTCGAAGTCGCGCGCTGGCTCAATGACGAGCTGGCGGCGGACGGTATCGCCTACAGCGACAGCTGGGGCTACGACAATACCTGGCTGTCGCTGCTGTTCGATCAGGCCGGGATGTTGCCGCGATTTCGACTGGAAGCGCTGCGGCGAATTCTGAGCGAGGCGCAGACCGAATGCTGGGCCAGGATCAAGGCGCGGATCGCCGAGCAGCACGATATCCGTCGCCACCGCGCCGGTGACGACGCCCGCCTGTTGCAGTTGACCTACAAGGCCACGCTGAACGTCGGATAGCGCTCCGGGAGCGTGCCGTGATCGTGGGCCGGACCGCGATCGAGCGTGGCCGGTCGACGCGGTTTTACCCCGCTCCGCTGACGCTGAGCAGAATCTTGCCGGTGTTGCGGTTGTCGGAAAGGTGCTGCATCGCGGTCTCCGCTTCCTGAATGGGCCAGGTGCCGGCAATCAACGGTTCGATCTCTCCGCTGGCCAACTTGGGCCAGACGTGCGCATACAGTGCGTCGAGAATCGCGCCCTTGGCCTTCGTCGAGCGGGAACGCAGGGTCGAGCCGATCAGGCGCTGGCGCTTGACCAGCATGCGCCCCAGGTTGATCTGCGCTTCCGCGCCGCCCATCAGGCCGATGAGAACCAGCCGGCCATCGGTGTTCAGCACGGCCAGATCCTGAGCGATGTAGTCGCCTCCCACCGGATCGAGAATCATGTCGGCGCCGCCCCAGTTCTTGACCGCCTCGACGAAGCTGCCATCGTGCCGGTTCCAGCCGGCATCGGCGCCTAGCCGGTAGCAGGTTTCCAGCTTGTCGGCGCTGCCGGCGGTCACGAAACAGGGGTTGCCGAACACGCGGCAGAGCTGAATCGCCGCCGTGCCCACGCCGCTGGCGGCAGCGTGCAGCAGGACGCGCTGGCCGGTCTGTACCGCCCCTTCCATGTAGAGGTTGAGCCAGGCGGTCGTGAAGACCTCCGGCAGTGCGGCGGCTTCACGCAGCCCCAGACCCTGGGGGATGGGCAGAACCTGCGCTTCGTTGACCACGACCTGCTCGGCATAGCCGCCGCCGGCCAGCAGGGCGCAGACTCGATCGCCCTTGCGGAAGCGCTCCACGCCCTTGCCGACTTCGCTGATCGTGCCGCTGACTTCCAGTCCCGGAATCTCGGATTCTCCCGGCGGCGGCGGATAGTTGCCGCCGCGCTGCATCAGGTCGGCGCGATTCATTCCCGCCCAGGCCACATCGATCCGCACCTCGTTGGCACCCAGCGGGCCGAGGTCGTCGTGTTCGCGCCAGATCATTCGATTGTCTTCGATGGCGATGGCATGCATTCCCAATCCTCCTTGATGGATACGTTACCGGTGCTCGAACCGCGTCGTTCAAGCGTCGTGATTTCTCAGTCTGGCATCTTCGGCCAGGCGATCCAGCAGGGTTTCGATATCGGCCTCGGCGACCAGCGTGCGGCGGGTGGCGACATCGAGAAAGCCGTGTTCGACGGTGGTGTCGAGGAAGGTCAGCAGCGGCGAGTAGAAGTCGGCGACATTGAGCACGCCGATCGGCTTGCCGTGCAGGTCGAGGTAGCGCCAGGTCCAGATCTCGAACAGCTCCTCCAGCGTGCCGATACCGCCGGGTAGCGCGACGAAGGCATCGGCATGCGCGGCCATGGCAGCCTTGCGTTCGTGCATGTTGTCGACCCGGATCAGCCGGGTCAGGCCATGGTGCGAGACTTCGCGCTGGACGAGATGTTCAGGCATCACACCGATCACTTCACCGCCTTCGGCGAGACAGGCGTTGGCCAGCCGACCCATCAGGCCATTACGGGCGCCGCCGTAGACCAGCCCCCAGCCGCGACTGGCGATCGCCGCGCCGAGTGCGTCCGTCGCTGCGGCGAAACGCGGATCGTTACCTTCACGCGAGCCCAGATAAACACAGATTTGCACGCTATCGCTCCTGGAAAACGAATAATGAAAGAGAGGGATTCCCGACCATCACGGAATGCTGGCGGCGACATCATGCTCTGCATCGAGCCAGCGGCCGATGGCGTTGTCGCCGCAGAGATGGTGCGCATACTGCGTATGCAGGCAGCGCACCTGATCCCAGTTGGTGATCCCGCCGACGCCGCGCTCGCGCATCAGTTGGGTGTAGCCGCGCTGCTCCACCGCCTCGCGCTGTGCGTCGGTCATGAAATCCCAGCGCTGGCGCACGTAATCGGCATGGCTCTGGTGGTAACTGGCCATCCATTCCGGGTCCTGCTGCAGCCGGGCTTCCAGCTCCTTGATCACGCCACTGGCCTCCAGGCGCGACAGCACCACCTTGAGACGCTCGCAGGAGAGCCAGTAGAGCGTCGGGAAGGGCGCATCGTCGACGATCGGCGCCATGCGCAGGACCAGCGGGCGGCCATGACTGTCGGTGGCGGCGACCGCTTCGAGACCTCGGGGCGGGCGGCCCAGCTGTTCGGTGATGATCGCCAGTTGGGCGTCAGTCGGTGTCTGATTGGTGTGAATCACCATGGGAGGAATCCAGTATGACCTTGTTGGAACGAGCCACGGCGCGATAGAAGGCCTGGCTCAGCTGCATCGGCGTGGGCGAGTAGAAATAGTCGCGCAGCAGGTAGTCGCGGGCGCGCTCGACCAGCACGGCGTGCAGTCGATTGAACGGCGCATCATAGTCGTAGGGATCGGGACCCGGCAAACGCAGATGCGGGTAGTCGGCCAGGCGCTCCATGAAGTAGTGCTCCAGCGCCCGCTCGACGGCACGATGGCGATCGAGATCGTCGGGATCGATCCACAGGTCGAAGTCTATCGACATGCGAAGGATCAACCGCGCCGGGCCAGCGCCGCAGTACGAGCTGCGGTCAGGGCGATCAGGTCGCCTGGTGCCAGCGACAGTTCCAGCCCGCGCCGGCCACCGCTGACGTGCATCGTCTCCATGGCGCTGGCGCTCTCGTCGATGAAAGTCGGCAGACGTTTCTTCTGGCCCAGCGGGCTGATGCCGCCCACCAGGTAGCCGGTGGTGCGCTCGGCCACCGGGGCTTCGGCCATGCGCGCCTTGCGCGCACCGGCGGCCTTGGCCAGCGCCTTGAGATCCAGCGTGGCATCGACAGGCACCAGGGCGACCACCAGACGCCCGTCGTCGAGCTGGGCGAGCAGTGTCTTGAATACACTGGCAGGCGGCAGCGACAGTGCCTGGGCGGCATCGAGACCATAGGAGTTGTGGGAAGCCGCCTCCGATTCACTACCCAGCTCGTAGCTGGTGACCTCGTGGGCAATTCCCCGGGATTCCAGCAGGCGGATCGCGGGCGTCATGGCGCGATTCCCGTGCCGGTCGAGGCAGGTTGCGGAAGACCCGGCGACGTTTCTAAGCTGACCACGCGATGGAGACTCCTTATCGATGGTGACTGACGACGAGATAGCGGACTACGAGGTAACCGAGCGTTGCGCGCTGTGCGGACGTGCCGCGCCGTTGACGCGTCATCATCTCATTCCCAGAACGTTGCACCGCAAACCGCGCTATCGCAAGCGCCTTGGGCGCGATCTGATGCAGACGGCCATTCTCCGGGTCTGCCGACCGTGCCATTCCCATCTTCACCGGACATTGGGCGAGCGCGAGCTGGCCGACCATTATGCAAGCCGCGAAGCACTGCTGTCGCATCCCGATATTCGCGCCTTTGTCGAGTGGCTGGCAACCAAGCCGGACGGCTTCATTCCCAAGCGTCAGGCCAGGCGTCGTCGTTCCTGAAACCCGCCTCAAACTTGTGCAATCGGTCAGGTTTGGAGAGATACCTGAATTGAAACAGTGCGTTAGAAAAACGCCCAAGTAACCAGGGCGCCTATGTTTCGCTGCGCGCCTGTTGTTTTGTATACAAAAACAACAGGCTGGCACACCTTTTGCTTCTGCTGCTTCCGGGTCTTCGTGACCTCGAGTTCAAGCGCCAGAGAGCGATCCATGAGAAAGGAGCAAGGTGGAATGAAAGGCTTGGGACGGAGCGCTGTCGCCATCGGCGTGATTGCAGGGGCGGCCCTTGGTGTGGCCGGTGAGGCTTCGGCCGATAGTCCGATTCTGTGGCAAGGCAACAGCCTGACCTACTTGTACGGGCAGAATTTCGAAGTCGATCCGTCGACGCAGCAGACGGTAACTTTCGAGCATGCCAGTAGCTGGACAGCAGGGGATCTGTTCATCTTCGTCGACAAGATTTTCTACAACGGCGAAGAATCCGCCACCAACGGCAGCAATACCTATTACGGCGAATTCACGCCACGTCTCTCTTTCAACAAGATATTCGACCAGTCCTTCCGACTGGGCCCCATCAGTGATGTGCTGCTGGCGGGGACCCGCGAGTTTGGCGAAGGAGACGTGGAAACGACCTTGCTGGGGCTGGGCGTGGATCTGACAATTCCCGGTTTCGACTATGCTCAGATCAACGTCTATCACCGCGACCCGGATGGGGATCGTGATGGCGATACCTGGCAGATCACGCCGGTATGGTCGGTGACGATCCCGGCGGGAGAATCGGATTTTCTGATCGATGGTTACATCGACTGGGTGGTGGACAACGACGATAGCTACCACGCCAACCTGCACGTCAACCCGCAGATCAAGTACGACCTTGGAAAGGCGATGCACTGGTATCAGAAGAAGCTCTATGTCGGTCTGGAGTACGACTACTGGAGCGACAAGTACGGGATCGAGAACAGCACGGCTTTCGATACCGACCAGAACACCGCGAGTCTTCTCGTCAAGTACAACCTCTGACCTCCGTCTGTTCATGTCAGCGTGCCCTGCGGCCTGATACGGGCTGATACTGAACGGCTCTAGCGAGTCATGGCATGCCTCGCGCCGGGCCTGGCAGGTCAGACCAGGCGCAGCCCGCGATAGTCGTGCCACGCTTCGGCCAGCGGTGCGGCGAGGCGCTCGCGCAAGTGTTCGGGCAGCGCGTCGCGCGCCGTCTCGAAGGCGTCGAAGTCCCGATTGTGCAGCCAGCAGTAAGCCCAGGCGCAGGCCTCGTCGTCATCGCGGGGCAGGGGCCTGGCCGGCATCTGCACCAGCAGGAACAGCGCCGTTCTGGCGGCCCAGCGCGGTGGCGTAGCGTCACCGCTCCAGTGGGTCAGCGTGGCGCCGTCCGGTGTCGACTCCGGCTCTCCCAATTTGGCGATGCGCGCCGTATCGGCCAGAATCAGGGCCAGACGGTCGGGGTCGGCCTGCCCCAACATCAGCCAGTGACCGACCAGTTTCGAATTGCCGGCCAGCACCCGAGCGTAGAACGGTCGGGGAGAAGCGTTGTCAGGCACGTCAGGCCGCTCGCACATGTTCGTCCATCCATTTCGATGATGAGATCACTATCGTGAATTTCGATTTTGCCACGCGTATCGATCGCCGCCAGCACGCCACCAAGAAGTGGCTGCAGTACGATGAGGATGTCCTGCCCCTCTGGGTCGCCGATATGGATTTTCGCTCGCCGCCGGCGATCATATCGGCGCTCGAGTCACGCGTCGCGCACGGTGTCTTCGGCTACGGTGACGTGTCCGCGACACTGAAGCAAACCCTTTGCGACTGGAGCCGTGACCACTACGACTGGCAGATCGAAAAAGCGTGGCAGCTATGGGTGCCCGGCGTGGTGCCGGCGCTCAATCTGGCGGCGATGGCATTCAGCGAACCGGGGCAGGGCGTGCTCACCGCGACCCCGATCTATCCGCCGTTTCTGAGTGTCGCCAGAAATACCGGACGTGAAGCACAGACGTTCGCGCTGGCCGACCCCGTTGCGTCTGGCGAACCCTGGCGGCTCGATCTCGAGGCGCTGGAAGCGGCGATCCAGCCCAACACCCGCGTATTGCTGTGGTGCCACCCGCACAACCCCACCGGGCGCGTGTGGAACGCCGAGGAGATGAAGGGACTGGCCGAGCTGGCGGTGCGTCACGACCTGATCGTGATTTCCGACGAGCTGCACTGCGATCTGATTCTCGATCCTTCGGTCTCTCATCGGCCGCTGGGTCAGCTGTGCCCGGAGCTGAAGGATCGTCTGATCACGCTGTGGGCACCCTCCAAGACGTTCAATATCGCGGGGCTCTCCTCCGCCTGCGCCATCATCGCCGACGACGATCTGCGCCAGAGATTCCAGTCTGCGGCTGCCGGCTTGCTGCCGAGCGTCAACGTGCTCGGCCTGAGCGCGTCGCAAGCCGCCTACGCCGAGTGCGAGGAGTGGCGCCAGGCGCTGCTGGGCGAGCTGCGGGACAACCTGGCATTGGTGGAAGCGCACGTCTCGCGCTGGCCGGGCGTGGCCATGACAGCACCGGAAGCGACCTACCTGGCCTGGCTGGATCTACGCCATAGCGCGTTGGCCGAGTCGCCGCAGCAGCGCTTGTTGGAAGAAGCACGGGTTGCGCTCTCCGATGGCGCCGACTTCGGCTGGCCCGGTTTCGTCAGGCTCAACTTCGGCATGCCGCGAAGCTGGCTCGAGGAGGCATTGATGAGGCTGGATCGGTTGCTTGCCGAGCCAGCCTGACGAAAACGCCCGGCGCGAGCTTTCGCTCGGGCCGGGCGCTCCGGGTATTACGTGGATCGACGTCGATCAGTAGAGCATGGCGAACAGGCGACGGCGGTAGGTGACGGTCAGCGGGTGTTCGGCGCCCAGCGCATCGAAAACGCGCAGCAGCGTCTTGCGTGCCGCATCCTCGCCGTAGGCGCGATCTCGTTTCATGACGGCCAGTAGCGCTTCGAGCCCGGCTTCGTACTGGCCGTCGGCGATCTGGCGCATGGCACGCTGATACTGCGCCTCGCTGTCGTCACGCTCGCCCAGGGCGTCGATATCGGCCTGGCTCAAGGCTTCCTCGCCGAACTCGATGCGTGCCCGCACGCCGCGTGCCTTGGCCGCATCGCGGTGTTCCGGCGGCAGATTGTCGAGGATCTGCTTGGCGTCAGCGGTGCGACCGGCGGCGACCTGCACCCCGGCCAGCTCGATCTGGTAGTCGTAGTGCTCCGGATACTGCTGGATCAGTTCCTGGTAGATCGCTTCGGCCGTCTCGGTGTCTCCGGAGGCAAGTGCCGTCTCGGCCATCTCTTCCGGGCTCTGCGAGGCGTTCGCCGGTGCCTCGAGATACTTGCCCAGCCACTCGCGAACCTGCTTTTCCGGTAGCGCGCCCTGGAACTGGTCGTAGAGCTGGCCCTGGGAAATCAGCTTGACGTCCGGCACCGAGCGCACGCCAAGCTGGGAAGCGATCTGCGGGAAGGCTTCGATGTCGAGCCGCGCCAGTACGAAGGCGCCAGCGTATTCCTGCGCCAGCTTCTCCAGCACCGGTTTCAAGTTCTTGCACGGCTCGCACCAGGAGGCCCAGCTCTGCAGCAGCACCGGATGCTGCATCGAGCCCTCGAGCACGACCTGCTGGAAGTTCTCCAGCGTGACGTCGACGATGACGTCCTCCGGGGCAACGTTGTTACCGGCGCCATTCTGGCTGCTTTCTTCCGGGCCGGTCAGCGGTTGTCCGGTGCGGGGATCGACGATAGCCATGTGAAAACCCTTGATGTTCGATTCGAGATTGATGAGTGTTATGTGGGCCATCGTACGCCGATTCAACCCGTCTCCCGACCAGAACGCCGGAATTCTCTGCCGATGAACCTGTCCCGCATGCTGACTCGCACGTTCAAGTTCGTGCTGGCCGCCATCACGCTGATTATCGTACTGCTGCTGGGGCCTGCCTACATGCTCGCTTCCCAGCAGGTGCCGATGTCCGCCAACTGGCAGGATGCGGATCGTTCTTCCAGTGGATTGGCGCCGGATCCGGCGGAGGTGCGCGAAGCAGTCGTTCAGGTCTATGCGGCGCGCACCTTCGAGTGGCGCGGGGCGTTCGGCGTGCACACCTGGATCGCGACCAAGGCCGAAGATGCCAGCCGTTATCGCGTCTATCAGGTGGTGAGCTGGCGTCGGCCCACGGTGGAGACCAGCTATGCGCCGCCGGATCGCCAATGGTATGGCAATTCGCCGACGCTGCTGGCCGAACTCCGGGGCGACAAGGCGGCGCGGGCGATCAGCGGGATCGAGCGCGTCGTGCCCGACTATCCGTTTCCCGACCGTTACGGTATCTGGCCCGGCCCCAACAGCAATACGTTCATCGCCTGGGTGGTGCGACAGGTACCGGAGCTCTCGGTGGACTTCCCGCCCAATGCGATCGGCAAGAACTACCTGCCAGGAGAGTTCGTCGCCAGGACGCCGACGCAGACCGGCTATCAACTGTCGCTGGGCGGTCTGTTCGGCGTCATGCTGGCCTGGGACGAAGGATTCGAACTCGACGTGCTGGGACTGACCGTCGGAGTCGACTGGCAGTCTCCCGCACTCAAGCTGCCCGGCATCGGCCGGGTCGGCATGGCGCAACCGACCGGTAGCCACGGGGAAAGAGAAGCGGAGCAGGAAATTCCGTGAACAAGGCTCTCGATCCCGGCGAGGGCCTTTCGATACCTGGCGGATGAGCGGATGGAAAAGGCCGCCGAATTCTCAAGGGCGATGTCTCCGCCCGGCTGTTTCGGGAAGCGACTTCGAAAAACGACGCGCCAGCGTGGCCGCCATAATCGTACAGTCTTGCCCAGAAGGTGATCGTGCGATCCGCTTGACCGCCTTCGGGCATGCTTGAGTTCACACTGCCATTAACAAAGCCTCTTCTTACGAACAGTACGCTTTTTAGCGGTATTGTGCCTGTTGCTTAATGCGTTGGTAGTATTTTTTTATTTAATCGATATTAGTTGTGTCAATATTTCTTGTTATTTTTAAATGATTTCGGCCCTGGGCGCTGCCTTTTATTGATCCGGCATATTAGTTTTAAAGCTGCTGGTTTAATAATAACTTGATAAACAAGGCATCGTATGGGGTTACAGAACAACGCGGAAATCGTGCAGTCTCTATATTTGGCATATCTAGGGCGGGCGGCGGATCCGGAGGGTTTGATCTATTGGTTAGGTCAGCTCGAAGAAGAGCGAGCGAGCGCCAACCAGGTCAAGCAGGCAATCGCCAACTCGAGCGAAGCCACAGCGCATCTCGCACTATTGGATAGCGATGACTATGTTCGCTCGCTATACCACCACTATTTTGAGCGTGAGCCCGGCAGTCTAGAAGTGAATTACTGGGCGGAGCGCCTTGAAAGCGGCAATCTTGCTTGGGATGAGCTACCGGATTGCATGGTTGATGCAGCGTGCGCGCAAGATCAGGAAGCGCTACGTGCCAAACTATCGGTTGCCAACTATTACAGCCAGCATGTCACACAAAATGATTACGATATAAAGCAACCCTTGGCTCTGGATCACCTGCAGAGTAATGAAGAATTATACGCCACGTTGGGTCGGCTTGCCGAACACGAAGCAATAACGCTTGAGCAAGTCGGCGAGTCTGTCGAGGGAATGCCACTTTATAGTGCCGTGGTGGGAACTGGACCGAAAACATTAATGATCGTTACCCAACAGCACGGCGACGAGCCATTGGGAACGGAAGCGGTTTTAGGGTTGCTTGAGTACCTGGCCGGGGAAAGCGCTGGAGCGCAGACACTGCGTGAGACAATGACCATAGTGGTAATGCCGCGCGTCAATCCGGATGGCTTCGCACGTTGGCAGGAGCAGGTCGCAGGCAGCGAAGGCGTACTGGACCCTCGTTACAATTCCAATGGTATCGAGCTCAATGGGACTTACGACCCGAATCAGCCCTACGACCCTGACTTGGCGCCGGAGTCTGCTGCTGTCCGTCAGCAGGTGGCCCATTACCGGCCGGATCTGTTCCTGGATATTCATAACCAGAATACCTACCGCAGCGAAGACGGATCATTGGCTACCCTGTCAATCATGTGGCCTACGAACGAAAACATAGACCCGGCATTGATAGAGTTCAGCCAGCGCGCGGCCGTTGCGATCGACCAAGCACTGGGGGAGTACGATCATGATAATCTCACCCGCTATCCTGGCAATGATGTCCCCGGTATCAGTCGTAATGGCTTGGGGCTCGATGGAACTGCAACGTTGTTGCTCGAACAACGTGGACTCCAGGAGATGGACCAGCTCGCCCAAGGCACGGAGCTCGACTTTAGCGCTCTGGCCGGAGCGCTGACGCTTGAATTATGGATTGGCATGGTAGGTATCGCTGAAGCCATGTCTACTGGCAGCGTGGATACGCTCGATCCGCTTTTAGCGCTGCAAATTCCTGAGCGAGCAGAGGCGGTCAGCTTCGAAGCACTCTATGGCAGCGACCAGCTATTGGCCTTTGCGGAACAATCGCCAATGATGCTCGAGGAGACCCAACTACTCGGCATACAGCAAGACGAGGCCTGGTTGATCTAGCTTTGTACGAAAACTGCCTGCGCTCGGCCATACGGCGTTGAAAATTAGCTCGCTGAATTTCAGTTCAGAACGTCCGAAGGACGACCCGAAGAACGCCCCAAAGGACGACCCGAAGGGCGAGCGAAGCGAGTCACGTACTCATTGACACCCCCCGTAAACCGGGGCGCCAGCCCGGTCCGTTTTCGCTGATTTTTGCCTTGTCTGATCATCACTCGTCGAATTGTCTTACAAAGCTAGCTTGCGGCCATGGCTGCAGCAAAACCCAAGATAATCTCCGGTGCCTGGGCGCGTTACGCATTCCGTTGTCAAGATGGTCAGATTGTAGTGTAGAGTTGCCGGATGACTACCAAATACAACTGGCAGCGCGTGCAGGGCTGATACCGGGGGCAAAAGCAGGTCGATGACGAAGAAGGGCATAATCCTGGCGGGTGGCACTGGCTCGCGCCTTTATCCCATTACTCATGCGGTTTCCAAGCAGCTATTACCAGTCTATGACAAGCCGATGATCTATTATCCGTTGAGCACGCTGATGCTGGCGGGTATTCGCGACATCCTGATCATCACCACCCCTCACGACGCGGCCAGTTTTCAATACTTGATGGGCGACGGACACCAATGGGGTCTGAACATCAGCTACGCAGTACAGCCGGAGCCTGGCGGCCTGGCGCAGGCCTTCATCATAGGCCGTGCCTTCCTGGAAGGTAACGGTTGCGCATTGGTGCTTGGGGATAACATCTTTTTCGGTCACGGGTTGACCGATCAGTTACAGCGTGCCGCCTCCCGGCAAAGTGGCGCCACGATCTTTGGTTATCAGGTCAGTGATGCCCAGCGCTACGGAGTCGTCGATTTCGACGAGCAGGGTTGCGCGACTTCCATCGTGGAAAAGCCTGAGCGACCGCAATCCAACTGGGCAGTGACGGGCTTATATTTTTACGATAGTACCGTTGCGGATATCGTGAATGACCTCAAGCCCAGTGCACGTGGCGAACTGGAAATTACCGATGTGAACAATCACTACTTGCGCCGCGAAGAGCTTCAGGTCGAGCGGCTGGGGCGTGGTTTTGCCTGGTTCGACACCGGCACCCACGATAGCCTGGTAGAAGCCAGTAGCTTTGTGCAGACAATCGAAAAGCGTCAGGGGCAGCGTATCGCCATACCCGAAGAGATCGCCTTCAATAACGGCTGGATCGACCGAGCGGAGTTACTGAAACAGGGAGCGGCGCTAAGCAAAAACGGCTATGGCACGTACCTGATTCGATTGGCAGAGGGTGCTTGATCCTTGCTGCGTTCCTATGTTCCACGGCCACAATGGCTCTTTTTTCGAGCTCTCGCCCTGATCAGCGCTCACTTCATCGCCAAGGTCGCCCCGACATTGGAAGGGTGGTCTCGATGGCTAGCCTATGCGACTGCGGCTACCTTGCTGAGCTGGGCAATCTGGAGCTTGGTAGATCTTGCTAGGCGGCGCTGGCGTCGTCGCTAGCAGGCCGCACCAATCTCTGAGCCAGGCTCGATATGTTTTCTCTCATTTAGGAATCGTTTGTGGCACCGAGACGCCGAATTCTCTTCATACATGCCAATTTCCCCGGGCAGTTTCGTCATCTGGCCCCTGCGCTTGCGCAACGTGGAGATGACGTCCGAGCGGTAAGCTTGAGCCGACTTCCAGAGGCATCACCTTTTCCGGTTGTTCAGGCACGTCTGTCAAGAGGTAATCCTTCGAATCTGGATCCGCTGCTCAGGCAGTTGGATAGCAAGCTGATCCGTGGGCGTGCGACTCAAGAGGTGCTGGAAGAGTGGCGATCACAAGGATGGTTGCCTGACCTGGTAATCGGCCATAGCGGCTGGGGCGATATGATGGCGGTACGCGAACTGTTTCCCCAGGCCAAGGTTATAGGTTGGTTTGAATTCTATTACCACGCGACCGGACAGGACGCCGATTTCGATCCTGAGTTTCCCTTATCGATAGAGGACCGTCTGCGCGTACGTCTGAAAAACCTATGGCCTTTGTGGATGCTGGAGCAGGTAGATCGGGGCGTCTGCTCGACTCACTTTCAGAAGCTGACACACCCGGCCGCCTATCATAATAAATTGAGCGTGATTCACGAAGGTATCGATACCCAACGGTTTCATCCCAAACCCAATGTGCAAGTAGCGCTGGGAAAACGGCTTGAGTTGACTCGAGAAACGCCGGTTATCACTTTCGTCAACCGAGACCTGGAACCATATCGTGGTTATCACGTATTCATGCGAGCCCTACCGGCAATTCTGGAACGAAACCCCGAGGCTCAAGTATTTATCGTGGGCGGAGATGGAGTCAGTTATGGTGCCGCCCCGAAGAATGGGCGCAGTTGGAAGGAAATCTTTCTGGAAGAAGTTGGCGAGCGTCTCGACGCCAGTCGAGTCCATTTTCTGGGCCGTGTTCCTCATGCCACGCTAACTGCACTGATTCAGCTGTCGCGTGCACATGTATATTTGACTTATCCCTTTGTCCTATCCTGGTCCTTGCTGGAGGCAATGAGTTGCGGCGCGCCAATCATCGGCTCCGATACTGCCCCGGTTCGTGAGGTCATAGAAGATGGCAAGAATGGTTTATTGGTGGACTTTTTCGACAGCCAATCGTTGACGGATTCGATTACCCGGGCACTACAGTATCCCAGTGAAATGGAAACCATGCGTGCCAACGCACGACGCACGATTATCGATCGCTACGATTTAAATCGTATTTGTTTGCCGCAGCAGATTTCTCTAGTGGAAGAAATTATTTAAGTTTATATGCGCCAGCATAAGATTAATTATAATTAACTATCACGATTTATATACTTATTCGATTTTCTTATAAGCCATCGTTTTGAAGGTGGCTCCCTCCTTTTTGATTGTTGATAACCCCCTCGCTTTGTGGTAGCCGGTCTTGTAAGAGATTAGCTATCTAGTCTATACGAATTACGACATATTCATACTGGAGTATGAATATTGTATCATTGCGTTTAATCATAATTACGTAGTTTGCCAGCGAGAACAGCACCATGAGCCAGCCTGCCGACATTAACCAAGCTGTTGCCGCCCGTACGTCCATGAAGGTGCTTCAGCCCGGCCTGTACGTCATCCATTACGTCGATGTCACCCCTGCGAAGAGTTCGGTGCCGCTGCTCTTGGCCCAAGCGCCGATCCGCATGGCTGGAGTCATCGAATTCACTTGTCCCGACGGCATTTCTCAGCAGACCTTGGCCAAGCCCGGCGACTATCTCGTCGTGAACGTTCGCCAGGGCAATGCGGTACTGGCCGTCAGCAAGTACGCCGCTGCATCGCTTGTCGACACAGCCCAGGTCCACTGGCGTATCGAGCCAATCGTTCCGACTCCAGAAAGAGCAGCGCCAGTCTCGCGAATGAGCGCTGCCAAACGCGCCCCGCAAACCTATCAGCCGGTTGCCGGCATCACGCTGACCGGCCATATCGAAAGGCGTGGTGACGTGACGGTAGAGAGTGGCGAGTGGTTGGGTGCCATTCAGGGACGTGCGCGGCTAGAAGGCTTCCAGATTGACTGGCCTCAGCGTCCTGAAGGAGTCGATATTCAAGCGATCTGTGGGTCAGGTGGTCAACGCAGTGAGGCTACGACGGGGCGCTTCATTGGAACCCGCCAGCGGGCCAGGCCGATTCATGATCTGCAGTTGGCTCTCGTTGGACCGAACGCTCCTCGGTATCGATTGACTGGCGAAGTCGCTTTCTCGGATGGCAGTCGCCAGCCGCTGGGCAGTGTCAACGCGAAAGCGAGTCACAACGACAACGCCCAGGGCAGCAGGCACGTAACGGCTATCACGCTGAAGGTCGAACGTATCTCCACTTCGGCAGCGCAAGACGTATCTCAAGCCCGGGAGCAGGCTCAGCCTGGCGATAAGCAGCCAGCGCCGAAGTCCTCCTGGCTGGATCCCGAGATCACTCACATCGCAGATCGAGCGGCGACACAGCACGAGATCGTCTAGTCGCGTCGCTGGTAATCCGGCAGCGCGGCTCATTCTGCTCTTTTCAATAATCAGTAACGCAGGGCTGCAGAAAGTGGACATTGCACGTCCATGACAGGGTAAGGACTGGGCAGTTCCTCTGCGCCTCTTTGAAGCTTTGAAAGGGAACGGGGCGGTTAAGGTACTCAGGGTATTGTTCGTGTCATGGCTGCCTCGCGACGCAGTCGTACAGGTACGACCTGGCACGCGCAAGGGAAGGCCGGGTTCACCGGTCAAACTAGGGGCTTCGAGGGCTCCAGAAAAAGAAGATGCACAAACAGAGGTAACTCGGTAATGGCGCAACAATACGTGACGTCGTCCGGTGAGGTCAGCGCCTCCATCGGTACGACATACAACCAAGATCTGCAGAACGCCGTTCAGCAGCTTCTGGCTACTGAAGAAGGCGACCAGGTTTCTGTCCAGTCGGCTACCACGGTCGCTGAACTGCAGACCAGTGACGCAGATGCCTTGTTCATCAATCTCGACGAAGGTGAAGGCCGCGGTACTGCCGACAGCCCGCTGCGGTTCGACGACTCCGGTCGTGACAGCGGCCGTGCTTACATCTTCGAAGGCGACGAAGGCTACAGCGCTCATTTCAACACCGTTGAGCGTGTCATCATCGGAACGGCCGGCGACGACACTTTCACCGTTGACGGCGACAAGAACACCACCGTCGACGGCGGCGCTGGCGATGACGTGATCACCACCAGCGGCGGCGACGACAGCATCTCCGGCGGCTTGGGCAACGACACCATCGACGCCGGCGCTGGCAGCGACACGATCCTGGGTGGCGCTGGCGACGACTCCATCTCGGGTGGTGCCGGTGACGACAGCATCTATGGCGGCCAGGGCGACGACACAGTCGTCTTCGACGGCAACCAGGATGACTACACCGTCTCGCAGGATGGCGCCATCGTAACCGTCATCAATAACGAGACCGGCGAGACCGACTCCCTGGTCAATGCCGAGAACCTCGAGTTCGGTGACGGTACTCAGACCATCGAATACAGCGACAGCATCACGAAACTGGCGACGCTGTACGAACAGGTTCTGGGCCGTCAGGCGGATCTGGACGGCCTGCAGTACTGGGCTGACGAGCTGGATTCCGGCGTGGCGCTGGGCAAGGTTGCGATGAACATGATCGCGTCTGACGAAGCCAAGGAAAGCTTCGATTTCAACGACATGGTCATTGACCTGAGCGACGAGCAGCAGGTTGAAGGCGCTGTTGGTCAGCTCTACGAGTCCGTGCTCGGCCGCGAAGCGGATGACGCGGGTCTCGACTACTGGGTCGGTGAAGTGGTCGAAGGCGGCAAGAGCCTGGAGGATGTCGCGAACGGCTTTGCTGGCTCCGACGAACTGCAGAGCAATGAAGTACCACCAAGCGATTGGGACTTCCTGCTTTAACAGGTAGGCCGTGGCGGGGGAATTTCCCCCGCCTCTGGCGCAACAGCCTTTCTCGCTTGATCCAATCGTGTGTTACCCAACAAGGCTCTCCGGAGGGGGTTTGTTAGGTAATACCCACATCACTCCTTTCAAGATATTCGGTTAAACCGTGCTCGATACCTTTGACCGCTTCCATGCCCGTGCCCGGGCGCTCATCGCCGATGGCGACATCGACGCCGCCTATGCGCTGCTGCGCGGCGCGCTCGGTGATCGTCGTACGCGCGACGACGCGTTGCTGTGGCTGGGCCTTGCCGGGCTTGCCAAACCGGGCAAGACGGCACAGGCGGTGAGTCAGTCGAGCGCGAACAAGACCAGCACGAGCAAGCCAGGTAAATGGGCCAAACTGGCCCAGGCGGCGCTGGGTGTGCAGCTGCTTCGGCATGGCTCACGGCAAGCGCTGCAACTCATGGGGCAATCGTTTCTGAACTGGCAGTCGCTTCTGAACCACCCGGACGCCAGGCAGGCCCAAGCTGCTGCGGCCTTTGCCGCCGAGGCCTACCGTACCGATCCGACCGACCTGACAACGCTGCGCCATATGCTGGCGGCCATTCCCAACGACGGCCTCGCCAATCCGCGAGCGCGCCAACGCGAGCTGATGATGCGCCACGCGCCTCACCTGCGTGAACCCGAGGCCATTGCCAGCCTGATCGAGCTGCTTATCCAAAATCTTGGCCAACCCTGTGGTGCCATCTGGCAGCAGGGCGAACGGCTCCATGGCTGGTGCCTGATCGAAGCCGGCGCTGCCATGCCCACGCTAACGCTACACGCCGGCCAACGTCGGATCGCGTTCCAGCCGCGCAGGCGTATCCCGCTGAGCGCAGCCGGTGCGGCGAGTGTCGATAGCGTATGGTTCGAACTCGCCCTGCAGGGGCAGGCCAACGCGCTTGCGGTAACCCTGCCGGGAGCGGATGGTCGCGACCGCCCATTGGTTGGCGGTCCGCTGGAAATGCACTCAATGGCGATTCCCCATCAGCGTGAAGCGAGCCAGGGCAAGGGCGCGTCGGCCGGTCGCGCTAGCGGCGTCACCGTACTGATCCCCGTCTACAAGGGCCTGGAGATGACCCGGCGCTGTATCGAAAGCGCACTGGCCAATCGCGGCATCAACCGCACGCCCCATCGTCTCGTCGTGATCAACGACGCCAGCCCCGAGCCAGCGCTCGTCGCGCTGCTGGATGACTACGCAGCAAAAGGCCTGATCGAGCTGCATCATCAGCACATCAATCGCGGCTTCATCGGCACCGTCAATCACGGCCTGGGGCTGTATCCCGAGCGCGATGTCGTCCTGCTCAATGCCGATACCCGCGTGCACGGTGACTGGCTCGACCGCCTGCATCGTGCCGCCTACCGCCGGGAGCGGGTCGCCTCCGTCACGCCGCTCTCCAACAACGGCGAATTGATGAGCCTGCTGGCGCCCTGCGAAGCCGGCCCAGCGCCGGATGATGACGGTCTCGCCGCCTTGAATGAAGCCGCGGCACGAGCCAACGCCGACGCAGATAGCGCCGACGTACCGCTCGCGACCGGCTGTGGCTTCTGCCTGTACATGCGGCGCGATGCGCTCGATGACATCGGCGGCCTGGACCCCAGCCTGACACGTGGATACGGCGAAGAGTCGGATTGGTGTTACCGCGCCAGCGCTCATGGCTGGCAGCACCGCGGCGCCGTCGATCTCGTCGTCGCGCACGAAGGTGGCGTCTCGTTCGGCGCGGAAAAGCGCTTGCGGGTCCAGCAGAATCTCGCCGTACTCGAGAAGCGTTACCCCCACGCCGAGCGTGAATTCACTGCCTGCCTCAAGCGCGACCCGACGGCAGCGGCGCGCCACCGGCTGATGCGTGACTGGCTTCGGCAGCAGGCGTTCATCCACGTGCGCGAACCCGGCGACGGCGCAGGCATCCTGTTTTTGCCCTCGCTGGCCCATGCCAAGCGCCATTGCGAAGCGGGAAATTCAGGGCAAGGGCAGGTCGTTCTCGCCAAAGGCCCGCACCGGCACAGCCTCTGCTTGATGGGTAGCGCGCCGCAGCGCTGGCGCATCGATTACAGATTGCCCGACCAGCGCCGCGAACTGGAAGATGACCTGCATGCCCTCGGCTTCGTCGCGATAGTGCCAGCAGCGAGGATACCCGTCTGGGTCGAAGCAGCACTGCCTGGCTGGGCCGGCTACACAGGCATGCAGCACGGAATCTCCAATACCCGAGCCCTGTTCCAGCCGCAGCTTCGAACACCATCCACCATCGGCCAGGGCGCAGATTCACACAGCCAACCAATACCCTTGGTCGACTGGCAGGCACGATACAGCGAAGACAGCCTGCTGGCGGTCGCCGGCCAGCCCGAAGCCCTGGAAGCCAGCGAGTTCTCGGATTTGCTCACCGCGCTGGCGCGCCATGACGCCGGGCACCGCCTGCTACCGCTGCGCACCCCTCGCGACTGGAAACCAGCCCAGTGGTCGAGCGGTCACCTGTTTCCTATGCCTGTATTGGAAAGCACCTGGCAGGAGAGGGCCGAGCTCTGCCGGATGCATTTCCCGTTCGATGCGCTGCTGCTGCTTGATAGCGATCCGCTGACCCTGGCCGAAGCCCGTTGGCTGGACCGCGCAGACCAACCGCTGACCTGGTTGATGACTCAGGCCGTGGCCGACGCCTGCTCGCCAGAAGACATTGACACCGCGTCGCCGGGGGCCAAGCGTCAGATCGTTCTCTTGAGTGAGCTTGCTGCCCTAAGTGTGGATAAATCGTGCGAGACATCCGCCAAACAGACTCACGAGGCCACGCATGAACCAGCCTTCTGACCCGACACGCTTTCAGCACTCCCCCGTAGTGTCTTGCCAGGCTCGTCTCACCGGCCTGAACGGCAATATGCTGGAAGGCTGGGCGTACGATCCGGCGCAACCGCAGCGCCGCTGGGTCGTGGCCATTCATGGCGATGGGCGCCTGCTGGCGCTGGAACAAGCGGAACGGTTTCATCCCGAAGCGCCCGGTGACGGCCAACATGGCTTTCAAGTCATGCTCAGCGATGCCCAGCTCGACGCCACGCGGAACCTGAAGCTGACGCTCGCCAACCAGGACGACGTGCTGGCGAGTCTGGCACTGCCCGCCGCCGCACCGGCTAGGCACACCAGCGCAACATCGCGGGTGGTCTGGCAACCCGGCCTGGTACTGCGTGGCTGGTTGGTCGACCCACAAGCGCCCCATCGCCAACTGCAGGTAGAAGCCCGAGAGGGCGACACGCTGCTGGCAAGCGCAAGCCCCAGAACCTGGATCACGCATACCGACGAAACCGTCGAAGGTGGTTTTCGACTGCGCCTGCCGTTGTCGCTGGCCGATGGCAAACGTCATGAGCTGATCATTACCGACAGCGACGGCCGCGAACTGGCCGGCAGCCCGCTGATCGTTCAGGAGTGGCCCCAGGGGCTTCGCCAGTGGCTGGCGGCCGAGCCGGAAGGGCGCATGGAAAAGGGGTGGGATAAAAGCGGGCAGAACCAGCGGGGCCACACCCAAAAGCTCATCGAACGCCAGCTTGCCCGCTACGAACAATTGCTGCCACGTGGTGTGGATCTGGCCGAGTACCCTCACTGGGCCCGGCTCTTCGCTTTCGATGCCGCCACGGGTGTTGATTCCAGATCGAAGGGCGCCGCCTCGAGCCGGCACGGCACGGCACGCTCGGCATCGGCTGAAAGCGCCATCGGCATCATCGGCCTGCTGCAATTGGGCGAAGGTGAGCTGGCGCTGGGTCAGGAAAACCGCCTGCAAGTCAGACGCTGGACGCTGGCCGACCCCGATGACGAAGCGGCCTATCGCGAAGCATTGGACGCCGCGTGCCACGAATGCGATGCCGTGCTGCAACTCGAGCCCGGCGATCGCCTGCCGGAGGGCGCCCTGGCGCTGGCCTGGGACGAACTACAGCGCCATGACGCGGCCATCCTCTACAGCGACTTCGACGCACCGATGGCGCAAGACGACCCGCGCCGCTGCGGCGGCTTTCTGCCCGCCTGGGACCCGGACCGCCACTGGTGCCAGGATTATCTCGCCGCCGGGCTGTGCCTGGTAAGCAGCGCCGTGTTGCGCGGGCACCCGCATCCGCCAGAAAGCCCCCATGAATTCAGCTACGCCGCACGCGAGCGTTGCAACGACAGCGAGATTCGGCATATCCCTCAGGTGCTGCGCGAGCGCGCCCGGCCCTGGCCCGAATCGCATGGCGAAGAAGACAGCTCTCAGCGCGGGAACGCAATCGCCGAGAGCACGGCACAGACGCGACGGCTGGCGCGTCTCAACGGCCGGCTCGAACGCCACGACCCACTCGCCAGGCTGGAAGCCCATTCTCGACGGCCCGGCCTGCGCCGCCTCGTACGGACCCTGGAGCAGTGGCCTTCGGTCACCCTGATCATCCCCACCCGTGATGCGCTGGGTCTGCTGCACCGCTGTGTCGACACACTGCTGGCGCACACCGACTACCCCGGCCATGTGCGTCTGTTGATCGTCGATAACCAGTCCCAGCAGGCCGAGACCCACGCCTGGTTCGACGAGCAGATCGCACTGGGAACACGGCCCCTGGGCCCGCCAGGCGAGCGTCAGGGCAGCGCCACGGTAGAGGTGCTCAGCTACCCGCACGCCTTCAACTACGCCGCGATCAACAACGCCGCCGTGGCGCACCTCGACGAGCGGCAGCGTGGCGAAGGCGGGGCGAAGGGCGATGAAGTGATCGGCCTGATCAACAACGACATCGAAGCGCTGCACGCCGACTGGCTGCAACGCATGGTCGCGTTGCTGCTACGCCCTGGCACCGGCGCGGTCGGCGCCAAGCTGCAATGGCCCAACGCCATGGTGCAGCACGGTGGCGTCATTGGCGGTGTGCACGGGCTGGCCGCCCATGTCGGCAACGCCTGGCACATCGACGACAGCGGCTACCTCGGCATGAACCACCTGACTCAGCGCTTTTCCGCCGTGACCGCCGCCTGCCTGCTGATGCGCCGGGCCGATTACACCGCCGTTGGCGGGCTGGATGCCCGCGACTTCCCGGTGGGTTTCAACGATGTCGATCTGTGCCTCAAACTGCGCGCCCGCGGTCAGGCCATCGTCTGGACGCCGGAGGCCCGCCTGATTCATGCCGAGTCCGCCACCCGCGGCAAGGATGAAAGCGCCGAAAAAGCCGCGCGCGCCGAACGCGAAATGGCCAACCTGCGCCGCCGCTGGGGCAACGCCCTGGCAGCGGACCCGGCCTACAACCCCAATCTCTCGCTGGATGTCGCTTCCGACCCCTACACCAGTCTGGCGCTGCCGCCTCGGCCCCGCCATTCGCGAGCCAACGCACTGCCGCACTGAATCCAGCGATTCGCGGAACTCACAACACAACGGCCCACGGACGGGCCGACTTCCTCAAGCGCAAGCAAGCGCCGCAGCGAGACCTCAGCGAGGGTTTTGCCCGGCGGTAGCGTGCCTTGGGATCGGGCTGCGGGCTGCGAGCTACGGGCTACGAGCTGCGAGCTGCGGGCTACGGGCTACGAGCTGCGGGCTGCGGGCTACGAGCTGCGGGCTGCGGGCTGCGAGCTACGGGCTACCAGCTAAGGGCTACGAGCTACGGGCTACGGGCTATGAGCTGCGAGCAACCACGCCACGCTGGCTGCCGACGCCCGACGCCCGACGCCCGACGCCCGACGCCCGACGCCGAATTCCACAACAGGAAATACACTGCATGACCATGACCGCCGCCGACCTGCATCAGCTGCAGCCGGCCATGACCGACCGCCAGCGCAAGCGCTTCCTCAATGTCGGCTGTGGTAGCGCCGGCCCCGAGCGCCTGCCGGAATGCCTACGCCAGCCCGGCTGGGAGCAGATCCGCCTGGACATCAACCCGGCGGTCAAGCCGGATATCATCGCCAGCACTACCGATCTTTCCGCCGTGGAAACCGGCAGCGTGGAAGCGGTGTTCTCGTCGCACAACCTGGAACACCTCTACCCGCACGAGACTGTCGTGGCATTAAAAGAGATGCACCGCGTCATCTGCCCCGGCGGCTTCCTGCTGATTACCCTGCCGGATCTGCAGCAGGTCGCGCACTGGATTGCACGCGGCAAGCTCACCGAGACGCTTTACGACTCTCCCGCCGGGCCGATCACGCCGCTGGATATCCTCTATGGCCACCGTGCATCGGTAGAGAAGGGCAACACCTTCATGGCCCACAAATGCGGCTTCGACAAGAAAAGCCTTAGCGAAGCGTTGGTCAACGCGGGCTTCGCTGAAGTTCGCGTCAAGGCGGACGCGCACTACAACCTATGGGGTTATGCGCAAAAGGCTACATCCGCGAACTAGCTGGCGAGCCATGAGCGGACTACGTCACGCTGGTTGCCGAAGAACGAACTGAAGAAAAAAATCCTGAAAACCTTCAAACTGAAGATTTTCCGCTCCAAGTGAAGAAAATCTTCGCTCCCTGTACTGGAACGATGTCATGCCCGTAACGCCCGACACAGTCGGTTACGAGTTTCTGCGCCAAGCGCTACAACTGGGTGTCTTCGCACCAGCGCTGCCCGCGCGCGTACGTCCAGTGACCCGGATCACGCGCATGGGGGACTGTCTGGCTGTGCCGCTCGACCGTGCCCCCTCACTGCAGGCCGATGGAGCGGAGGGCAGCCCCTGGCTCGAGCATGTACTCTTTGCGCTCAAGCATGAGGGCGTCGACCTGGCCATTCTGGCCGAGGCCCTGGCCCACGTTGCCCCTCAGCAACTCATCAACATGCTGCAGGCGTCGCCCAACGGCATCTATCTACGCAAGGCCGCCTTTCTCTTCGAGGCTCTCGTGGCCCCACTGGACTATCAGCCCAGTATCGGCAGCGCAGTCGTTCCCTTGTTCGATCCGGCGCAATACGTAACAGGCCCCGCGATACGCAATTCACGCTGGCGCATCGACTTCAACGGCCTGGGCACGCTCGAATACTGCGCCACGGTGCGCCGTACAGCCGAGATCGAGCGCCTGTTGGCGGAAGACATCCTGGGGCAGGCCGGGACATTCATCGACTCGCTGCCCGCCGACATGCTCGACCGGGCAGTCCAATGGGCTTATCTGAGCGAAACGCAGTCCTCCTTTGCCATCGAGCGGGAAACCCCCTCGCCAGACAAGCAGGAGCGCTTCATGCAACTGCTCCACCAGGCTCACGAAGTGCGCGAGCTCAATGAGGATTATCTGGTGGCATTGCAGAACAGTACGGTCAGCAATCCTTTGGACAAGGCCGCTACGTTCCGAATCGAGCAGAATTTCCTGCACAACGGGCTGCGTGGCGCGCTGGGTGTCAGCTACCTGCCGCCACCACCGGCACTGTGCGAAACCCTCATGCAGGCACTGATGACATGGGCCAAAGGGCCAGCGCAACGCGTTGATCCTCTGGTGGCAGCGGCCGTGATCTCCTTCGGCTTCGTGCTGATCCATCCCTTCATGGACGGCAATGGCCGTATCTCGCGCTTCTTGATACATCATCAGCTTTGCCGGTCAGGCCAGTTGAGAAAAGGGCTTCTGTTACCGGTCTCGGTAGCCATGAAACGCCACGAGAATGAGTACCTGGTGGCGCTGGAGTCGTTCTCGAAACCAGCCCGAAACCGCTGGCGTGTCACCTGGATCGATGCGGAGCATCATGATTTTGTCTTTATCGGTGCAGAGAGTCTCTACCGCTACTGGGATGCCACCCAAGCCGTCGCCTTCACCTTGCGGATGGCCAAAGCCGCCCTAGAAGAGGACCTGCGCGAAGAGACTCACTACCTGCACTGTTTCGATGCCATATACCGGCATGTCAACGACAGCTTCGATGTGCGCAGCAGCGACCTTTCCCTGTTGGTGATGATGTGCCTCAGTCAGCAAGGGCGGATTTCCAACAACCGGCGCAAGCAGTTTCGCGACAAGGTGCCGGAAGAAATTTTCGAGGCCATCGAAGCGCAAACGCAGCAAGTACTGGCCGAAGATCCCCGGAACTGAAAGCAGAATCCTGGCAGGCCCAGCATCAGCCCCAAGCCCGAACCTTGAGTCAACTCCATGTCCAAAACCTTCCTCGTCACTGGCGGTGCCGGTTTCATCGGTTCCGCCGTGGTGCGTGAGCTGATCCGCCATACCCAGCATCACGTCGTCAACGTCGACAAGCTGACCTACGCCGGCAACCTCGATTCGCTGGTGGAAGTTGCCGATAGCCCGCGCTACACCTTCGTGCAGGCCGATATCTGCGATGCCGATGCCATGCAGGCAGTCTTCGAGACGCATCAGCCAGACATCGTCATGCACCTGGCGGCGGAGAGCCACGTCGACCGCTCCATCGACGGGCCGGCGGCGTTCATCCAGACCAACGTGCTCGGCACCTGCACGCTGCTGGAAACCGCCCGCCGCTATTTCAATACGCTCAAGGCACTCAAGGGGAGCGCCCTGTCGGATACGCAGGCCGACAAGGCAGAGTCGTTTCGTTTCCACCACATCTCCACCGATGAAGTGTACGGCGACCTGCACGGCACCGATGCGCTATTCACCGAGACTACGCCTTACGCACCCAGCTCACCGTACTCGGCCAGCAAAGCCGGCTCCGATCATCTGGTCCGCGCCTGGCAGCGCACCTACGGTTTGCCCACGCTGATCACCAACTGCTCCAACAACTACGGGCCGTATCACTTCCCCGAGAAGCTGATCCCACTGGTGATTCTCAACGCCTTGGAAGGCAAGCCATTGCCGGTCTATGGCGACGGCCAGCAGGTACGCGACTGGCTCTACGTGGAAGACCACGCCCGGGCGCTGATCAAGGTCGCCACCGAGGGCGAAGTGGGGGAGACCTACAACATCGGCGGCCACAACGAGAAGACCAACCTCGAGGTGGTACAAGCGATCTGCGACCTGCTGGACGAGCTGGTTCCCGCGCCCGGCACACGGCGCGAGCTGATCACCTTCGTCACCGACCGCCCGGGACATGACCAGCGCTACGCCATCGACGCCGGCAAGATCGAGCGTGAGCTGGGATGGAAACCGCAGGAGACTTTCGAGACCGGCCTGCGCAAGACCGTGCAGTGGTATCTGGACAACGAAGCCTGGTGGCAGCGCGTGCGCGACGGCAGCTACCAGGGCGAACGGTTGGGTGTCGAGCTGTGAAGCGCTTCGCGTCGGTCACGAGCTAGGGCAGGCCAAAATTCACACTTAGGCACTGTCTGAAAAGTACTGCGCTCGCCCATGCGACCTTGTCAGCGGCCATGGCTTGACCCATATTAACTTAAAGGTTAACAGTGCGCGTCCGCCGGTTGCCTTTCAGCGGCTCGTATACGCTGCTTGCCGTATGTGACAGCCAGGGAGAGCCTGAATTGTTGCGTTTCTTCGAAGGGCTGGGAGCCAACCTGGAAAAGAACGCTGACCATATGCTGCAACTGCTGGAGCGCGTTGCGGTGACAGGACCTCCAAGGAATACGGATGTCTCTCATCTCATTCAGGATGACATCTGGGAATTCATCAAAGGACGCTTACGGGTATTCTGGTTCTACGATGAAGGGCGTGTCGTAGTGTGTACGCACGGTATCGTCAAAAAGTCGCAGAAGACGCCCAAGCAAGCCATCGAGCATGCCAAACAGGCCAGAGAGGTCTACTTTGCGGCCAAGCGATGTGGTGCGCTGCGCATCGAGGAGGAAGACGATGACGAAAGGTAGCTTTAAATCATTGCTCAACAAGGCCAGGCAGCGTGACAGCTACTGGGCGGGCAAGGCAATCCACGAATTTACCGAAGACCTGTTCGTGCTGATGGAGGCACGCGGTGTCAGCAAAGCCGAGCTGGCCCGTCGCATGGGGAGCAGCCCCGCCTATGTGACCAAGGCACTGCGTGGCGACACCAACTTCACTATCGACTCCATGGTCAGGCTGGTTCGGGCGCTCGACGGTCAGCTGTCGATCCACGCCACACGCGAAGAGGACGACATCCGGTGGTTCGATGTGGTGGGAAAAGCCACTGCAAAACCCGTTCCTCGCGAAGATGAGTTCCAGCTTGTTTCCAAGCACACCATGACGAAACAGACACAATGGAAGGCTCAGGGAACCCATGATCGGCACACCGTTACAGCTTGAGCGCAGCTTCTTCGCCAAAGTACATATCGAAGCCAACCCCGACTATCTTCCCGGTCAGAGCGATGAGCAGCAGGGCGATATCGAGATCACCGTGAGCTTGAATGTTGGCCAGCATCAGCAAGACCCTAATCGCTACCAGGTACGTCTAAGCATCGACAAGCTTGAGGGCAATAAAACGCAACTTCCTTACATCATCAGTTTGCAAATCGTAGGGTTATTCCAAGTCGATGAAGCTTTCAAGGCGGATAACATTAAGCATCTGGTAGAGATCAACGGCGCCTCGATGCTCTATTCAGCGGCGCGGGAGCAGGTGCTCTCGATAACGGGAAGAGGCCCATGGGGGGCTTTTCAACTTCCTACTATCAACTTCCACAACCAAAACGGACCAGAAAGCGAATCATCTGAACCGTCCTGAACTGCGAACGGTTGGTCATGCTGAAAAATCCCCTATAGGGGATAAATGCATGGAATCCCCTGTGGATAAGCTGACTATTATCCGCCATAAGGGGTAGCAATGAAGATTACCTCGCCAGATATGTTAGCCAGGGCCTTGAAGGAAGCGCGTTCCCGCAATGGCCTGACCCAGAAGGACGTAGCCGCACAGGTCGGTATCAAGCAGGCCACGGTTTCCGCTTTCGAGAATCACCCGGAAAAAAGCCGAGTTGAAACGCTCTTCAAGCTGATGGCTGCCCTCGGGCTAGAGCTGCATGTAGCAGAGAGAGAAAGTGGGCAGAGCGAACAGTCGTGGGATCAAGAGTGGTAGCCAATGGCTAAACCTCACGTTGGTACTCAACGGTATCGAGTTAGGCCTACTGAGTCTCGATCGTTGCGGTGATTGACCAAGATAACTTCTTCAAGGCCCAGGTCATGTTCTGGCTGCTGGCCGCCATCGATGGGCATACCAAGAATTTAAGCGTGTTCATCGAGCCGCAAACGGCTTACCGAATGACACCGCTCTATGACGTCATTTCCGCCTACCCCCTCATGGCGAAAGGGAGCCTTCCCGAAGCCAGGGCCAGGATGGCGATGTCGCTGAAGCGGGGGCCGGCACTACCGCTGGTCGCGTATCTCTCCGCGTCACTTCTTCAGCACGGCTCAGCACGTGGGATTCTCTCGAGAGCGAACACTGGCAATCATGCAGCACATACTCGAACAGGCTGACGCCGCTATCGCCAGGGTGGAGGCGATGCTACCCGATGAGTTCCCCTTTCAGTCAGCATGCCCGTCATGGAAGGGCTGGGCCGGCAACTCAAGAGATTGGCGCAGGAAGCGGATCAGTGAACCAGAGATAGATATGAACATTATCGTAACTGGCATCACCGGCCAGGTGGGGTTCGAGCTGCAGCGCAGCCTTGCCCCGTTCGGCCGCGTACTCGCCCCCACACGCGAAGAACTCGACCTTACCACCCCCGCTGCCGTGGCCGACTACCTGAACGATCTGTCTCGGAGCGACCAGCGCCCCGCGCTGATCGTCAATGCCGCTGCCTACACCGCAGTGGACAAGGCCGAAAGCGAGCCCGAGCTGGCGCAACGGCTAAACGCCGAACTGCCCGAGCAACTGGCCCGCTACTGTGCCAAGCACGATGTGCCGCTGGTGCATTACTCATCGGATTACGTCTACCCCGGCCAGGGCGACACACCCTGGCAGGAAACCAGCCCCACCGGGCCGCTTTCCGTCTACGGGCAGACCAAGCTGGAAGGGGATAGCGCCATTGCCGAAAGCGGCGCCTATCACCTGATATTCCGTACCAGCTGGGTCTACAGCGCGCGCGGCCATAACTTCATGAAGACCATGCTGCGCCTGGGCCGCGAGCGCGATTCGCTGGCTGTCGTCAGCGACCAGATCGGCGCGCCCACCCCGGCGCGGCTGATCGCAGAAATCACCGCGCTGGCCGTGGCCCGGCTAACAACACAACCGCTGGATGCCGGCATCTACCACCTTGCCCCACGCGGCGAGACCAGCTGGCACGGCTTCGCCCAGGCGATATTCGAACAAGCCGCCCAACGCGGCGAACCACTGGCGATCCGGCCCGGTAACGTCCAGGCGATACCCACCGTGGATTACCCGACCCCGGCCCAGCGGCCGCTCAATTCCAGGCTGGATGTCTCCCGGCTCGAAAGCGCGCTGGCTATCCAGTTGCCGGATTGGCGCAGCCAGCTCGGGCTGACGCTCGATGAGCTGCTGGGTTGATTAGGCAGACAGCAACCGAACATCGGTGAAATCATCACATGCATGAAGCGGCTTCAGAACCAAGACTCCGGCTGGATCAGATCAGAAAAACGATATGGCTCACTCGGCCCGACCTACAGGCCTTGGTTGCTAGTAATCCTGATACCTTCGAGTGTTGGCTGGTGACCAGCGGTATCCACGAATATCGGGGCCTGGCGGAGTTGCACCCGAAAGTCCCTCAAGAGCTTCTAAATGAGTCCGCTCCTGAAGCGATCAATAAGGTATCTCCCACCCTGACGCGCTTCATGCAAGGCATCTGGTCGTTGCGTACAGATTTGCAGCAAGCATTTGATATTAAGACGCCAGTAGGTCAGCAGGCTTTCATTCGTTGGTATTTCGTTCACGGCGTCGTGGAGCTCGGGCTGGCATCTCTTCTGACCACGGCCCAATTGAAATGGTTGTTGAGTGCTGCGCCAGGCATGCCGAGAGTCCCTAACATTCTCGCGCTGATCTGGCAGGGTGATGGTGCGTTGCAACAGCGTTATCCCGATCCTGGGGCCGATGCACTACGGCAGTGGACGCGTGAGGAAGGACAGACGCAGTACCCGATCCTGCGTGAACTGCGTCGGTTGGCAGCGGGAAGTGCTCATGACACGCGCACCGCGAACGTTACCGCCTCGCATGCGTCTGGCGACTTGCCGTTCGGTCTCAACCTGATCGGTTACGCGCGCGGCCAGTTCGGCATCGGGGAAGACGTGCGCATGGCAGCAAGGGCCTGCGAGGCCGTCGGCATTCCTTTCTCCATCTATAACGTCGAGCCCGGCAGGGAAGTCTCGCAGAACGATAACAGCGCCGAGGCGCATGTCTCCGACCAGTTGCCTTATGCCATCAATCTCTTCTGCACCACTGGTATAGAAACCGCTCGGCTGGCCGCCTTGGAAGGCCGCAAGTTGTTCGGGGGACGCTACAACATCGGCTATTGGCCTTGGGAGCTGCCCCGCTGGCCGCAGGAGTGGCAGCACGCCTATGCCCTGGTCGATGAAATATGGGCCTCCAGCCGGTTTGCCTACCAAGCCTTTGCCGGTAGCTCGCCCGTGCCGGTACGCCACATGCCCATGGCGGTCACCGTTGATACCACGGCGCATAAGACACGCCAGGATTTCGGCCTGCCGGAAGAACGCTTTCTGTTCGTGTTTTCGTTCGACTTCCTTTCCAGCCTGGCGCGCAAGAATCCACAGGCCTGCGTCGAGGCCTTCAAGTGCGCGTTCCCCAAGGGGAGCGAGCCGGTGGGGCTGGTCGTCAAAGCCATGCGAGCTTCAGAGGACAATTCTCTCTGGCAACAGCTCCAGAAGGATGCCGCCGCGGACGGCCGAATATACATCATCAACGAGACCCTAAGCCGGGGAGAGGTGCTGGATCTCTACCGGGCCTGTGACGGCTTCATCTCTCTGCATCGTAGTGAGGGGTTCGGGCGGGGGATCGCCGAGGCCATGCTGCTAGGTAAGGTCGTCATTACCACTGGCTTTTCCGGCAATCTGGACTTCGCCACTCCCGGTACGGCGGCTCTTGTCGATCACTGCCTTACGGAAGTTCAGGAAGGCCAGTATCCCTTCGGGAAGGGGCAGCAGTGGGCCGAGCCTAGCATCGACCACGCCGCCTGGTGGATGCGGGAGTTGCTGCATGATTCCGCATTACGCAGCCGTCTGGCCCGTACGGGTCAACAACTCGTGGAAGCCACCTATTCACCCACGGTTGTAGGCTCGCTATACGCCCGACAGCTGGTACGACAAGTCAATTCAAAAAATTAAAGCATTAGGCAGTATCACCAACAGCCTGAAATCGTTAATAAGGGAATACTCTTGGAACACATCTCATCATTGCCATCGATTACGCCAGTAATTCTCTCCGGTGGCTCCGGTAGCCGTTTATGGCCCATGTCCCGCGCCGGTTACCCCAAGCAGTTTCTGTCACTCGCTGACGACGACAGCATGCTGCAAGCCACCGTTAAACGGGTAAGAGGCGAAGTCTTCTCGGCTCCTCTGTTGGTATGCAACGAAGAGCATCGCTTCATTGTGGCTGAACAGTTGCGCCACATTGGCTGCACAGCCAAGGATATTATTCTTGAACCGGTAGGGCGTAATACCGCCCCGGCTGTCGCGGTAGCAGCACTGCGCCTGGCGGAAGAAAACCCAGATGCCTTGATGCTGGTCATGCCGTCAGATCACGTCATTCAAGATGAAGCCGCCTTCACTGACGCCGTGAATCGCGCCGCCCAAGCGGCCAGCGATGGCGCGCTTGTGACGTTCGGCATCACCCCCAACGCCCCGGAAACCGGATACGGTTACATCAAATACGCCGAGCCATGGAAGGGACATGAAGGTGTACACAGCGTGGCCCAGTTTATTGAAAAACCCGAGCTAGCCACCGCACAAACCTATATAGAAGAGGGCCATTACCTTTGGAACAGTGGCATCTTCCTGTTTACCGCCAAAGCCTACCTGGACGAGTTAGAAGGCTCTAATCCCAACATGGTCAAAGCGGCCAAACACGCCTTGGCAGGCAGTGAAAAAGACCTCACTTTCTGCCGCCTGGAAATGGAAGCCTTCGCCGCCTCGCCCTCAGACTCCATCGATTACGCCGTGATGGAAAAAACCACCCACGCCGCCGTTGTACCGGTGGAAATGGGCTGGAGCGATTTAGGTGCCTGGTCAGCGCTGTGGGATATCCAGCCCAAGGATGAACATGGCAACGCCACCCATGGCGATGTACTACTTCACGACACCCGCAACAGCTACGTACATGCCGACCACAAACTGGTCACCGTAGCCGGGTTAGAAAACGTGATTGTGATCGCCACCGATGACGCCGTACTCGTCGCAGACCGCAATAACGCTCAAGACGTAAAACAGCTAGTTGAGCAGCTAAAATCACAAGGCCGCGGCGAACACAGCCTACACACCACCGTGCACCGCCCGTGGGGTTGCTATCAGGGGATCGACCTGGGTGAACGCTACCAGGTCAAGCGTATTACCGTTCAGCCTGGCGAAAAGCTATCGCTACAGATGCACTACCACCGCGCCGAACACTGGATTGTGGTAAGTGGCACGGCCAGAGTCACCATTGGGGAGAACGCCACGCTGCTGCGTGAAAATGAATCCACCTACATCCCCATGGGCGAAACCCACCGCCTGGAAAACCCCGGCAAAGTGCCACTTCACTTGATCGAAGTGCAATCAGGCAGCTACCTGGGTGAAGACGACATCGTGCGTTTCGAAGATGGCTATGGGCGTTAAAAATTAAAGAGTTTTAAACTCAAAGGTTAGAGAGGCTAAATAATGCAGCAAGTCAAAGCTGAAGAAAACGGAAATAATATTTTAAATAAAGTATATGGTCATGTTGATAGTATCCATGAAAATATAATAGAGGGTTGGGCTTATTCTCCATCATTTGTCAATAAGCGCTTAACAGTTAGGGCGGTTTTAAATGGCCAAGTTGTGGCAGAAACCATCGCAGACATCTATAGAGAAGATTTAAGAGCAAACAAAATTGGCGATGGGAATTATGCATACCGACTAGAAATTCCAAAAAATATTAACGCAGGAAAAATTAATGTTGTAGAAAAAGAAACCAGCCTTAATTTAATTGGCAGCCCTATAGATCTAAAGAAAGACACAACCAATTCAGGCAATAACCTAGACGCTGAAATAAATTATTCTTCTAAAACAATGCCTGACCCCTTATCAAAAGAAATCATAAAAGATTGTTATCACTATATTTTAGGGCGAAGCCCAGATCCAGAAGGGCTTTCATCCTATGCTTGCCAAATTAATAACGGCAAAGCAGTATTTGATTTAGCCGTTGAATTGTTTTTTTCTAGCGAAAATATTAGCCAGCGTAAAAGCTCGGCCGAGCTTGCAGAGAGCATTTTAAAGTTAGCTCTCAAATTAGGCCCGCTAAGCAGAAATTGGCGCGGACTTATTAACTATATTGCTAGCACGGGTGGATTACTTAAAGCTAGTGGAAAAAAGTTATCTGAAGTTGGTAATAAGCCAGGGAGCATTACGGGCTTTGCAAGCATACAGCAAGATGGCAGCTTATCAGGGTGGGCAGTTGATTTCGACTCACCCTACTCTCCAATGGAGATTGTAATACAAGCTGGCTCTACTATTGAGAGTTTAAAAACTTCAGGAGCCCCTAATGGAATAAAGTTTCGTACTGTTAGTAAAACTTTTGCTCTCATGTCAACTGATGTTAAAGTAACTGCAAACAAGGCAATTTTATCGCTATCAAAGGACAACCCTTCATTAACGGAGCTTTTAGTAGAAAAGCTAGAAAGAGACCGGCATTGGTTCTGGAACTGTTTAAACAATCATGACCCAGAGGCAACTTTAACTGAAGGTTCACCATTAAGCACGCACTTCAGATCAAAACATCCTTCTATCAGTGACTTTATGCTATATGTTGCTGCTCAGAAACTAGATTACGAAATTGACATAACATCATCAAGCTGTCGCTCTCGCCTTCTCGAGTGGTATGTAAACGACTTTCGAGAACAATGGGGATCTTCAAGCCCACTGCCTTTTTCAGAAAAATTAAGACAATATTTACAAAGCCCTGCTTTCGCAGAAGGTATTTCACCTATTTACATTTCACGGCTACTTTTTTTATTTTGGAAAAGGCATTTTAATGACAAACAAATGCTATTTGACAAAGATCAAAATCGCTGGTTGGTTTACAAGTTGTTTTCCTCTCCTAACGGAGGGCTTGCTTCCTTCATTAAAGTATGTGGTGAACAATTACTCATCCCTCTTCTCATACGCCACCCACAATCAAAAAATCTAATACTTCCATTAAATTGGTACTGGTACTATGGGCTTTCTGAGGAGTTTAAAACAAAAAATATCCAACAAGTAGATCCTCTTGATTATTTAAGCTCAGCCTTCCGGAAATTATTCTTTGCTTTAGCATCTGGCCAACACTTGAGCTTAATACCTAACGAGTGGTTTAAATTTTGGAGCTATGACGATGGCACTGGTTTGAGTCGTGCTGAGAGGCTATTGAAAAGATTGCTTTCGAATAGTTCAGATAGCGACCAAGAAACAGAAAAATGGCTCAACAGCTTCTTTTACGAGAAGTATCCACAATTTAAAATATTACGGACAAACAATTCAGAATTTCTAACACCACAAGCCGCTGTAAAAACCGCTCGTACGGCCATTGTTGAAAAGAAACAGGTAGGCGATTATTTTTACATTGTCGGTCATACATCGCAAACAGGCCTAGGAGCTAATCTTTGGATGTCAGTTGAAGCCTTAAAGAAAGCAGGTATTGAGCCTGTGATCGCTTCAGTCGACCAACAAACTATTGAATTAGACACAGTAATGATGAGCAAGGCTACTAAGCTCAACCAACCTGTTGTTTTATTTCATGTCAACGCTGACCGAGCTCCTATAGAACTATCTCGCCTCCCACCTACCTTACAAAAAGACGCCTACCGTATAGGTTTCTTTTTATGGGAAACTTCTATGCCTCCAGCCACGCATATGCTGGGCCTTGATTTGATGGATGAAATCTGGGTACCTACTGAATATTTAGCTGAGCTTTACAGAAAATATACTGATAAACCTGTATTCAATGTTCGAAAAGGACTAAAAGTACCTGATAAAATTACCTCTATTTCTCGTGAATCTCTCAACCTAAGTGAAGAAGAATTCATATTTCTTACAATTGGTGATTTCCACAGCTCTATACCAAGGAAAAACCCTCTTGGGGTAGTGCGTGCTTTTAAGAAAGCATTTCCAAACAATGAAAAAGTTAAATTACTGCTAAAAATTCGTAACATTGAGCACGAACATTGGTCCAACAAAGGTAACCATTGGGACAGGGTAGAAGAAGAAATTATGTCAGATCCTCGGATTACGGTATTTGATGGAGATCTTGAGTATTCTCAATATTGGGGCTTGATACAGGCTTGTGACTGCTTCATTTCAATGCATAAAGCTGAAGGGTTTGGCTATGGACTTGCCCATGCTATGTTAATGGAAAAGCCTGTTATTACTTCAGACTACTCAGGCTCACAGGATTTCTGTAATTCAAGCAACGCGTTCTTGATTCCTGTAACTGAAGTCGAAGTTGCCGAGCATGAAATGCCAGTTATGGTGAAAGGTGCACGCTGGGGCCAACCAGATTTAGAAGTTGCTGCTCAGCATATGCGGACTGTCGTGGAAAACCCAGAAAAAATAGAAGGTAAGATAAAGAGTGCAAGAAAAACTATTGAGAAGCACTATAGTATGGAGGCACACGCTGAGCGATATTACGATCAGCTTAAGAACAAAATTATTAATTAATTTAAATATTAATATTTCACCTAGAGAAGAAAATGTATACATCTGATAAGAGCTTGGGTTTAGTATATGCAGCGAGCACAAAAGAATCGCCTTATTCAAATTTTGGCGACGCTCTAAGCCCCATAATACTTCATTTATTAACAAAAAAAGAAATCAAACATCTCGACTTCAATTCAAAATGCGAAAGAATGGCTGGGGTAGGAACAATACTACACAACTTTAGCAACAGTAAAGTTCATGTTTGGGGTACTGGGCTTGATGTCACAAGAAACATAAAAAAACCCGGGAAAAAGTATTATGACCCCCAAGACTTAGATGTTGAATATATAGTACATGCTGTTCGTGGAAAGATAACCGAAGCAGTTTTGTCTAATTTTGGAGTGCCTGTAAAAGGCGTTTATGGTGACCCTGCTATTATATTAAGAAAGCTGCTTAAAAGCTTCGTCGGCAATAAAAAAAATGGAAAAATAGGAGTTATATGTCACCTCTCAGAGCTAGAAAAATATTCGCCAGAATCAACTACAAAAAAAGATTTAAAAAGATATTTTTCAAATAGCGGGAATGTTGAAATAATCAACCCTTTAACAAACCCAACACCATTATCTGTACTAAACAAAGTAAAAGAAATCGCCGGATATTCCTACATATTATCAGCCAGTTTACACGGCCTAATCATAGCTGAAATATTCAACACGCCTTGTTCATTGCTTTCAGGGAAAGTGAGTGCGCATGGAAGATATAGCATCTTTGATTACAATGAAAGCCTTGATCATAGGTTTAAAGATTTTTATTCTGGGGTTGGTGAATCTACAATGCTAGCTTATAGAGCACCTTATCAAGAGCAAATAAGCTACAATGAAGTCAAAGCGTTTTTAGATGCAAGCTGGAATCCGATTAAAGGTTTGGATAATATATCTGATAACTTAGTTAGTGCACTCCCTATAGAATGCCCAGGTTATGAGGATAATGTCTCGTTTTCAGGTGAATTAAATAATATTAAAGTGTAAAGAGCTTGTGCTAAGTAGGTAATAACTTAAAATGTACCAATTTGGTAGCTTTGGCCTTTCGATAAAACCAGGCGAACAGCCATATGCGATAGTGGTATGCGCTGGCATTGGGGATATGACAAGGCAGTACCCCGATTTTGAAATGCGTGATAGCTGCCAAGAGGCTTTTGGTCAGTCGGTGCATCAGCTTTTCGTACGCGATATATCCCGCGCTTGGTATCAACAGCCTCAGGGCTGGTATGCATTGCTTGAGGCATTGGGTACTTATTGCCTTGAGCATTCGATTGAGCATATGGCGGTCATGGGTTTGAGCATGGGTGGTTACGGTGCCTTAGAGCTTTCCCGCGCTCTTCCGTACGCTGTCACTGCTTCGTTGAAAACCTTTAACGTGGTCGCCCTTTCTACCCGTACACGGCTTCTGCCTATCCCTGCGTTCGATTTTCGTAACACTGAATTGTTAAGGCAAATACCGACGTTACGCCAGCCCCCGCTCTGGCAATCTCTGCATTCGGATGCTAACTACACGCTCGCTTTTGCTATTGATGAGCTGGAAGATACTTTGCACGCTTGGCATGTGGTTAGGCGTCAAGATATTCAAGTGCTTGCCGCCACAGGAAGCCACAATATCGCGCATCAACTACGTGTAGAGGGTAAGTTAACCCTCTTCTTGCAGCAGTTGTTCTCGCCTTCGGTGGGGGCACGCTTAGTGGATGAGGTTGGCTTTTTCCCACCAAAGCCAGCGCATTTTGCGTTAGCTATCGCTCGAAATGATGGCTACCCCGTGGCACAGCAGGAGTATATCGCCACTTCGCTTACCCACTCTGAACGGCCAGACGGTTTTTAATCCTCTAGGGCATCGAGTGCGGTGGCATTGCCCTTTGGATGGTGCCATCGTACTGCGCGTGTCATTGCGAACGCAGTGACGCTACCTGGTTTGGGTGCTGACCTGCTACGGGGATTTTTCCCCACCATCAACTAGTGTCCGACCAAACCATGGTCTGCCGCCTGAAAACTGACCGAACTCAAATGATCGCTGGATAAAACTTCGGGGGCGGGTCAAGTGTTCTTAAGGAGCAGAAAGTGACTTTGTCAAGCGCAAGGGTTACTAGGGTTGTTAACTTGGCGGCAAAGGAGCGCCTGTAAATTAATATTGGAGAGTTATTGTTCACATAGGCCCACGCGAGGATTGAGATTTTATATCCTGACATGAGCATAAGTAAAAATGGTATGGAAATAGCAATGCATCCTATTGGCGTAAGGCATCTAGTTAGGTCTTTTCCAATTAAAGATTTCTTGAAAAGAATTTATCATACTATTTTACAAAGTATGTAGGCCAAGGCTGTTATGTATATTTATTCAGTTTTTCAGCAGTCCAATATAACGTTCGGCACCAGCGGTGCCCGCGGCCTCGTGGAGCAGTTCACCGATGAGGTCTGTGCGGCATTTACCGGCGCGTTTCTCACAGTCATGCGTGAGCAAAGCAGCGTAGCCAGGGTGGCGATCGGCATGGATCGCCGCCCCAGCAGCCCGAACATGGCTGCGGCATGTACGGCGGCTGCCAAGGCCATGGGGGTAGAGGTAGTCGACTATGGCGTTTTGCCTACGCCGGCGCTGGCGCTGCAGGCCATGGCCGATGGTGTGCCGGCCATCATGATCACCGGCAGCCATATCCCCTTCGATCGCAACGGCATCAAGTTTTATCGACCGGAAGGGGAGATCACCAAGGCCGACGAGCAGGCGATCATGCGCGTGGCGGCCGAGTTGCCCGCGCTGGGCGCCATCGAGCGCGAGCCGGTGAGCGATGCGGCGGTTCGGCGCTATCTGGCGCGCTATGCCGAATGGTTCACGGGTCGGCCGCTGGCTGGCAAGCGCGTAGGTGTTTACCAGCACTCGGCGGCGGGGCGCGACCTCAACGTGCAGGTACTCGAGGCGCTGGGCGCCGAGGCGGTGCCGCTGGGTCGTAGCGAAGACTTCGTGCCGGTGGATACCGAGGCGGTCAGCGACGAGGATCGCGCCTTGGCCCGCACCTGGGCGACCGAGCACCGGCTGGATGCGCTGCTCACCACGGATGGCGACGGCGACCGCCCGCTGCTGGCCGATGAACGCGGTGAGTGGCTGCGTGGAGATATCGTCGGGCTGCTATGTGCCCGCGAACTGGGCGTCCAGGCCCTGGCCGTACCGGTTAGCTGCAATACGGCCATCGAGGCCTGCGGGGCGTTCGATTCTGTCATGCGCACCCGCATCGGTTCGCCTTATGTATTGGCAGGCATGCAAGAGCTGACTGAGAAATATGCCCACGTGGCAGGCTTCGAGGCCAACGGGGGGTTCCTGTTGGGCTGTGCCATCGAGGATGGCGATCGGCGCCTGGAAGCACTGCCCACCCGCGATGCGCTGCTGCCAGCGCTGACCTTGATCGTGGCTGCCGCTCGTCGGGGTCAGCCGCTCTCGTCGCTGGTGGCGGGCCTGCCAGCGCGCTATACCGCTAGTGATCGTCTCAAGAACTTCCCTACCGAGCGCAGCCAGGCACTGCTGGCCGAGTGGCGTGAGGATCTGCCCACCATGCAACAGGTGCTGAACCTTGAGCGGAACATCGTGCAGGTGAATACCACAGACGGCTTGCGCGTTACCCTGGAAGACGGCGACATCGTCCATCTGCGCCCCTCCGGCAATGCGCCGGAACTGCGTTGTTACGCCGAGTCATCCAGTACCGCCAAGGCTGAAAAGCGGGTAAACCATGTACTGGATACGCTTCGCGGGATAGTGCTCTAACTGCTGGCTTGCCGGAACAATATCCGCAAAAAGAAGCTTGTTCCGGCAATTTCATCGTACTTTGCGCGAGATACCCCGTACGTTGAGTGCGGGGCGTGCCTTTTTTGAACGTGCCCTCCGATGCATTGCCGGCCCAGCGATTAGCCAGAAAGGATATCTAAAACATGATATCACTCATCCACCCACCTCCAACGACTGGAGGCTGAAAGCATCCGCATCATGCGCGAGGTGGCGGCGCAGTTCCGCAACCCCGTCATGCTGTATTCCATCGGCAAGGACAGCAGTGTGATGTTGCACTTGGCGATGAAGGCGTTTGCGCCCTCCAAGCCGCCGTTCCCCTTGCTGCACGTGGATACCACCTGGAAGTTCCGCGAGATGATCGAGTTCCGCGACCGTCGGGCGCGGGAGTTGGGGCTGGAGCTCAAGGTGCATATCAACCAGGAGGGCGTCGAGCAGGGCGTGGGGCCGTTTACCCACGGCTCGGCAGTACACACCGATGTGATGAAGACCCAGTCGCTCAAGCAGGCGTTGAATGAATTCGGCTTCGATGCGGCTTTCGGCGGTGCCCGGCGCGATGAGGAAAAGAGCCGCGCCAAGGAGCGGGTGTTCTCGTTTCGCACGCCGACCCACCGCTGGGACCCCAAGGATCAACGCCCGGAGCTGTGGCAGCACTATAACGGCCGCATTCACAAGGGCGAGAGCATTCGGGTGTTTCCGCTCTCCAACTGGACCGAGCTGGATATCTGGCAATACATCTATCAGGAGAATATTCCGGTCGTGCCGCTCTACCTCGCCAAGCCCCGGCCGGTGGTGTGGCGCGATGGCGCGTGGATCATGGTCGATGACGAGCGCATGCCGCTCGCGCCCGATGAAACCCCGCAGATGAAGTCGGTGCGCTTCCGTACGCTGGGCTGTTACCCCCTCACCGGCGCTGTCGAAAGCCACGCCGATACGCTGCCGGCGATCATTCAGGAAATGCTGCTCGCCCGTACCAGCGAGCGCCAGGGCCGTGTGATCGATCAGGACGGCGGCGCCAGCATGGAAGCCAAGAAGCAGGAAGGCTACTTCTAGCGTCAGACAGGCGCCACGGACTGAAGGGAAGGTGAGGCGCTGTTGCCAACCTGCGCGGATGGAGCGACGAACTCACCGACGAATGATATCGGCTGTGAAGTGAACGGTTATGGCTGTTGCTTCACACGACCAGCGAACAAGGGCAAGGGGTTCATCATGGCAAAGGCATCCGACATGATCGCCGGGGATATTGAAGGTTGCTTGAAAGCGCATGAGCGCAAGGACCTGCTGCGTTTTATTACCTGCGGCAGCGTGGATGATGGCAAGTCCACGCTGATTGGCCGGCTGCTCTTCGATAGCCAGCTGATTTTCGAGGATCAACTGGCCAGCCTGACTGCGGACTCGGGGCGTTATGGCACGACCGGCGAAGGCGAGCTGGATATGGCGCTGCTGGTGGATGGCCTGGCGGCGGAACGTGAGCAAGGCATTACCATCGATGTCGCGTACCGCTTTTTTACCACCGACAAACGCAAGTTTATAGTTGCCGATACGCCGGGGCACGAGCAGTACACTCGCAACATGGCGACGGGCGCTTCGACCGCCGATCTGGCTGTGTTGCTGGTTGATGCGCGCCACGGCGTACAGACACAGACTCGCCGCCATAGCTTCATCGCTTCGCTGATGGGCATTCGCCATGTGGTACTGGCAATCAACAAGATGGACCTGGTGGATTGGGATGAGTCGGCTTTCACGGCTATCCGTGAGGAATATCGGGCGTGCGCCGAGCGCCTGGGGATCGAGCAAGTCACATGCATCCCGCTCAGCGCCTTGACCGGCGATAACGTCACCCGGCCTTCGGAGATGATGCCTTGGTACAACGGGCCAACGCTGCTCGCTCACCTGGAGACGGTGGATGTTAGCCATGACGAGTCTGCCCGGCCTTTCCGCCTGCCGGTGCAGTGGGTGAACCGTCCGCATTTGGATTTCAGAGGATTTTCCGGCCCGATCGTCAGCGGCACGCTGCGCCCGGGCGACGAGGTGGTGGTGCTGCCTTCGGCCAAGACGTCTCGCGTGGCGCGTATCGTCACTTATGAAACCGGTCCGTCCGATACGCTGGAAGAAGCCGTTGCCGGTCAGGCGGTGACGGTCGTGCTGGAAGATGAGCTGGATGTCTCGCGTGGGGATGTGCTCGTCGCACCGCAAGATCGCCCCGAGGTGGCGGATCAGTTTGCGGCCCATGTGGTGTGGATGAGCGAGCAACCGCTCTTTCCGGGGCGCTCCTATCTGCTCGAGATTGGCACGGTGCGCTGCGGTGCTCAGGTTACCGAGCTCAAGCATGTGGTCAACGTCAACACGCTGGAGCACATGGCGGCGAAGCACCTCGACCTTAACGACGTGGCGTTCTGCAATCTTTCCCTGGACCGCGCGGTGCCGTTCGACGCCTATGCCGACAATCCGGAGATGGGCAGCTTCATCCTGATCGATCGCATGACCAATGCCACGGTGGCCTGCGGCATGGTGGCGTTCGGGCTGCGTCGTGCGTCCAATGTTCATCGCCAGGCAATGAAGGTGGATAAGGCGGTTCGTGCCAGCGCGAACAGCCAGACGCCTTGCGTGCTGTGGTTCACCGGGCTCTCTGGTGCGGGTAAGTCCACCGTGGCCGACCGGGTCGAACAGCGCTTGCAGGCGCTGGGCAAGCGCACCATGACGCTGGACGGCGACAACGTGCGCCACGGCCTCAACCGCGACCTGGGTTTCACCGACGAGGACCGTGTCGAGAATATCCGCCGCGTGGGGGAGGTCAGTAAGCTGATGGTCGAGGCGGGCCTGATCACGTTGGTCAGCTTCATCTCGCCGTTTCGCAGCGAACGCCAGATGGCGAGAGAACTGCTGGACGAGGGCGAGTTCTTCGAGATCTTCGTCGATGCCCCACTGGCTACCTGCGAATCCCGCGATCCCAAGGGACTCTACAAGAAGGCCCGCGCCGGCAAGCTGCCCAACTTCACCGGCATCGGCAGCCCCTACGAGCCGCCGGAAAACCCCGAACTGCGCCTGCCCGCCGGCGAGGCGGAACCGGATGCCTTGGCCGACAGCGTGATCGAGCTGCTGCGCGAGCGGGGCGTGATTTGAGGGGGGTTGTGTCAGGCATGAGTTGCTTCCAGCTTGGGCCCTTATGTCAGATCACCTGCAGCCTAGAGCTCAGGTGCATTGAGGGCGAACGAAAGGGTACCCAAGTGTTGTAGAATACAAGAACACCGTCGGGAAGGGAGCGTGGCCATGAAAGATCGCATTTTGAAAGTACGCAAGCACCGGAGGCAGGACCCCCTGGATGATAATCGTACCTTGATGCGTTTTGCTCAGGACGCCTCGCGGACAGCCATCAAGCAGCACCTTGAGAAAGGTGTAGCGGTTGTGTATGAGCGAAACGGCTATCTGGTACGTGAATCACCCGACCATGAAGTAACGGTGATACGCCAGATGAACAAGAAATCGTTCGATTTGAGAAGTTATTTGTGTCAAGGCTGAGGTTGATTGCCGGTCCCAATGGGTCGGGTAAGACCACGCTTACCCAGGCGTTGATTCATCGTAACATTCCGCTGGGTCAATACAGGGAAAACGCATGAAAAACCGCTCTACGACGGGCTTCGTAGCGATTTACCAGTAGGAGTTAATGTGGTCATCTATCGGTTTTTGATCTGGATGACCCGATGTTGACACCGTCTCTTATGCATCATTTATCGATCGTTCCCGACTTCCGCCAGGCCTGGAAAGTGCAGCATCAGCTGTCGGATATCCTGTTCCTGACCGTCTGTGCGGTGATTTGTGGTGCCGAGGGCTGGGACGAGATCGAGGACTTTGGCCACGCCAAGCTGGGTTTTCTCCGCCAGTACGGCGATTTTGAAGCTGGCGTACCCAGCCACGACACATTAGCGCGCGTGATGGCCCTGGTGAATGCTGAGCAGCTGCAGACAGCGTTTGCCGAGTGGATGAAGTCATGCCATGACGTCACCGATGGAGCTGTTGTCGCTATTGATGGCAAGACGCTGCGCGGTTCGTACTGCCGGGGCAAGGGCAAAGGTGCCATACATATGGTGAGCGCCTTTAGTGCGGCCAATGGCGTGGTACTTGGCCAGGTAAAAACAGCGCAGAAATCCAACGAGATAACAGCGATTCCGGAGCTGCTCAAGCTACTGAACCTGCAGGGGTGCCTGGTGACGATCGATGCCATGGGTTGCCAGAAAAAGATCGCGGCACAGGTAGTACAGCAGGGGGCGGACTACCTGCTTTCAGTCAAGGAAAACCAGCCGGCATTAGCCGATGCTTTCGAGGCAGCATTCCCCATGGCAAAAGTCGCGAGCTTCGAGGGTGATTCCTATGTAACGGATGAAAAGAGCCGCGGCCGGCAGGAGACACGCTATCATGTAGTCAGTGACTTTACGCCGGAATTTCAGGAGCTTAGCTATGAGTGGCCCGGGTTGAAAACTGTCGGCGTGGTGATGTCGTTTCGCCAGGAAGGCGACGAAGCCCCCGTAGTGCCGATGATCCGCTATTACATCAGCTCGGCGGATCTCAGTGCTAAAAAACTGGCAGAAGCGGCCCGCCAGCATTGGTTCGTCGAGAACAAGCTGCACTGGTCACTGGACGTGGCGCTTCGCGAAGATGCCTGCAAAATCCACCGTGGTCAGGCCGCTGAAAACCTCGCCAGGGTCCGCCATATCGCTCTGAATTACCTGAAAGGGGAGACAAGTTTCAAGGGCGGAATCCGGCGGAAGCAGAAGAAAGCCGCGCTGGATGAGACCTATCTGGCCGACATTCTCGCGGTATAGAAGTTTTCATGCGTTTTCCCTGGCGGTTCGTCCGCTTCAGAGCCGAGATCAACAAGCAGGTTTACTTTTGGGGTAAAATTACCTGAGAAGTAAACCGGAGGGCACCGCCATGTTGGGGCAACGTATTCGCCAAGCGCGCCTTGCCGCTGGCCTGACGCTTGAGGCGTTGGGCCAGCAGCTGGGCGTGACCAAGGCAGCGATCCAGAAGTACGAGAAGGGGGCCGTAACGCCTGACTCTTCGAAACTTCTCAAGATCGCCAGGGCGTGCGGGGTTCGCACGGAGTATTTTTTCCGCCGGCAGACGGTGCAGTTGGCCAATATCGAATTTCGCAAGGTCGAGTTGCATAAAAACCGGGCTTTTGGCATGAAGCGGGCGGAAGCCGTTCAGATCCGGGTGGCGGAGAGTGTCGAGAAGCGTATCGAACTGCTGAACGCCTTTCCCGAGTCGCCCACTTCACGGTTTGCGGTGCCGGAGGGCGTACCGGCGCGAATTGCCGAGTTTGAGTCGATCGAGGCCCTGGCTGATGAGATGCGCCATGCGTGGTCGTTAGGCCTCAACCCGATTGGGGATCTGACCGGCACGCTCGAAATGCTGGGCATATTGGTTCTATCGGTCGATGTGGAACATCCGGCGTTTTCTGGCATGACGGCTACGGCAGTTACCGCAGACGGCCGGCAATATCCGGTGATTGCGGTATCGTCCTGCTGGCCGGGGGATCGCCAGCGCTTCACGCTCGCCCACGAGCTGGCTCATGTGCTGATGGCGGGCCGTGTGGCGGAGCCGCTTGACGAGGAGAAAGCCTGCGACCGCTTTGCCGGGGCCTTTCTGGCGCCCCAAACCGCCGTTATCCACGAACTCGGTAAGCAGCGCCACCGCCTGGAGCCGCGTGAGCTCTATCGGCTGAAGCATGAATATGGCCTTTCCATGCGAGGGTGGGGAGTCCGCGCCGTGCAGTGCGGTGTTATCCCGCATGATCGTTACCAGTCGCTGATGAAGCTGTTCTCCTCCAAGGGATGGAATCGGAGCGAGCCGGGCGAGCCATTGCCAACCGAATCTCCGCAACTGTTTGAACAGCTGGTATATCGCGCCCTGGCGGAGCAACTGATTTCTGAGGCCAAAGCGGCTGAGTTGCTCGGCATCCCACGTATGCAGTTCTACCGTGAACGCTGGATGGAGCCGCTGGATGCTGCTGCTAATCAGTGACGCCAATATCGTCGCCACACCGATTACGATCTCAAAACCAACCCAAGGCAGAAACTCATCCGCTCTTCTGTTTTGTAACAAGGAAAATAGGCGCTGTTTGGATACAGCGGAAGACAATCGTTCTGCTTGCGACCGACAACAATAAGCCAGCCCCCTCACTGGCTATTCTTCACCCTTCGAAAACATCCGCTCGTTATAAATGACTCCGGTTATCTCAACGAGCTGCAGTTTTCTGATATCAGGGTGCCCAGGGTTGACTACAATCAAGCCTTCACCAGGAGTGACCATCGGAACCGTGCAGCTCGGAACCAACAGGCCCACGGCACTGTTGGAGTCCAACCATTCGGTTCCCAGCCGCTGGGTCGATTCTGGGTGCGGGAACTCGGCCCAGTTCTCGGGTAGGTCTGTTTCAGCCAGCTCATCGATCTGGACCTCTTCTGTAAACTCAAAGGCCCCAATGCGGTAGCTGGCTGGTACGTGTCTCGGAGAAACCAGGTAATTAGCCATCTCGAGCAGGGCGATGGCGGGCGAGGTGGCATAGTAGATGACAGGAGATTCGGGCAGGTTCCAGCGTGCACCGTCCGTGTAGCTTGCACCGAGTCCATTGAACCTGCCCAAGTACTTCTCAGGGCCAACACGGTACAGTCTTCTCATCAGGAAAATTCACCGTGCTCGATTTTACGCAGGATTGAGCGCACCAGTGAACGCCCCTCAGAGGTGTCGAACATATCGATGGGCTTGCTACCGGACAGCGCGTTGATGGGCGTGCCCAGCCAATCTCGTGCCACTTCCACATTACCGAACACGTTTACAGCCTCTCGATAGACCCGCAACGTATCCAGTACCTCTTCGCTATCTTTACGATGCAGTCGCCTTCTGTAGTATTTACTCAGATTGCTGGAATCGACATCGAGCAAGCGTAGAAACACGTCTCGATTAACGCCCATGGCGATCATCGCTTCCTTGATCACGGATCCTTGGATGCCATGCCTGACAACCTTGATGTACTCACGTTGATCATGAAAGACCGACTCGGGAATATTGACTCCTTTTAGAGCCATCACGCCTCTTCTTTCAGCGAGATTCTTTTCCATAGCTGCCTCCTGGGGCTTCTGCTAACAGTGTACGTAGTTTATACGCGAGTGTCGCGTAAATTAGACTAATCGAAGGCAGGCAAGAAGGCCGGCAAAGACGTGAAGCGGGCGGAGGCCATTCAGATCCCGGGGGCGGCAAATGCTACACTGCGTCGTTTTTCCGATGCGCCATGAGAACTGGCATGATCAATGCGTACTCACCGGAAGCGCTGCCAGACGAACTCTCCGTCCTGTCACGCTTGGCGGATATGATGCGTCGCGCCCCGGATTCAGTTGGCAACGCTTGGCGCTGTGAGACCCCTCTGTTGGCGTAGCCGTGTCGGGAGTTGCTCATGCCCATCGAGGACTTTATTTCCTATGGATTTATCCATCGAGCCGCTGGCCATCCCCGAGGTCAAGCTAATCACCCCCGCTCGTCACGGTGACGAACGGGGCTTCTTCTCCGAGACCTACAGCCAGCCGCGCTTTCTTGAGGCGGGTATCGATCTCGAGTTCGTGCAGGACAACCACGCCTTTTCTGCCGAGGCTGGCACGCTGCGTGGGCTGCATTTCCAGATACCGCCATACGCTCAAGCCAAGTTGGTACGCGTGGTGCGCGGCGCCATTCTGGATGTGGCGGTGGATCTGCGTCACGGGTCGCCGACCTTCGGCCAGCATGTCTCGGCGGTGATCTCGGCCGATCGCTTCAATCAGATACTGGTGCCGGCCGGCTTCGCCCATGGTCTGGTGACGCTGGAGCCGAATACCGAGGTGCTCTACAAGGTTTCCTGCGCGTATTCGCCGGCGCATGACAAGGGGCTTCTCTGGAATGACCCGGCGCTGGCGATCGGCTGGCAGGTCGAGCAGCCGTTGTTATCGCCGAAGGACCGCGCCCAGCCGTGCCTGAGCGAACTGCCGGTGTATTTCAGTTATGAGGCAAGTCGATAATGCCGTTTGCGACAGCGCCGTATCGGTAAGAGCGGATCGGCGCGCAAGGTGGCAAGTCGCAAGCGTAATGCTCGGTTATGTTTTGTGGGTTTTTGCTAACACCTGACGTTTTTTCCAGGTTGAACCACTAGCTTCCATGAGGTCGGTTCAACAATGAAGAAAAATGGAGACTTCAGGCCATGGCATTACAAAACAGCGCCCAGGTTGTGCAATCACTGTATTTGGCTTATCTCGGACGAGCCGCGGATCCGGATGGCTTGGCTTATTGGCAAGGCCAGCTTGATGCGGGGGAGGTCAGCGAGAGCGTTATCAAACAGGCCATCATTGGTTCCGATGAGGCGACCGGCTATTTGTCGGAGCTGGATAGCAGCGAGTACGTCCGTTCCATCTATAACCACTATTTCGAGCGCGAGCCCGGTGACGACGAGGTGGCTTACTGGGCGGAACGGGTGGATAGCGGTGAACTCGGCCGCGCCAATGTCGCGATCACCATGATCGATGCCGCGAGCGAGTCCGACCAGGAGGCACTGGGCGCCAAGCTTTCGGTGGCCAATTACTACAGCCAGAATGTCGCGCAGGACGAATACGATGCGCAGCAGGCGCTGGCGCTGGATAACCTGCACAGCAACGAGGAGCTCTACGCGGCACTGCAGCAGCTCGATGCCGATCACGATGCCATGGCGCTCGAGCAGGTTGGCGAATCCGTGGAGGGCAACCCGCTCTACAAGGCGGTCGTTGGCACGGGCTCCCAGACCTTGATGATCGCGACCCAGCAGCATGGTGACGAGCCGCTGGGTACCGAGGCAGCACTTTATCTGCTTGATTATCTGGCCGGCGACAGCCCCGAAGCACAGGCGTTGCGCGAAGAGGTCACTGTGGTGGTGATGCCGCGAGTCAATCCGGACGGCTTTGCGCGCTGGCAGGAGCAGGTCGCTGGCGGTGAAGACGTTCTGGATCCGCGTCGCAATTCCAACGATATCGACCTCAACCGCACCTACGATCCCGATGTGCCCAACGATCCGGATCTGGCGCCGGAGTCGGCTGCGGTGATGCAGGTCGTCGAGCAGTATCAGCCGGATCTGTTCCTGGATATGCACCATCAGAACAACTATCGCGATACGGATGGCTCGCTGGATACGTTGTCCACGCTATGGGCAACCAATGAGGGGGTGGATCCCTCGCTGGTGGAAACGGGGCAGCGTGCGGCCGTGGCGATCGAACAGGCGCTGGAGGAGTACGACCACGCCAACCTCACGCTTTACCCGGGCAGCGATAACCCGGCTATCGGCCGTAATGGCCTGGGACTCGATGGCACCGCGACGCTGCTGGTCGAACAGCGCGGCCTGCAGGAGATGGATCAGCTGGCCCAAGGTGTAGAGCTCGATTACAGCGCTCTGGCGGGCGCCTTGACGCTCGAGAGCTATCTCGCCATGAAGGGTATTGCTCAATCCATGGGCACCGGTGAGTTCGAGCAGATCGACCCCTCCTTGGCGTTGGAGATCCCTGAGCGTTCTGACGCTATCGATTTCGCGGAGCTTTATGGTGATGACCAGTACGTTCCTGCCGAAGACGAGCCGGCGATGGTGGCTGAAGAGGCCCAGCTGCTCGGCATCCAGCAGGATGACGTGATGATCGCTTAGGCGTTAATCGTTAGCGCGTGTTAATCGTTTAGAACATGTTAATCGTTTAGGACGTGCTGACCACTCAGGATTGGTAATGGCGTAACACGGAGCGTTTGGCTCTTTTGCAGCAAAACGGCCGGCCCAAGTGGGCCGGCCGTCTTGTTGGTGCGCGCCTTGTTGGTGCGCACCGCAGGGATAATGAAGAATCCGGAAATAGAAAAGCGAACGCAAAAAAAAACCGGCGCCTGGGGAAGGCACCGGTCAAATAATTTGGTAGCGGGGACCGGATTTGAACCGATGACCTTCGGGTTATGAGCCCGACGAGCTACCAGACTGCTCCACCCCGCATCAACTTGAGGCGTATTATACGTATGGATTAGACGATGTCAACACTGTCGTCGCTGTGATGATGTCCTGTCTGGCTCAAATGCGTCATCACGCTATCGAAAGCGGGTTCATAGCGCTCCCAGGTCTCGGTCGTAAGCGGGGCAACCGACAACAGCCGCAATAGCGTCTGATGCAGCTCCTCGGGCGGCGTGGGCGGCCGGCCCAGCCCGTCGTTGAGCCGCGCGACCTGAACCTCGAGGCGCAGCGGTTCCAGCGCTTCGGGGATGGCGTCGCCGGCCAGCAGTGCCAATTGGACCAGGCAGCGCTGCAGATGCTCTTCGGCCTGCTGCGGTGACGACGCTTGGCGCTGCGTCTCGCGGGCTTCGAGCGCTCGTCGTACGTCGCTGTCGAGCCGGGCCATATCGAGCGCTTCGCCGTCGTCGCCGGCGGTCTGACGCATCCATGCCCGATAGTCGGGCCACTGCTTCGCTTCTTCCACCAGCGCAAGACGATCCAGCGTGACTTCCCGCGCGTGAACGATACCTTGCCAGCGCTTTTCCATACCCTCGCTGCGCCGGCTGCGGGGTAGGGGCACCAGGCGTTGCGCTTCTGTCAGCGCCGACTCGAGAACATGGCGCTCTCCGGCGGACGCAGGCTGCCAGGCATCCAGGCGGTCGATCAGTGCCTGCATGTCATCGAAGCGCTGCTGCTGTCGTGCCTGCTGTTCGCCACGCACGGTGTCGCGGGCCGCAAAAATGGTGTCGCAGTGGTTGCGGAACTGGCGCCACAGCGTCTGTTCGATGCCTTTCGGCGCTCGGCCCAGCTCGCGCCAGCGCTGTTGCAGCGACTTGGCCTGCTCGGCACGCTGCGCGGCGGGCGCGGTATCTTCCGCCAGTTGTCGGGCCTGTTCGACCAGTTCGCGCTTGTGGTCCGCGACATCACCGGCGCGCTCGTCGATCAGCGACTGCAGCTGGCGACGCAGGCGGGCGTAATGCCGGCCGGTCGAGGCGGCCTGCCGCCGCGGAACCGGCCAGTGTCGATCCCACTGTTCCTGGGCGGCATCGCGAATCCGGCGCAGGCCATCCGGGTCGGCATCCTCGGAAGGGTGGGCCAGCAGCGCTTCGAGCTGTTCGCAAAGTGCCTGCCGGGCCGCGAGGTTGTCCTGCTCCCGCGACTCGAGTTCGGCTTCCCACTCGGCCAGCTGTTCATGGAGGGCGTCGGAGGCGGCGCGGAAGCGCTGAGCCAGTTCGCGGGTAGCTGCAGCGTCGCCGAGCTGGCGCCAGTCGCGAATCAGTTGCTGATGCCGGCGATGACGCTCTGCATCCGGCTGCTCGCGGGCCTCGACCAGCGCTTCGATGTTCGCCAGCAGAGCTTCGCGCTTGGGCGCGGCGGCGAAACCGCGCCAGTCCTTCAATTCGGCCAGGCGGGCGGTCTGCTGCTTGTAGGCCTGCTCCTGGGCCGGCGACAACGACTGCCCGCTGGAATCCAGATGCTGGCGCAGACGGCGATGCAGCTGCGAGGCGGGGCGGTAACGGCCCTGGTCGAGCTCCTCGGACAGAGCCTCGAGCTGTGCGCCGATCTCTTCGTCCGACCAATGGTTTTCGGTCTTGGCGGCGGCTGCCGTGTCTTGCTGTCGCCTGCTGGCTGCTGCCTGGCGCTGGGCATCGAGCACCAGCTCGGTCGGCGGCAGCGTGCGCGGCCATGCCAGGCGCTCGAGGACCGGCGCCAGCGGCTCTTCTTTCTCGAGCGCTTCGCGCAGGGCGGGGGCTTCGGCCTGCAGCCGCTCCCAGGCCTGCCAGATGGTCTGGGCCTGCTGGTCGAGCGCCGCGTACCGCTGCTGGAAGGACTCGCTGACCCCGTAGCGATCCGAGACCTCCTGCCAGCGCTCTTCCTGCAGCCGCCACTTGCCTTGCAGCGCCTGCATGACCTCCGGGGTCAGTCGTTCGGTTTCAGCGACGATGTTCAGTGCCTGGTTCAGGGCATCGAGGATGCCTTCGCGCGTCGATTGCGCCTCGGACTTTTCGCGCTGGATGCGTTCGAGCTCGCGATGCTGATGCTCGTGTTCGGCGATGCGCTGGCGGCAGCGAGTCACTGCGGCATCGAAGCGGGCGTGCTGGGTTGGGTCTGCGTTGCTGGTCAACGCGTCCCATTGTTTGACCCAGTGCTTCAGGCGCGCCTCGAAGGTCGGCTCCCAGGGGCGGTTGGCCTGGGCTTCCAGGGTTGCCAGCAGCTGCTCGCGCTCCGCTTCTTCGCGGCTCTGCTGTTCGGCGTCGGCACGCAGGCGCGCCAGTCGCTCACGCGCCAGGCGGGCCACCTGCTTGTCCCGGCGTGCCTGCTTGGCCAGTTGCGCCAGGCCGTCGGGGGAGGTGACACGTTCCGCGGCGGCGTGGCGCACGGCGGTGATGCTGTTCTCGCTGGCGTGGTGGATCAGGCGCGCTTCGTCGTCGATGCGAGCCAGCGCGGCCAGACGCAGGGACTGGTTGTCACTCTGGCCGATCAGGGCGTCGATCAGTGCCAGATCCTCGAGCTGCTCGATCTTTGCCAGCCGCGTATTGAGATCGGGGCTGGGCGAAACGCGCCCGCCGAGAAGGTCGACGAGACGCTGGAACGACTCTTCGCTCGGCGACTGGCGATGCCACTGGAGCAGCGGATCGAGATCCTGTACCCGCGCCAGTGCCGCCTGGCGGACCTGGGGGGAATCGTCCTGGGCGAGCTGACGAAGCGTATCGAGCTCGTCCGAGCTCAGTTGAGAGGCGGCTTGGGCGCGGACAGCGGGATCCTTGTGCCGCCAGCGAGGGGAAAACAGACGTTGAAAGAGTCCTGGCATGGCCGGTGTGGCATCCTGAAAACGACGGGGCTGGCAGAGATCGACCCCGCAAATTCGCGGCGCCGACGGCAACTGTCTATCTAACCATTTGAAGGCCAGCGGTAAAAGCCCGATTCGTCGGTGATGAAAGCCCGATTCGCGGGTTGCGTCGGTTCGTGGCGACACCTGACAAAAGGTCTGAGGGGCCTTATGATCGGTTGCAGCGATGTCCGCCCTCGCCTAGCTTAACCCCATTCCCCCGCTGCGGAGTTCGGTCATGAGTCTCAACAGGGATCGGGCAGACACTGCCTTTACATTCAAAGGCGGCATGCTGCCGATGACAGTCATGGAGTTGGCCAGTGGCGACCCTGAGCGTATCCGCGCACAACTGGCCGGGAAGGTGAGTCAGGCACCGGCCTTCTTTCAGCATACGCCGGTGGTGCTGAGTGTCGAGCAGGTCGACGAGCCGCACCTTGCCCTCGAGCGCATCTGTGCCGTGTGTCGCGCGCACAAGTTGCTGCCAGTGGCCGTACGCGGCGGATCGGATCCGGTCAAGCAGTCGGCATGGGCGCTGGGGCTAGGCTGGTTCCCGCCGCAGGAGAATCGTCCGCGTGGGGTCGAGCCCCGGCCCGTCGAGGCACCGATCGAAGCGGAGCTGCCGGTGCCGCCGCCGGAGGTATCGATACAGGCTGGGGGGCGTATTTATCGCGGTACGGTGCGTTCGGGCCAGCAGGTTTCCGCCTCGGAAGGCGATCTGGTCGTGATCGGCGCCGTCAATCCCGGTGCCGAGGTGCTGGCCGCAGGCAGTGTGCATGTCTATGGGCCACTACGCGGACGGGCGCTGGCTGGTATTCATGGCGATCGCGAAGCCGGTATCTTCTGTCACGATCTGAAGGCCGAGTTGCTTTCCGTGGCAGGAACCTACAAGCGTCTTGAGGATATCGACCCCAAGATGCTGGGATGTTCGGTGCAAGTGCAGCTCAAGGAAGACCAGTTAAGGATCTCGGCGCTGACCTGAATGGCGCGAGAGTGATCAACAGTTATCGGGTAACAGGAAGTTCATCTTGGCCAAGATCATCGTTGTAACGTCCGGTAAAGGTGGCGTCGGCAAGACGACCAGTGCGGCAGCCATTGCCACGGGGTTGGCCCTTCGCGGTAACAAGACCGTCGTCATCGACTTCGACGTGGGGCTGCGGAATCTGGACTTGATCATGGGGTGTGAACGCCGGGTCGTCTATGACCTGGTCAACGTCATCCAGGGCGAGGCCGGACTCAAGCAGGCTCTGATTCGCGACAAGCGCTCGGAGAACCTGCACATCCTTCCCGCGTCCCAGACGCGCGACAAGGATGCGCTGACGCTGGAAGGCGTCGAAAAGGTCCTGATGGATCTCTCCGAGGAGTTCGATTACATCATCTGCGACTCTCCCGCCGGTATCGAACGTGGCGCCCAACTGGCCCTCTACTTCGCCGACGAGGCCATCGTCGTGACCAATCCCGAGGTCTCCTCGGTGCGGGACTCGGACCGTATTCTCGGATTGCTGTCGTCCAAGTCGCGTCGCGCCGAACAGAACCGTGACCCGATCAAGGAACACCTGCTGGTAACCCGCTACAACCCGAGCCGGGTCGATGACGGGGACATGCTCAATCTGGAAGACATTCGGGAAATACTGGCGATCGACCTGGTCGGCCTGATTCCCGAATCGGAAGCCGTGTTGCGCGCCTCCAACCAGGGGGTGCCGGTCATCCATGACGACAAGAGCGACGCTGGACAAGCGTATGTCGATACCGTGTCGCGCCTGATGGGCGAAGACGTGCCGCTGCGTTTTCAATCGGTGCAGAAGCGCGGCCTGATCGCACGCATGTTCGGAGGAGGAGGCCGCCGGTGAGGCTACTCGATTTTCTCAAGGGTGAACGCAAGAAATCCGCATCCGTTGCCAAGGAGCGGTTGCAGATCATCGTTGCCCATCAACGCGGGCATCGGGGCCAGCCCGACTACATGCCGATGCTGGAGCAGGAGCTGCTCGAGGTCATTCGGCGGTACGTCAAGGTCGACCAGGATGCCATCAATATCAGCCTCGATAGCGACAACGACTGCTCGGTGCTCGAACTCAACGTGACACTGCCCAACGAAAGCGAAGCGGCCAAGACCTGAGAAGCGGCCAAGACCTGAAGCGGCCAAGACCTGAAACGGTCAGTGCCACGGCCAGCGACACATGAGTCGTGCTGCCGGCTATGCTAGGCTTGGCCTTTTGCGCAGGCGGAGAGCGGAATGGCCACGAGTGGAAGGGGCAACAGCAGGAATTCCCGGCCCCAGGCAGAGCCCACATTTCTCTGGCACGACTACGAAACCTTCGGTGCCGATCCGCGTCGGCACCGGGCTTCCCAGTTCGCCGCGATTCGTACCGATGCCGACTTCAACGAAATCGGCGAGCCGCTGACCCTGTACGCCCGCCCGGCGGACGACGACCTGCCCAACCCCCATGCCTGTCTGATTACCGGCATCACGCCCCAGGCCGCGCTGCGTCGTGGCGTGCCGGAGGCGGAGTTCGCCGCGCGCATCCAGGCGGAAATGAGCGTGCCGGGCACCTGTTCGCTGGGCTACAACAGCCTGCGCTTCGATGACGAAGTCAGCCGCCATCTGTTCTACCGCAACCTGTTCGACCCCTACGCTCGAGAGTGGCAGAACGGCAATTCCCGCTGGGATCTGATCGATGCCGTGCGCGCCTTCTACGCCGTGCGCCCCGAGGGCATCGAATGGCCGAAGCGCGACGATGGCGCCCCGAGCTTCAAGCTCGAGCACCTGACGGCAGCCAACGGTATCCCGCATGAAGGAGCCCACGACGCGCTGGCGGATGTGCGCGCCACGATCGGCATGGCTCGGCTTTTGCGCGCCCGGAATGCCAAGTTCTTCGATTACCTGCTGTCGTTGCGTCAGAAGCGTCGAGTGGCCGAGTTGCTCGATGTCGATGCCCGCAAGCCGATGCTGCATATCTCGCGGCGTTATCCCGCCAGTCGCGGCTGCAGCGCGCTGGTCGTGCCGCTGGCTGCGCACCCTTCGAACCCCAACGGGATCATCGTCTACGACCTGGCCGTCGACCCGGCGCCGCTGTTCTCGCTGACGCCCGAGGAGATCCGGTCACGCATCTTCGTCAGCGAAAGCGAACTGGCCGAGGGCGAAACGCGGATTCCGCTGAAAGTGGTCCATCTCAATCGCAGCCCGGTGCTGCTGCCGATCGTCACGGCCAATGATGCCGTCGCCAAGCGTCTGGGGCTCGACCGTGCCTTGTGCGAGCGACACTGGCAGGCGCTGGTGCAGAATCCGGAGTCCGCCAGCAAGGCGGCACTGGCCTTTGCCGACTCGCCGGCCGATCCGCCGCAGGATCCCGACCTGATGCTCTACTCTGGCGGCTTCTTCTCGCCGCACGACCGGCAGGCGATGGAACGCTTGCACGCGACACCGCCCGACGAGCTGGGCACGACGGGGTTTGCCTTCCAGGACCCGCGGCTCGAGGAGATGCTGTTCCGGATGCGTGCGCGCAGCTATCCCGACACGCTCGACAGCGAGGAAAAGGCGCAGTGGGACGCCTTCCGCTGGGCGCGCATGAACGACGCCAATAGTGGCGGAATGACGCTCAAGGATTTCGCCCGCGAGATCGAGCGCCTCAACCAGACGCCGCTGGAAGACCGCGAACGTCAGGTGCTCGAAGAGCTGGTGATGTACGTCGAGTCGATCATGCCGGAACAGGCGTTCGACGCTTATTGAGCGACGAGCGGGTGACGAAAGCCGACTTCCCGAACCAGAAAGCCAGAAAACAGACAGCCACAAAACAGACAGCCGCCCCGGACGATGCGTCCGGGGCGGCTTGCGTTGGAGGGTAATGTCTTCGGGTGCGCCGCTGCCGTTATCGCGCCAGCGTCGCGTAGTCGCGAGTCAGAGCATCGACATCGCTGGGCTGGTCGCCGGCATCGGAGGTGACATTGAGCGCCGGGCTCTGGCGCAGCGTCTGCCAGGCGCTGCGGACATCCGCTGCGCTCAGCTCGTCGACCTGGGCTGCCAGTTGCTCCCGACGATCGAAGTCGGCCTGGGGGTAGGCCAGCGTCTGCCACAGCCGATCGGCACGTGCCGAAAGTGACTGGTCGCGCTGCAGCAGTTGCTGGCGCACGGCCTGGCGATAGGGCGCCAGATCGGCATCGCTCAACGCCTCGATGCGCTGGTCGAACGTCTTCAGGAAGGCGTTCATGCGCTGTCCGATGGTCTCGCTGGAAACGCTGGGCGACTGCACCAGCATCATCAGGCCCGGGGCATTCATGAAGGGCGCGTAACCGGCGCTGACGACATAGCCGAGCTGTTCGTCGGTGCGCAGTTTGGCAAAGAACGGCGGGCCGATCAGTTGCCCGATCACGGCCAGGCTGGCCTGGCTCTGCAGCGCGCGATTGGGGCCCTGGAGATAGCGCAGGACTGCGGCGTCGTCCCGTGTCGTCGACGGATGCAGGGCCGGCGCATCTGCCGGGACGTCGAGCACGCGCAACGGCGGAATGTCGCTGGCGCGAAGCCTGGGCGACAGGGCGTTGGCGACCAGCAGCCCCTCGCGTCTGGCAAGGGTGGCGTCGAGATTGCCCACCGCCAGAGCCTGTACGTAGAGCTCGTCGAGGAATTGCCGGCGATAGTCGCGCACGTCCTGGGCATCGATGTCACCGATCGCCGCCAGCATGTTGGGAGTGCTGACCTGCGGCCGCATCAGAGCCTCGCCCAGGGTGCGCTGCATCTGCTGGTAGAGGGCGTCCTGTGGCGCGTTTCCCCAGCTGCGTTCCAGCCCCTGCTTGACTCGGGCGATGCTGGCATCGGTGATCTCGCCCTGCCGCAGTTGCTCGACGACCGTCTGCATCAGGCGATCCTGATGATCGCGCCAGCCGGAGAAGGCGAGCGTGATGCCGCGACCGTGGGCGTAGGCGGTGAAGTTCTGGCCGGCCAGCGAGGCGGGGTAGAAGCGCTCGTTGAGACCATCGTTCAACCAGCCGGCCAGCAGCCGTGTCAGTACGGCATGGCGGGCATCCCGCGTGGCATCGGGGTTCTGCAGGCTGAAGCGCCATTCGACGCGCGGGGCGCCAAAGTCGCTGTCGGCCTGATGCCAGATCTCGACGCTGGGGGAGTCGACGAGGCGCGCCGGTTCGGCGCTATCGAACGGCTGTACGCTCAGGTCTTCGGCGATGTAGGGGTTGGCCTCGGGAAGCGCCAGGCCTTCGAGGGGCGTCCCGCGAGGCCAGTCGTCGCGGCGCGTCAGGGTGTAGGGGGTCGAGAAGTACTCGGTCGTCTTTTCCCCCGCGACGTCCGGGCCGCTGTAGACCCGCAGCAGGTTGTCGGGGGTCAGCCGTTCGAGGATGTCATCGATCGCCGCCGCGTCGAACTGATCCATGCGGTAGGGCGCGTACTGCACATCCTTGAGCGGATAATGGGCGAGGCTCATCGCCATGCCGCTGACGGTGTCGATCGGTTCGCTGCGCTGCTGAAAGCGGAAGCTCTGCTCGGCCAGTCTGGCCTGTTCCTCGTAACGCCAGGCGTTGACGCCGTGATCGCGGATCCGCCGGATCTGCTCGAACAGGCTCGCCTGGATGTCGTCGAGGTGGTTTTCGCCCTCCGGGGTCAGGCTGATCGAGATGTCGAACAGCGCATGCCGACCATCGCCATGGCTCGTGCCGGCAGACAGGCCGTCGGCCCAGCCGGCCTGACGCAGGGCGGCCAGCAGGCTGCCTTCGCCTTCGTGGCCGAGCAGGTTGGCGAGGTAGTCGTCGGGCTTGTCGGCATATTCGAGGATCGGATCGTCGACGGGAAACAGGAACTCCAGCTGGCGCCGGGCTTCGTTGGTCTTGATGCGCAGCGACGCCGGCAGGTCGCCGTCTCTTGCCAGCGGCTGTTCGACGACCGGCTTTTTCAGGTCGCGATCGGGTACGGCGTCGAAGCGCTGGCGCACCTGCTGCTCCAGGGTGTCCAGGGGCTCCGGCGCAAGCACGGCCAGATGCATCACGTTGGCGCCGTAATGGCGATGATAGAAGTCGAGCAGCGCCTGGCGCAGCGGACGTTTGTCGCTGTTGAGCGTATCCAGACTGCCGACGGAGAAGTGGTTGATCGGATGATCGGGATTGAGCGCCTTGCCCAGCGCTTCGTTGATGCGGCGGGCGTCATCTTCGCGCCGCGCCTGGTACTCGGAGTTCACCGCATGGCGTTCGCGGTCGACGTACTCCGGATTGAACTGCGGAGAGACGAAGAACTGCGAGAAACGGTCCAGCGCCTCGGGAAAGGCCTCGGGATCGACGTCGAAGAAGTAGTTGGTGTCCTGGTCCGCGGTGAAGGCGTTGTGAGATCCGCCGTTGCGGTTGATGAAGCGCTGGTAGCCGTCGGGATCGGGATAGCCCTCGGTGCCCAGAAACAGCATGTGCTCGAGGAAGTGCGCCAGGCCGGGCATGTCCGACGGGTCGTTGTCGCTGCCTACCGAGACATCCATCGCCGCCGCGGCCTTGTCGGCATCGGGGTCGCTGACCAGTAGCACCTGCAGGCCGTTATCCAGCGTGATGGCACGATACTGGCGGTCGTCATTAGGGCTTTGGATCAGAGGGCTCTGGGTCAGAGGGTTTTGGGTCGGGGAGCTCTGGTTCAGGGAGCCCTGGATCGGCTGGACGGGATCCGGCGAGACAGGTTTGGCGGCGGCGATGGCTTCGCTGGGCAGCGAGCTGAATGTCAGTGCCAGACCGAGGGTCAGATAGCCGGCAGCGAACCAGGCGCGGAGCCCGGAGCGCCGGGATATCGCGCTGCCAACGGCATGAGCGCGATGCGATGAAGCTCGTGAATGGGGTTCCTGCATACGGATTCTCTCGGTGATGATGAATCGGCTCGGTAATGAATCGACTTGGTAATGAATCGACTTGGTAATGAATCGGCTCGAGGATGAACGGAGCTCGACGGTGAATGGTTCGATCGTGAACGCCGAGACGGAGCGTGGCTTGGCTTCAGGCCGTCCACACCCGCATGGGTCCGACCGGATAGCCACAGGCCCACTCCTGGTGCGCGGGATCGTTCACCTGTCTTGATACCGGAAAAGCGCCCAACAGTTCCCTGTCGGCCGGCCCGATGAGGTCACGAGCGGCTGTCGGCGAGGTTTCCACAGAGAGCCAGTCCTCGATCCGGGAGGGCGCGATGACGGCGGGCAGGCGGTCGCTCATGGGCGCGATGACCTCCGTGGTAGGCACGGTGATCAGCGCGAACGAGTCGCGCGGGGTGCCGATATCCGGAGCGTAGCGGCTCCAGATGCCGGCCAGCATCAGCGGCGAGCGGTCGGTATGCGTGACCAGAAAGGGCTGCTTGCCGCGTAGCCCGGCCTGCCAGACATAGATGCCGGTCACGGGGACCAGGCAACGGCGCTCGGTCAGCGCTTCGCGAAACATCGGTCGCTCGTCGAGGGATTCGGCGCGGGCGCAGTGAGGCGCCTGATCGAGGACCTTCAGCCAGGTGGGCGTGAGTCCCCAGAAGGCATCGCGCAGCACGATGTCGTCTGCTTCCCGGCGCAGGATCGACAGCCAGCGGCGAGGCGCCAGGTTGGGGCTGAACACGGGCGGGTCGATGCCACGAAAGGCGGGGCTCCGCGGGTGACGTGTCCAGTCGTCGACATGCAGTCGACCAGCCATGGTCTCTCCTCGTGGGCATTCTGACGGCAGGGCCACAGCCTATGCCACCGGAAGGGCAGGGCCAAGATGTTATTGATCGAAAACGGATGCGACCGGTGCAATCGATCGGCTTAAAACTCTCACGAAATCGTTACGTTAATGCCCCAGGTGCTTGCGTTTGCGCGGTATGGCGATATGCTGAGAAACGCTGTTCGATTTTAAGTCGACAACAATATTTTCCGGCCCCCGGACCATCGGCAGCGATTCGACACTATTCCGAGCGAGGAACTTCATGGCTCGACCGCGACAGCACGCTCCCGAGGCGCTCCATGCTCAGGTCATGGCGGCCTGTGATGCCTGGCTGCGAGACAATCCCGTGCATACGCTGTCGCTGCGCTCCCTGGCTCGCGATGTGGGCTGTGCACCGAGTACGCTGCTCAAGCTCTACGGCAGCTTCAGCAACCTGCTGCAGTACGTCAATATCGAGACGCTCGATCGCATGGGGGCCGCGGTCTCCTGGCTCGAGGATGCCGATCCGGAACCGCAGCTCAAGGCGCTGGCGACCGCCTACTGGCAGTTTGCCCAGCATGAACCCTACCGTTGGCAGATGCTGTTCGAATATCCGCTGGCGGACGAGGGGGAACTGGACGAGCGCCAGAGCCATATCATCGAAGCGCTGTTCCTTCGTGTCGAGAGCGCGCTCAAGGCGCATCAGCCGGCGCTCGACGATGCCGGTGCCCGCCGCATGGCAAGAACCCTCTGGGGCAGTGTCCACGGTCTGGTCCAATTGGGGCTGAACGATCGTCTCGGCTATTGGCAGGAGCAGCCGATGGAAGTCGGCGAGCTGCTCGATCAACTGCTGACGATGACCCTCAATGGCCTGCGTTATCAGCCGGACGCCACGTGATCTCGGGATTGCTGACCCAACGCCGTTTTGCCCCGTTCTTCTGGACTCAGGCGCTGGGGGCGTTCAACGACAACCTGTTCAAGAACGTTCTGCTGCTGCTGTTGACCTTCGTCGCCGTGCCTCGCTACGGCTGGGATACGGGGTTGCTCAACAATCTGGCAGCGGGGCTGTTCATCTTGCCTTTCTTTCTGTTCTCCGCCTGGGGCGGCACGCTCGCCGACCACCTCGACAAGCAGCGGCTGGTGCGCCGTCTCAAGCTGCTGGAGCTTGCTACGATGATCGCGGCGGCGGTGGCGGTCTGGTTCGAACTCTTTGGCCTGCTGCTGGCGCTGCTGTTCATGATGGGCACGCAGTCTGCGCTGTTCGGGCCGGTCAAGTACGCCATCCTGCCGCAACATCTCGCCGCCACCGAACTGGTCAAGGGCAATGCCTGGGTCAATCTGGGCACTTTCGTGTCGATCCTGCTGGGAACGCTGCTGGCCGGCGTGCTGGCTTCGCTGGACGGCGCCCTGGAGCGGGCGGCGATCGCGGCCAGCCTGATCGTCATCGCGCTGATCGGCGTCGTCGCCAGCCTGGGCATTCCCGAGGCGCCACCGAGCGTGGCTGGCCGTGTGCCGTGGCGTCCGTTTTCGGGCACCTGGCAGGTGATGCGGGATGGCCTGAGTGAAAAGCGCGTGCGCCCCGCGCTGATCGGTATCAGCTTCTTCTGGTTTCTCGGGGCCTGTTATCTCACCCAACTGCCCGCCTGGGTGCGTGACGTGGTCCACGGCAGCGAAGGGGCGGTCAGCTTTCTGCTGGGGGCTTTCGCGGTCGGTGTCGGGCTCGGCGCGCTGCTCTGCTCGCGGTTGTCGGCAGGCCGCCTGGAACTGGGGCTGGTGCCGCTCGGGGCGCTGGTCATCGGGGTCTCGGGCATCGAGCTGGCATCGCAATCGGGCTTGGCCGGTGAACAGCTGGCGCTGGGTGAACTGCTGGCAATGACCGAGTTCTGGCAGATGAGCACGCTGCTGGCGCTGGTGGGGCTGGGCGGCGGTCTCTATAGCGTGCCGCTCTACACTCTGATGCAACTGGCCAGTCGCGAAGAGCGAAGGGCGCGCATGATCGCCGCCAACAATATCCTCAATGCGCTGTTCATGATCCTCTCCGCCGTGTTCGGGATCCTGGTGCTCAGCGTGATGAAGCTGTCGCTCTTCGTGCTGTTCGCCTGTCTCGGCTGGGCCGCTCTGCTGGTCGGCGTCGCGCTGCTGATGCGCAACCCGAGACCGGCGCTGCGGCTGTTGATCTTCGCCCTGGTCCAGGTGCTCTATCGGCTTCGCTGTCGCGGCCGTCATCATGTGCCGGCCACTGGCCCGGCGCTGGTGGTCTGCAACCATGTCAGCTTCATGGATGCGCTGGTACTCGGCGGCGCCTGCCCTCGTCCGCTGCGCTTCATGATGGATCGGCCGATCTACGAGAATCCCTGGATCAACTGGTTCTTCCGGATTGCCGGGGCGATTCCGGTGGACTCCGACCGGCGCGATCCGGGCGGCGTGCGGCGTGCGCTGGAAGAGGTCAGCCGGGCACTGCGCAACGGCGAGGTAGTGATGATCTTCCCAGAAGGGCGGCTGACGCCGGATGGCGAGGTGCAGGCTTTCCGGCGAGGGCTGGACCTGGTGCTGGCGCGAGACCCGGTGCCGGTGGTACCGGCGGCGCTGTCGGGCCTGTGGGGATCCTGGACCTCCAACAAGGATGGCAAGGCGCTGACCAAATGGCCGCGCCGTTTGCGGGCGCGGGTCCTGCTGGTCTTCGGCGAGCCGATACCGGCAGGCTATTCGCCGCGCAGAACCCTGGAGCGACGGGTCCGAGGTCTCAAGCGCGCTGCCGATCAAAGCCTGGCCAGGAGGCTGGGCGGCCCGATCTAGCGTAGCGAATCACTCCCTGGCGGGTCATCGGCCGCCAGCTCCACGAGGGAAGTCGGCGCGCCTTGAGCCCCGGTCTATTCGGGTCTATTCGGGGCTATTCGGTAGCACGGCGCCGGACGCCTTGCTGCCAGCAGCGTGCCGAGGTGATCAGGTTGTCGCCGATCTCCAGAATCTCCAGGCGGCTCGTGCCGATCTGCAGGCAGACCTGAGCGTCGGGAAAGGATTCCAGCTCCTCGAGGATCAGGCCGTTCAAGGTCTTGGGGCCATCCGTCGGCAGCTGCCAGCCCAGTGCCTTGTTGACTTCGCGGATATTGGCCGTACCTTCGATCACGTAGCTGCCGTCGGGCTGCGGGTGGATGTCCCGATAAGTGCCGGCGACATCGGTGGTGAACTCGCCCACGATCTCTTCCAGAATGTCCTCCAGCGTCGCCAATCCTTGCACGTCTCCGTACTCGTCAACCACCACCCCGATCCGACGCTTCTGCTGCTGGAAATTGAGCAGTTGCGTATGCAGCGGGGTCGACTCCGGAATGAAATAGGGTTCACGGGCTTCCTGTACGATCGCGGCTTTCTGAAGATCCGGTTTGGAGAGAAACCGCGAAGCGTTGCGCAGGTGCAGAATGCCGATGATGTTGTTGATGTCGCCCTTGAAGATCGGCAGGCGGGTGTGCTGACTCTGGCGAATCTGGGCCAGCAGCGTTTCCAGATCGTCGTCGAGATTGAGACCGACGATCTCGTGACGCGGGACCATGATGTCGTTGACGGTGACATTTTCCAGATCGAGGATCGACAGCAGCATCGCCTGGTGACGGCTGGGGATCATCGGCCCCGCCTCGTGAACCACGCTGCGAAGCTCGTCACGGGTGAGGCTGTCGGCACCGGCGTCCAGGTGGCGAACGCCGATGAGGCGCAGAAGCCCGTTGGAAATGGCATTGACCAGCCAGACCACGGGATAGAAAAGTCTCAGCAGTGGCGCAAGGATCAGCGAGGCGGGTAGGGCGATGCGGTCGGGCTTGATGGCGGCATAGGTCTTGGGGGTCACTTCGCCGAAGATCAGCACGATGATCGTCAGTACCAGCGTGGCGATGGCGGGTCCCGATACATCCCCGAAGAAGTGAATGGCGACGATGGTTGCGATCGAAGCCGCAAGGTTGTTGATCAGGTTGTTGCCGATCAGTATCACGCCCAGCAGGCGATCGGGACGCTTGAGCAGCTCGACGACGCGCTTGGCCGAACGGGATCCGGCATTGGCCTGGTGATTCAACCGGTAGCGGTTGATCGACATCATGCCGGTTTCGGAACTGGAGAAGAAGGCTGACAGGCAAACCAGAATGAACAACAGGCCCAGCATGAGGCCCAAGGGTATGTCATCGCTCAAGGCGGGGAATTCCTCAGGAGTTGTCAGGTTGTTGTAGGGCGTTAGCCGAACCCTGTCAACGCCGCCGACAGCCGCACCCGGCACGGCTGTCGACTCGGGGCATGTCTCAGGCGTTGTAGTGGAAGACGTATTCCAGCACGAACTTGGTGCCGAAGAAGGCCAGTATCAGCACGCCGACGCCGGTCAGCGTCCAGCGTACCGCCTTCTGGCCACGCCAGCCCAGATAGTGGTGCCCGGCCAGCAGGCCGGCGAAGATCAGCCATGCCAGCAGCGACAGGATGGTCTTGTGGGCCAGGTGCTGGGCGAACAGGTTGTCCACGAACAGGAAGCCGCTGATGATGGCGAGCGTCAGCAGCAGCATGCCGCACCAGATCAGTTCGAACAGCAATTGTTCCATGCGGGTCAACGGCGGCAGCACCTGAACGATGCCGCCCGTCTGGCGGCGTTTGAGAGCATGGTGCTGGAAGCCCAGCAGCGCTGCCTGAACGGCGGCGATGGCCAGGAAGGAGAAGGCGGCGACCGAACTCAGGATGTGCAAGTAGAGGCCCGGCGATACCCCGGACTCGATCATCCGGCTGGGCATGCCGACGACGCCGACGACGGTGACGGCAGCCAGCGGAAAGACGCAGACCCCCGCGTTGAGCACGGGCTTGAACAGGCTGGCGAGCAGCAGCAGCGCCACGACCAGCCAGCCCACCAGCGCCGCGCTCTGGGTCAGCCCCAGGTGCAGGCCGTGGGGGCCGACGATCGCCAGCGCGACGATGAGGGTGTGGCATGCCAGGGCGATCAGCCCGGCGCCGCGGACCCAGTTCGGACGTTCGCCGACGCGTCGGGCGAGGCTCAGGCTTTGCCACAGCCCGGCGGCGAGATAGCAGACAATAGCGACAAGGGCGAAAGGAAGCGCCGGCATCGGTGTTTTGGCCTCGTGAGCGGTGACTGACGACCGCCATGACGATGAAAAGAGTACGGGATGCGGATGTGCTAGATGATAGGCAATCGCGTTTCGCGGTTACTATACCCAATCACTGCCAACTCGCCCAGCCATAGCCGCATGCAGCCGAACTGTGTGAATCAGGCCGCATGGAGCCAAGCCCCATCCATGCGTATAATGCTGACCACATTCCTTCTAGCGGCGCCGCGAGCTTGAGTTCGAGCATCGGTGGCGCCAGGCATCGTTGCCCGGAGCGTTTCATGTTCGAAAGTCTCTCCAATCGCCTGTCGCAGACGCTCAAGTCGATTACCGGCCAGGCGCGTCTGACCGAAGACAACATCAAGGACACCTTGCGTGAAGTGCGCCGGGCCTTGCTCGAAGCCGACGTTGCCTTGCCCGTGGTCAAGGACTTCGTCGATCGCGTGCGCGAGCGTGCCGTTGGCCAGGAGGTCTCCAAGAGCCTCTCCCCGGGGCAGCAGTTCGTCAAGATCGTCCAGCAGGAGCTGGAAGCGATCATGGGGCAGGCCAACGAGGCGCTGACGCTGCGTGGCTCGCCCGCGGTCGTGCTCATGGCCGGTCTGCAGGGTGCGGGCAAGACTACCTCCGTGGCCAAGCTGGCGAAGTTCCTGCGCGAGCGCGAGAACAAGAAGGTGCTGGTGGTTTCCGCCGACGTCTACCGCCCGGCGGCCATCGATCAGCTCGAGACCCTTGCCCGGGAGGTCGAGGTCGACTTCTTCCCGTCGACCAGTGCCCAGCAGCCGGTGGCGATCGCCGAAGCGGCGATCAAGCACGCCAAGATCCAGTTCCATGACGTGGTGATCGTCGATACCGCCGGCCGGCTGGCGGTGGACGAAGCGATGATGGCGGAGATCCAGGCTCTGAACCAGGCGATTCAGCCGCAGGAGACGCTGTTCGTCGTCGATGCCATGACCGGCCAGGATGCCGCCAACACCGCCAAGGCGTTCCATGACGCGCTGCCGCTGACCGGCGTCATCTTGACCAAGGCCGATGGTGACGCGCGCGGCGGTGCGGCGCTTTCTGTGCGTCATATCACCGGCAAGCCGATCAAGTTCATGGGGATGGGCGAAAAGGTCGATGCCCTGGAACCGTTCCACCCCGATCGCGTGGCGTCGCGCATTCTCGGCATGGGCGACGTGCTGTCGCTGATCGAGGAGGCCGAGCGCAATGTCGACAAGGGCAAGGCCGAGCGACTCGCCAAGAAGGTCAAGAAAGGGCAGGGCTTCGATCTCGAGGATTTCCGCGACCAGCTTCAGCAGCTCAAGAAAATGGGCGGCATGGGCGGGTTGATGTCCAAGCTGCCGGGCATGGGGCAGATGGCGGAAATGGCCCAGAACAAGGGGGCCGAGCAGGAGTTCGGCAAGCTCGAGTCGCTGATCAACTCGATGACGCCCCAGGAGCGACGCAAGCCCGAAATCATCAACGGCTCGCGCAAGCGCCGCATTGCCGCCGGTGCCGGTCTCCAGGTGCCGGATCTCAACCGTCTGCTCAAGCAGCACAAGCAGATGCAGAAGATGATGAAGAAGGCCGGCCAGAAGGGCGGCATGCAGAAGATGATGCGCGGCATGTCCGGCATGATGGGCGGCGGAGGCCCTGGCGGCCCTGGTGGTCCCGGTGGCATGGGTGGTATGGGGGGAATGGGCGGCGGCTTTCCCCGGCGCTGATTCGCCCGTGCGTCGCAACAAAAGGTTCCCAAGACAGGGTGTTTTCCGTAGAATGCTGCGTCTTCGTCTCGGGCGAGTGTCCGAGAAGACTCGAATCCGTGGCGTAACGATTAACTTAACCGAAGGATTATCAACGCAATGGTAACCATTCGTCTGGCACGTGGTGGCGCCAAGAAGCGTCCCTTCTATCACCTGACCGTTAGCGATTCTCGCGTTTCCCGCGATGGCCGCTTCATCGAGCGCGTCGGCTTCTTCAACCCGGTCGCTCGCGGCCAGGAAGAACGCCTGCGTGTCGATCTGGACCGCATCACCCACTGGCAGTCCCAGGGTGCGCAGGTTTCCGATCGCGTGGCCGAGCTGGTCAAAGAAGCTCGCAAAGCTCAGGCCTGAGTTCGATCATCATGCCGCAAGCGGCTCGCGAAACGCTGTCGGGTGACCCCTTGCCGAAAGCCGAGCAGGACAAGCCCATGCAGAATGACGAGACGCAGCACGTGGTGCTGGGGCGTCTGACCAGCCCGCACGGTGTGAAGGGTTGGCTCAAGGTCTATTCGTACACCAGTCCGGCCCAGGGCATCTTCGACTATCCAGTTTGGATATTGTCGATGCAGGGGCAACGCCAGTCGCGACGTCTGCTCGACGCGCGGCCGCAGGGCAAGAGTCTGGTGGTACGACTGGAAGGTATCGACACGCGGGAGCTGGCAGAGCAATGGGCCGGCGCCGAGGTGTCGATCGAGAAAACGGCGCTACCCGAACTGGATAGCGGCGAATATTACTGGCATCAGCTGGAAGGGCTCGAGGTCGAGACTCGCGATGGCGTCAAGCTGGGGCGAATCGATCATCTCTTCGAGACGGGTGCCAACGATGTGCTGGTGGTCAAGCCCTCCGAGGGCAGTCTCGACGATCGCGAGCGATTGTTGCCGTTTCTGCCTGACGACGTGATCGTTCAGGTCGATCTGGCTGGACGACTCATGATCGTCGACTGGGACCCCGCTTTCTGAAGCGCTGTACGTCGACAGACATGACGCGGCGATTTCGTGAAGCGGCGAACGGCCGATAGTTGGCGGCGGGTAGGAGAAGCGTACCGTGTGGATTGGTGTCGTCTCCCTGTTCCCGGAGATGTTCGAGGCCATTACCCGGCATGGGGTTACCGGTCGCGCCGTCGAGCGTGGCCTGCTGGAAATGGCTTTCTGGAACCCCCGGGATTACGCCACGGACAGACATCGCACGGTCGACGATCGCCCCTATGGGGGCGGCCCCGGCATGCTGATGAAAGTCGATACCTTGCGCGGCGCATTGTCGGATGCGCGCGCCGGGGCGGAAGCCGCCGGTCATCGGCCCAGCGTGATCTACCTGTCGCCTCAGGGGCGCAGGCTGGATCAGGCCGGGGCGCGCGAGCTGGCTTCGCGCGATGGCCTGATCGTCGTGGCGGGCCGTTATGAAGGCATCGACGAGCGCGTGGTCGAAGCCGACATCGATGAGGAGTGGTCGATCGGCGACTACGTTCTCAGCGGTGGCGAGCTGCCGGCGATGGTGATGATCGATGCGCTGGCGCGCGAAGTGCCCGGTGTGCTGGGGCACAGTGCCTCGGCCAGCGAGGATTCGTTTGCCGATGGCCTGCTGGACTGCCCGCACTATACGCGGCCGGAAGTGATCGACGGCCATCGGGTGCCGGATGTCCTGCTCAGCGGCAATCACGAGTTGATCCGCCGCTGGCGACTGAAGCAATCCCTCGGGCGCACCTGGCTCAGGCGCCCGGATTTGCTGGAGAGCCGAACGTTGGATCGTGAACAGCGCAAGCTGCTCGACGAATTCATCGACGAACACGTCGCGGGAAGCGCGTCTTCCGGCGACGGCGGTGCATGAGGCGACAGACCTTCGAACGGACCTCCGAATAGCGTGATGTTCGAATGCAATAGTCGTCGACATGCGTCATCCACGAGTCCGATTCCGCCCCGACCGCTTGTCGGACGGGCGTCGGGATCACGAAACGTCTTTCGAAGACGTTTCTTCAACGAGGAGCAAGACATGAGCAGCAAGAGTAAAGTGATCCAGGCGCTCGAAGACGAGCAGATGAGCAAGGAAGTCCCGGCGTTCGCGCCCGGTGACACCATCGTCGTCCAGGTCAAGGTCGTGGAAGGCAGCCGCGAGCGTCTCCAGGCTTTCGAAGGCGTCGTCATCGGCAAGCGTAACCGCGGTCTGAACTCCGCTTTCACCGTGCGCAAGATCTCTCACGGTGTTGGCGTCGAGCGTACTTTCCAGACCTACAGCCCGCTGGTGGCCGGTATCGAAGTCAAGCGTCGCGGTGACGTGCGTCAGGCCAAGCTCTACTACCTCCGCGAGCGCAGCGGCAAGTCTGCCCGCATCAAGGAAAAGCTGGGCTGAGTCGGCGCAAGCCGCTGACTTACACGCTCCCGGTCATCCTCGGGAGCGTGCCCGGCAGGAGCAACGGAAACCCCGCGAGTCGTTCGGCTCGCGGGGTTTCCGCGTTATGATGATGCTCTTTACCACCATCCTCACTTTCGCTTCGGAGCTGCATGAACGATCACGACCGACGCGATGCCTTTCTCGATGCGCTATGGCTGGAGCGGGGCGTCAGCGAGCATACGCTGAGCGCCTACCGCCGCGATCTGACGGCGTGGATCGTCTATCTCGAGGCACAGGACGAGCGGCTGCTGGCGCCCGGCGAGACTACCCTGGCCGATTTCGTCGAGTCCTGTCGCGAGCGCTATCACACCCGTTCCATCGCACGGCAGCTCTCCTGCCTGCGACGCTTCTACCGCTGGGCGCTGGCCGAAGGGCTGATGAGTCACGACCCGCTGGCGGAGGTTCACTCGCCGCGAGTGCGGCCCGGGTTGCCCTCGACCCTCGAGGAGCACGACGTGGATCGGCTGCTGATGGCGCCGGACGTGGAGACCGCGCTGGGCCTGCGCGATCGCGCCATGCTGGAAGTGCTCTACGCCTGCGGTCTGCGCGTCTCCGAGCTGGTGGGATTGACCGTATCGGCGGTCAATCTGCGCCAGGGCGTGGTGCTGATCCGCGGCAAGGGCGACAAGGAACGACTCGTGCCGCTGGGCGAAGAAGCCATGGCCTGGATCGAGCGTTATCTGCGCCAGGGCCGCAACGAGCTAATGAACGACATCCGCCAGCCGCCGCTGTTTCCCGGGCGCCGTGATGGCTTCATGACTCGCCAGACCTTCTGGCACCGGCTCAAGCACTATGCGCAGCTCGCGGCCATCGACAAGCCGCTGTCGCCGCATACCCTTCGCCATGCCTTTGCGACCCATCTATTGAATCATGGGGCCAATTTGCGTGTCGTACAGATGCTGCTGGGTCACAGCGACCTGTCGACCACGCAGATCTACACCCACGTGGCCCAGGCGCGTCTGGAAGCGCTGCACGCTCAACACCACCCGAGAGGTTGAACATGAGAAGTCGTCTACTGTTGTCCACCGTCGCCTTGCTGGCTGCCGTTCTGGCACCGGCTGTATCGGCCGAGCCGCCGGCCGATCTTGCCGACAAGCTCAACGCGCACGGGGGGCAGCCTCTGCCGATCGAAGCCATCGACGACTCTCCGGTACCCGGGCTCTATGAAGTCCGCCTGCGTGGCGGCAACACGCTCTACTCGGATGCCGAAGGCCAGTATCTGATCGTCGGCGATCTTTACCAGAATGCCGAGGACGGCATGGTCAACCTGACCGAACAGGCGGCCAACCAGCGACGCAAGGCCCTGGTCGACGCCGTGCCCGAGGAGCAGCGCGTGATCTACAAGCCGGCCGGCGAGGTCAAGGCCAGGCTCACCGTGTTCACCGATCCCACCTGCCCGTACTGCCACAAGCTGCACGCCGAGATGTCCCAGCTCAACGACATGGGCATTCAGGTCGACTATCTGGCCTTCCCCCGGATGGGGCCCAATTCGGATGCGGCGCGACAGCTCGCCGAGGTGTGGTGTGCCGACAATCGCTCGGAAGCGATGAGCGCGGCATTCCGCGGTGACAGCGTGGAAGCGTCGAAAAGTTGCCAGGCTCCCATCGCGTCGCAGTATCAACTGGGCGTCGAATCGGGAATCCAGGGCACGCCCGCGATCATTTTCCCCGATGGCAAGATGGTGCCGGGATACCTGCCGGCGAAGCGGTTGGCGGCCATGCTCGGCATCGATGCCAGCGGCGATAGCTGATACCCGGCAGGATACCCGCGAGTCCGCTTGACAAGGGGGGCTGGGCTTTCTACCGTGACCGCCCTTCAGGGCGCTTTGTGCCGGGAATCCGTACAGCAAAGAATGGGAAGCCGTGACAGCGGCTTCCGCTCCGGAGGGCGATGCGGCGAGTCAATATCAGCAGGGGAGAGCGACATCTTGGATCCGGTGAGAGTGGGTATCTGCGGGCTGGGCACCGTGGGCGGTGGCACCTTCGACGTTCTGACGCGCAACGCCGACGAGATCGCTCGTCGGGCGGGTCGCCCCATCGTCATCGAGCAGGTGGGTGCGCGGCGCGACAATCCTGACTGCGACACTTCCGGGGTCAAGGTGACACGCGACATTTTCGAAGTCGCGCGCAATCCCGACATCGACGTGCTGGTCGAGCTGATCGGCGGCTACGACGTCGCTCGCGAGCTGGTCATGACCGCGATCGAACATGGCAAGCACGTCGTGACCGCCAACAAGGCGCTGATCGCCGTTCACGGCAACGAAATCTTCCAGGCAGCCCACAAGAAGGGCGTCATCGTCGCCTTCGAGGCTGCCGTGGCCGGTGGCATCCCGGTGATCAAGTCGCTGCGCGAAGGCCTCGGCGCCAATCGCATCCAGTGGCTGGCCGGCATCATCAACGGCACCGGCAACTACATCCTGACCCACATGCGCGACGAGGGCCGGGCGTTCGAGGACGTGCTCGCCGAGGCACAGGCGCTGGGTTATGCCGAAGCCGATCCGACCTTCGATGTCGAGGGCATCGATGCCGCCCACAAGCTGACGATCCTGGCCTCCATCGCCTATGGCGTGCCGCTGCAGTTCGATCGTGCCTACACCGAGGGCATCGCCCGGATCACTGCCGAAGACGTCGAGCAGGCCGATAACCTGGGCTACACCATCAAGCATCTGGGCATTACCCGGCGGGGCGACAATGGCGTCGAGCTGCGCGTCCACCCGACCCTGATTCCGAAGGAACGGCTGCTGGCCAACGTGCATGGCGTCAAGAATGCCATTGCCGTGATGGGCGACGCCGTCGGCCCGACGCTCTACTATGGTGCCGGTGCCGGCGCTGAACCCACGGCCTCGGCAGTGGTCGCCGACCTGCTGGACGTCGCGCGCAACATTGCCACCGCGCATCGTTACCGTGTGCCCTATCTTGCTTTCAGCGGCATCAACGACGAAGCCAACGCGCTGCCGATCCTGCCGATGGAAGAGATCGTCACGGCCTACTACCTGCGCCTGCTGGCGGTGGACCGCCCTGGCGTGCTGGCGCGAGTCGCGACGATCCTGTCCGAGCAGACCATCTCGATCGAGGCGATCATCCAGAAGGAAGCCACCGAAGGCGAACTGGTGCCGATCATCCTGCTGACGCATCGCACCCGCGAGCAGCACATGAACGATGCGATTCGCCAACTGGAATCGCTGGCCGATATCGCCGGGCCGGTCACGCGGATTCGTGTCGAGTCGCTGGACGAGCAGTAATAACTTCAGTTCCGAGCTGTAAGCCGCGAGCCCCGAGCGGGTTGTGCTCGAAGCCCGCAGCTCGAAGCTCGTCACTCACGGAGTGAAATATGCGTTACATCAGTACGCGCGGCCAGGCGCCGGCGCTCAATTTCGAGGAAGTGGTACTGACCGGCATGGCCGTCGATGGCGGCCTATACGTGCCGGAGACGGTGCCGCAGCTGTCGCGGGAGGAGCTGGCCTCGATGGCGGGGCTCTCCTACGCCGATATCGCTTTCCGGGTGATGAAGCCGTTCGTCGGCGGCGAGATCGACGATGAAACCTTCCGCGGGCTGGTGCGCGATGCCTACGCGACCTTCAGCCACGACGCCGTCGTCCCGCTCAACCAGCTCGATGCCAACCACTTTCTGCTCGAGCTGTTCCACGGCCCGACGCTGGCATTCAAGGATGTCGCGCTGCAGCTGCTGGGGCGCATTCTCGATCATTTCCTGGCCAAGCGCGGCGAACGGGCGGTGATCATGGGCGCCACCTCCGGTGACACCGGCTCGGCGGCGATCGAAGGCTGCCGCCACTGCGATCATCTGGATATCTTCATCCTCCATCCGCACAACCGGGTCTCCGAGGTGCAGCGGCGCCAGATGACCACGGTGCTGGCGGACAACGTTTTCAACATCGCCATCGAGGGCAACTTCGACGATGCCCAGGCGATGGTCAAGGCGAGCTTCGCCAACCAGGCGTTCCTCGATGGCGCACGGCTGGTGGCGGTCAACTCGATCAACTGGGCGCGCATCATGGCCCAGATCGTCTACTACGTCGCTGCCGGCGTGGCGCTGGGCGCGCCGCATCGCGAAGTCAGCTTCTGCGTGCCGTCGGCCAACTTCGGCAACCTCTTCGCAGGCTACATGGCCTACAAGATGGGCCTGCCGGTCAAGCAGTTCATCATCGCCACCAACGCCAACGACATCCTGCACCGCACATTGGCCGACAACGACTTCTCCAAGCGCGACCTGGCGGCAACGTTGGCCCCGTCGATGGATATCGTCGTGTCGTCCAACTTCGAGCGGTTGCTGTTCGACGCCTACGACCGCGACGGTGATGCGGTACGCGAGCTGCTCGAGCGCTTCCAGCAGGAGCCGGCCGTGCTGGCCGAGGCGCCGCTTGCCAGGCTGCGCGAGAAGTTCTCCAGTTTCAGCGTCGACGACGACGCCATTCTCGAGACCATTCGCGACGCGCATCATCGCACCAAGGAGCTGCTCGACCCGCACACTGCCACCGGGTACCGGGCGGCGGAGCAGGCACGCGCCGATGCGGTGACGCCGATGATCACGCTGGCGACGGCGCATCCGGCCAAGTTTGCCGAAGCCGTGGTCCGGGCCGGCTTCTCCGGCGTGCCGCTGCCGCCTCATATGGATGACCTGCTCGAGCGCGAAGAGCGTTACAGCGTGCTGCCCGCCGAGTTGAAAGCGGTACAGGCATTCGTCGCCGACAACCGTCGCTGAGCGTGACCAATGCTTGACGCCGCTGCCAAGCCAGATTACGCCCGCTGCCGCATCCAGCCGCGTCCGCGCGACGAGGATGTCTATCGGCGCGGGCTGGCCGCCGGGCTGAGCGAGCTGCAGGCACGGATTCTCGCCGGACGTCTGCCGGGACACGACGGCCCGCTGGAGGCGCTGACCGCACCGGCGCTGCGCTATCTCAGCCATCCCGAACAGCTGTGCGATGCCCGCCGTGGCGCCGAGCGCATCGCGCGGGCGGTGAGCGAGGGCGAGCATGTCGGCATCCTGACCGACTACGATGTCGACGGCATCACCTCGCATGTGGTGATGCTGCGCTCGATGACCGAGCTGTTCGGCGTGCCGTCCGCGAAGCTGCACAGCCTGATCGGCCACCGCATCAACGACGGTTACGGCATCAGCCTACCGCTGGTCGAGCGCACGCTGGCGCTGAAGCCGCGCCCCAGCCTGGTGATCACTGCCGACTGCGGCTCCTCCGACGAACCGCGGATCGCGCGCCTGCGCGAAGCGGGGATCGACGTCGTCGTCACAGACCACCACGCGCTGCCGATCGAAGGGCCGCCGGCTTCCGCCTACGCCACGATCAATCCCACGCGCTCGGACTGCGGGTATCCGGACAAGACCATCGCCGGCTGCATGGTGGCGTGGCTGATGATGTCGCTGACCCGCTCGGTCCTGATCGAGCAGGGCGTGCTGTCGTCGTCGACGCCCAAGCTTTCGCCCTGGCTCTCCTATGTGGCCCTGGGGACGGTGGCGGATTGCGTGTCGCTGGGGGCGAGTGCCGCCAATCGCGCGGTCGTGACCTACGGCCTGCGGCTGATCAATCGGATGGAGGCTGCCTGCTGGCGGGTCATGGCGGAACGCCTGGGTGCCGACAGCGTGCCGTTCAATGCCGAGACGCTGGCCTTCCAGATGGGGCCGCGAATCAATGCCCGCTCGCGGCTGGACGACCCCTACGCCGCGCTGCACTACATGCTGGCCGCCGAGGATGGCGTCGCCCGCCAGCATCTCCAGGTGCTGGATGATGACAACCAGGCCCGCAAGGCGCTCGAGGCCGACATGGTCGAAAGCGCCCGCGCGCTGGCCAAGCCGCAGCTGGCGGACAACCTGCCGGCGCTGGTGATTCATCTGCCGGAGGGGCACGCTGGCGTGCAGGGCATCGTCGCTTCCCGGCTGGTCCAGTCCTACGGGCGTCCGGCGCTGGTGCTGACGCCCGCTACCGCGCCGGACATGCTGACCGGCTCCGGGCGCTCCATCGAGGCTCTGCATCTGCGCGACGCGCTGCAGCGGGCCCACGAGCTGTCGCCGTCGAGCCTGCCGCGTTTCGGGGGGCATCGCGGCGCTGCCGGCGTCGGTGTACCGCTCGCCGAGCTGGAGTCGTTTCGCCACGCTTTCCTGCAGGCCGTGCGAGAACAGCTCGGCGAGCGGGAGCTGTTCCCGATCGTATGGACCGATGGCAGTCTGAGTGCATCGCAATTGACCCTGGCGACGCTGGACGAGCTCGACGCGCTGGCGCCCTATGGCCGCGAATTCGACGCGCCGCTGTTCGAAGCCGAATTCTTTGTCGAGCAACTGCGCCCGGTCGGTGCCGAGGGCAATCATCTGATGCTCGAGCTTTCCTGCGACGCGGTGGTCAGCCGGGCGATCTGGTTCCGCGCGCTCAATCCGGGCGAGGCCGCGCCGATCTCGCTGGGCGACCGAGTGCGCTGCGCCTTCAAGCTTTCCCGCAATCGCTGGAAAGGGCGCGAGTCCCTGCAACTGATGGTCGAACACGCCGAGCGCCTGACGGCCTGACGTTTCCCGCCTCATTTCCCCATCCTTTCACGCACTTCATTGGCTGCCGCCACGACGCCTGTCGCCCCGAGTCGTCGGGATCGGGCGGGTTCGGGGTCGCCTCGAGCGGACGTCTTGACGATATAATCGCCGGATCGCCGGCCGGCCCCGTTCTCGGGGCTTGTCCGGACAGGCGCCACAAGCGCCGACTCATGGATCCACTGCCTATCCGGCAGTGACAAGACAACAAGGATTGCCCAATGGAAACGACGTACCGTCACCGTTCCTATGAAGACGTGCTGGCCATTCTGCTGGGATCGTCATGCGCGGCGCTGGGGTTGGCGCTCTATCACCATGCCGAGATTCTGATCGGCAGCACGGCGGGCCTGGCGCTGCTGGTGACCTACGTGACCGGCTGGAGTTTCGGGCTCGTCTTCTTCGTCATCAACCTGCCGTTCTACTGGCTGGCTTGGCGGCGGATCGGCCATCAGTTCACCTTCAAGACCTTCGGTGCGGTAGCGCTTTTGTCGTGGATCTCCTGGATGCTGCCGAGCTGGCTGGAGATCGGCGAGGTCGATCCGCTGTTCGCGGCGCTGGCGGGGGGCAGCCTGATCGGCCTGGGCGTGCTGTTTCTGTTACGCCACCGTGGCAGTCTCGGCGGGTTCAACATTCTCGCGGTCTACCTGCAGGACCGTTACGGTTGGCCGGCGGGCAAGGTGCAGATGGCGCTGGATGGCCTGATCATGCTGCTCGCGTTCTTCGTGCTGCCGGTGACCAATGTGCTCTATTCGATCGTCGGCACCGTAGTGCTGGGGGCGATTCTCACCATCAATCACCGCCCGGGGCTCTACGCCGGCATCAGCCAGAGTTGAAGGGCTGGGGCTGGGCCGGCACAGTTCAATAGTTGGGCCACAGCCCCGGCGTGACCAGCTCGAGCAGGTGGCCGTCCGGGTCACGAAAATAGAGACTCACGCTCCCTTTCGGCCAGCGGGTCCGGCCTTCGATCTCGATGCCCTGATCGGCGAGATGCGCTTCCCAGTCGTCGAGACTTTCGGCCGGAATCGCCAGCGCCAGGTGCTGGCGGCCGTCGCCATCGTGAGGCGGGATGGTCCCCATGCCATTCGGCAGGCGGACCGTCTCGCCGGTCTGGCCCCGCTGGAACACCAGCAGCATGGTGTTGCCGGTGGGATAGGCGGTGAAGCGCTCATCCTCGAGATGGGGCTCGAGCCCGAGCACGCGCGTGAAGAAGTCCCGGGCCTGCTTCATGTCGGCCGTGTAGAGAACGCTTTCGATGACCCCGCCCAGCGGCGGGGCAGGTTGTGGTGAAGTCATCGCTTTCTCCTTGCTGGCTTCGCCCTGGGTTGGCTGCAATCAGCCGCTCAACCAGAACCACCAGACGATGAACAGAATCACGGCGATGCCCAAGGTGTTGAGCAGAAGTATCATGCCGTCGCTTCCTTTGCGCTTGCGTTGGTCTGGATTGTCGAACCTTGGCCGCTATCGGGCCGGAACAGCCGTAGCCGGTTGGCATTGCTGACCACCGTGACCGAGGAGAGCGACATCGCCAGGGCCGCGATCATCGGCGACAGCAGCATGCCGGTGAACGGGTAGAGTATACCGGCGGCAATCGGGATGCCCAACGCGTTGTAGCCGAAGGCGCCCCACAGGCTCTGCTTGATGTTGGAGAGCGTGGCACGGCTGATGGCGATGGCGTCGCCGACGCCGTGCAGCGAGTTTCGCATCAGCGTCATGCCGGCGCTTTCAATGGCGATATCGGTGCCCTGGCCGATGGCGAAGCCGACCTCGGCCTGTGCCAGCGCCGGTGCATCGTTGATGCCATCACCGACCATGCCGACACGTTCACCGCGTTGCTGCAGCTCGACAATGGCCTGTTGCTTGTCGCCGGGCATCAGTTCGGCGCGAACCTCGTCGATGCCCGCTTCCCGGGCGATGGCTTCGGCGGTGGCGCGATTGTCGCCGCTCAGCATTACCACGGTCAGACCCTCGGCCTTCAGCCGCGAGATCGCCGCGCGGCTGTCCGCCCTCAGCGCGTCACGAATACCGAACAGGGCAGCGAGTTCGCCGCCGATGGCGAGGTAGATCACGCTGCTCGCCTGTGCCTGCCACTTCTCGGCGTCGGACGAGCCAGTGGTCACATCGATGCCGTGCTCATGCATCAGCGCGGCGTTGCCCAGGAACACCTGGCTGCCATCATCCAGCGTCGCGCTGACGCCGCGGCCGGTCAGGCTCTGGAAATCACGGATCGTCACATCGTCCGCCGTATCCCCGACGTATCTCACCAAGGCGTCGGCCAGCGGATGCTCCGAGCCGCGCTCCAGAGCGGCCACCACGGCATCGACGCGCGCTTGCTCCAGCCAGTAGCGGCTGTCGGTGACCCGCGGTTTGCCCTCGGTCAGGGTACCGGTCTTGTCGACCACCAGGGTGGTCAACTGGCTTGCGGTCTGTAGCGCTTCGCCGTCGCGAATCAGGATGCCGTACTCGGCGGCCTTGCCGATGCCGATCATGGTCGAGATCGGTGTCGCGAGGCCCAGGGCGCAGGGGCAGGCGATGATCAGTACGGTGGTCGCCGCCACCAGCATGTGTACGAGCTGCGGCGCGGGGCCAAAGTTGAACCAGAGCAGCGCGGTGACGACGGCGACGATCATCACGCTGGGCACGAAGGTCGCCGAGACCTTGTCCGCCAGTGCGCCGATCGGCGGCCGCGACTCCTGGGCGCGGGAGACCTGGTCGACGATGCGTCCCAGCCGGGTGTCGTCGCCGACATGGCTCGTGCGATAGACGAGGGTTCCCTTGCCGTTGACGGTGCCGGCGCTGACCCGATCTCCGGCCGCCTTGCGTACCGGTTCCGGCTCCCCGGTGAGCATCGACTCGTCGATGAAGCTCTCTCCCTCCTCGACATCGCCATCGACCGGCAGGCGTTCGCCCGGGCGCACCCGGATTCGATCGTTCACCCGAACCTGCTCGATCTCGATATCGCGCTCTTGTCCGTCGCGAATCACCCGAGCCGTCTTGCTCTGCAGGTCGAGCAGACGGGACAGCGCCTGGCTGGTACGTCCCCGAGCCTTGAGCTCCAGCGTCTGGCCGATGCCGATTAGACCGATGATCATCAACGACGCTTCGAAATAGAGATGCCGGGATCCCTCGGGAATCGCCGTCGGGAACAGCACCACGGCCATCGAATAGAGCCAGGCGGCGGCACTGCCCAGGGCGATCAGGGTATCCATGTTGGCCTGATGATGGCGGAACGCTTTCCAGGCGCCGTCGAAGAAGCGACGACCCGCGGTGGCCAGCACGCCCAGCGTGGCCAGCCCCAGGAGCAGCCAGATCCAGCGTTCGCCGCCCTCGAGCTGCGGCATATGGAAGAACATCGCCAGCATCATCGGTACGCCCAGCGCCAGGCTGACCGCCGATTCGATCGCATGGCGACGGGCCTGCCGAGAGGCATTCTGCTGACGCTTGGCGGATGCCTCGCGTAGATCCTCGATCGGCGAGGCGCCATAGCCGACGTTCTCGACCGCCGCGATCAGATCGGCGATGCTGGCCTGGCCGCTGACCTGGGCCGTCTCGCTGGCGAAGTTGACCTGGGCATGCTGGACGCCGGGGGTTTTCGAGAGCGCTTTCTGCACCGCGTTGACGCAACCGGCGCAGGTCATGCCACTGATCGAGAGTCGCTGTAGCTGGCCGGCCTCCATCGTCTCGTCCGCCTGGCTATCGGATGGGGCGGCGTCGTCGGATGGCCGGGGATCGTCGGTCCGGTCGGGCTCGCTCTCACGCGCCTCGGTCTCGGCAGCTGCCTCGTCTGCGGGCGGATAGCCGGCCGCGGTCAACAGCTGAGCGACCCGATCCCGTGATAGCGTGCTGTCGACTTGAAGTCGGTGATCGGCGGGTTCGCCGCTGGCTTCGGCCTTGGCGTCCTCGGCCTGAACGGCCTCGCGCATGCGCTTGACGCAGCCCTGGCAGCTCATCGCCGGGATGGTGAAAACGTGTGACCCGTGCTCGGTGGCCGGAGGATAGCCGGCCTCGGTCAGCAACTGGGCTATCCGATCCCGTGGCAGCATGCTGTCGACTTGAAGTCGGTGATCGGCCGGTTCGCCGCTGACTTCGGCCTTGGCGTCCTCGGCCTGAATGGCTTCGCGCATGCGCTTGATGCAGCCCTGGCAATGCATGGCATCGACGCGATAGTGGTAACGGTTCATGCGTTTCTCCTTGCCGGAGCGCAGCATTCATCGTGGGTATCGGGCGTCTGCTCGATCAATCGGCAGATGCTGTGGCCATCGGGCGTGCCATCCGGCAGCCGTGACCAGTCGCTCATCGCTCGCTCCATGCGATCTGCCAGCGCCTGGAGCTCGCGGATCCGGGCATGGATCTGCGGCAGGCGAGCGGCCAGCAGGTCGCGCACCAGCGGGCAGGGCGAGTCGCCTTGATCGGCCTGCTCGAGAATGTCGGCGATCTCCTTGAGGCTGAAGCCCAGCGTTCTCGCTCGCTGGATGAAACGTAGCCGGTCGAGATCCTGCTGATCGAACAGCTGATAGCCGTTGTCGGGGTCACGGCGCGGCTTCAACAGCGCCTGGCGCGTGTAGTGGCGCACCGTCTCGGCCGTGACGCCGGCAGCTCGGGCCAGTTCGGTTACCTTCATCGGATGTCCTCGCTGAACCATGGATAACATCAGTCTAAAACCTAGGTGTAGCCCAAGGGTCAAGCGCTGCCATCACGTAGCCCGATGCTGTAAATCGGCGCTTTAGCGGTTGGTCTTACGACTAAAGAAATTTCCAAAAAGCGATTAAAACGACCGTTTGCGCATTGACGCTAAATCGCCATTCCGTCAAAACGGATATCGAAAAGTCCAGTCTTCTTACCTTGGGGAATGGCTCAGATAACAACGGAATTACCGACCGCATTAACAGGCGGGCTAGACGCCGCGGCGGCTTCCTGAGTCCAGAGGGAATCAATCATGATGATTCGTTATCACCGTCTGTCGTTAGCCGTTGCTCTAGCGAGCGCCGCAGTATCAGGACAAGCGCTGGCGGGCGCATTTCAGTTGCAGGAACAGAGCGTCAGCGGTCAGGGCACGTCCTGGGCGGGGCGAGCTTCCAACGTTCAAGATGCCACCATTGTCTTCGGCAACCCGGCAGGGATGTCGTTTCTCGATCGGGCGCAGTTGACCGCGGGCACTCATTACATCGATGCCAGTTCCGATATCCATGACGAAAGTGGCAACCAGCCGATGGTGACCGGCGTCGATGGCAACGGTACGCCGATCATTGGATCGGTCGCTACTGGGGGCGGCTCGGACGGCGACATGATTCCCCAAAAGGCCATTCCTTTCGGCTATTACGTGCAGCCAATCAATGACCGTTGGAGCTTTGGTCTCGGTGTTTACGCCCCGTTCGGGTTGATTACCGACTATAACGACGACTTCAAGGGACGCTACTTCGGCAACTACAGCGATCTGGAAGTCATCACCGCCCAGCCCACGCTGTCGTACCGCTTCAACGACAAGCTCGCCATCGGCTTCGGCGTGACCTACAACCACATCAAGGGCGAGTTGGAGAGCAAGTCGCCCAACCCGCTCAACCCGACAGCTGCCGGTGACGGTACCGTCAACGTCAAGGGCGATGACGACGCCTGGGGCTACAATATCGGCATGATTTACCGCCCGGTGGAGTCCACCACCTTGGGCCTAACCTACCGCTCCAAGGTTGAATACCATCTCACCGGTGACGTCGACGCCTCCAACGTCTTCGGCGGGGTCGGTGCGGGTGGCCCGGCATTCCTCAACGCCGACGGCGACGCCTCGCTCGACATCACTCTGCCCGAGACCATCGACTTCTCGGTGACCCATCAGCTCGACGACCGCTGGACGTTGATGGCCGGGGCGACCTATATCCGCTGGAGCCGCTTCGACCAGCTGGTGGTCGACAACGACCTGGGGCTGGATATCAATGAACAGCAGGACTACCGCGATACATGGCAGTATGCCGCCGGTCTCGCCTACCAGCTCAATCCGGCCTGGAGTCTGCGCGGCGGTATCGCCTACGACCAGTCGCCAGTCAAGGACGCCCATCGCAGCCCACGCGTGCCCACGGCGGATCGCACCCTGGTCTCGATCGGCGCTGGCTGGACGCCGATCCCCGACCTGACCATCGATGCCGCCTACAGCTACATTTGGGAAGATCGCGCCGACGTCGATCTGCAGGACGAAAACGGTAACTCCTATCAGGCCGAATACGACAACTCGCTCAATCTGTTCGGCGTGCAGGCGACCTATCGCTTCTGATTTCACGACCATAGCGGTAACACGACCCCGGCTCAGGCCGGGGTTTTGCTTTTTGAGAGTCGAGTCAGGCGGCCGCGGCCGGCTCTCTTCATGCATCCTGTTTTGCAAAAAGAACGCCACTTTCGCAAAAAAAAGCCGCTACCAATGGCAGCGGCAAGCGATCGTCAGGAACAGTATCCCGGTGACGTAGCTTCCGAACGTTTGCACGGCGTTCTGGAACCGGTGGCTCCGGTCGGGACCGGAGTCGCCTGGCGACAAAGGTTAGAAGTTATAGCGCACCAGCAGGTCAGTCTCGTCGTTGGCGTAGTCGCTGTCGTCGGCATTTCTCGAGTCGTCGAACTTCTGTTCGACGGCGAGAATCAGATTGTCGTCGAACAGAAGCCATGCCGCGCCAGCGAGATAGAAGGCGTTGCGGGCATCCGAATCGCGGTCTTCCAGACGGTTCAGGCCCGTATAGAGCTGTACCGTTCCGGGTACCTGATTCTTGACGTTGTAGAGCGCCACGCCTTCGTAGCCGCGTGCCTCGTCGACGATGCCGTCGGCGTTCTCGACACCGCTGAAGTTACCGTCGCGAATCAGGTTGTGGTATTCGCCCGCGGTCAGCGCGAAATACCAGTTTCCGGGTGTCCAGCGCGCGCCTAACAGTCCCGCGTCGACATTCTCCGATTGCTTGCCTCCGCCCGCGCGTTTGCCATTGATGTCGCTATGGGTATAGGTGAAGCCGAAGGACCATTCATCGGTGGGCTGGTAGACTGCGGCCCCCTGGGCCGTATAGTTGCGTTCGAAACCTGTCAGATTGCCGCTGTAACCTGACGAAGCGGGAACGTCGTCGCGTGAAGTCTGATAGAGCAAGCCGAGCGTCCAGTCGCCCCAGCTGTTCTTGTAGGAGATGGCATTGTCGGGCCGGCCGTTACCTTCGATGCCGCCATCACCATTGACGCCGTTGAAACTGCCCTGAGCGGTGGCGCCGTTATACCAGAACCAGTCGGTCCATACGCCTACCATGTCGTACCACAGTGAATACTGCTTGCCGATCAGAATGGTGCCGTAATCATCATGGCTGACACCGGCATAGAGCAGGCGCTTGTAATGCTCGTCGCTTCCGTTTTCAAAAAAGGGCGTGAAGCCCCATTCAGCGCGCGCAATAGAGGACCAGCCGCCCTTGAAGTTGTGTTCGTGAATCAGGCGAACACGTGAACCGGCATTGGTCGGATCGTGATCGTCGTGGACGTCGTCGACAAAGCTGCTCCCCGCCGCGATGCGCCCGCTGAAAGTCAGCTTGTCCTGAGTCGTTTCGTATAGCGTCACGGCCAGAACGGATTGGCTGGCCAAAAGGGTGCCGGTGGCGACGAGGCTCGCCACGAAAGTCTTATTCATCATGGTGACTCTTGCTTGCTGTTTTTATAAAAGCGTGTTCACTCGTTTAAAGAGTGCGATCACTGGTTCGATGATATTGATCGCTTGTGCGATCAGTTGTTATCGACGGCCTGGCTGTCCAGAAACTCTTCGAGCGAGAGTTGGCGATCGCTGTCGATATCAGCGGTGCCGAACGCCCCCATGAGATCCGAGTCCGACCGGGCCTCGCTGACATCGATGACGTCATCGCCATTGCTGTCCAACGTTTTGAACTGCTCGACAAGCGCGGGCGGCGCGCTCATCTCCAGCTTGCCACGCTCGAAGCTGCCGGCACCGTCACCTGCCGGTGTGTAGTTCTGACAGCCTGCCAGTGCCACCAGCGCGATGGCGGAGAAGAGTCCTTTTGTTACGGACTTCGTGTTCAAGAACATCATTGGCTCCCTTGCAGGAGTGGGTTTTGGGGTAGATCCCCACTTTTTGGCCGCAGATACCCTAGGCGGGTGCCGTGAAGCGCCCGCGGCCAAATTCTGTTGTTATTGGAAGAGAAAGGCGTTAGGCGGCTTCGCTCTCCAGAAATGCCGCTTTCAGCAGCGCCTGGGTATAGGGCTCTCGCGGATTGGAGAAAATCGCTTCCACCGAGCCGTGTTCGATGACGCGGCCTTCCTTCATCACCATCACATCGTCGGAGAGCGCGCGCACCACCGAGAGATCGTGGCTGATGAAGAGATAGGTCAGGCCGTGCTTCTTCTGTAGATCCCGCAGCAGGTCGATGACCCGGACCTGGACCGAGCGGTCGAGGGCCGAGGTCGGCTCGTCGAGCAGCAGCAGCTCGGGCTTCAGGATCAGCGCGCGGGCGATGGCGATGCGCTGGCGCTGGCCGCCGGAGAACTCGTGCGGGTAGCGGTTGCGCATGGCCGGATCGAGGGCGACCTCTTCCAGCGCGGCGATGACCTCGGCCTCGCGCTGGCGGCGATTCAGTGCCGGGTGATGCACCTTGAGGCCTTCACTGATGATGTCGCCCACCGTCATGCGCGGGGAGAGCGAACCGAAGGGGTCCTGGAACACCACCTGCAGGCGTGAACGCAGCGGACGCATGCCGGACTTGTCGAGTCCGGAGATGTCGGCCTCCTCGAAGCGGATCTCGCCCTCGGATTTCAGCAGTCGCAGCAGGGCGCGGCCGAGCGTCGATTTGCCCGAGCCGGACTCGCCGACGATGCCCAGCGTCTCGCCGCGGCGGATGGAGAGATCGATCCCGCGCACCGCCTCGAAGTACTCGCTCTTGCCGAACAGGCGCTTCTTCAGCGCGAAGCGCACCTTGATGTCCCGCCCGCTCATCAGCACCGGTGCGTCTGCCGGGGCGGGCTCCTTGCGCCCGCGCGGAATGGCGTCCAGCAGCATGCGGGTGTAGTCATGCCGAGGATTGTCGAAGACCTCCAGCGTGCGGCCGGTTTCGACCACTTCGCCATACCGCATCACGGCGACGTGATCGGCGAAGTGGCGAACGATGCTCAGGTCGTGGGTGATGAACAGGATTGCCATGCCGTATTCGGCCTGCAGCGACTTGAGCAGGTCGAGAATCTGCGCCTGCACGGTGACGTCGAGTGCCGTGGTCGGCTCGTCGGCGATCAGCAGTCTGGGTTCGCAGGCCAGCGCCATGGCGATCATCACGCGCTGGCGCTGGCCGCCGGAGAGCTCGTAGGGGTAGCTGTCGATGCGCCGTTCCGGCTCGGGGATGCCGACCTGGTTCAGGAGCTCCAGGACGCGCCGCCGATTGGCCTGGCCCTTGAGCTGCTTGTGCCGGATCAGCACTTCACCGATCTGCTTGCCGATGCGGTGCAGCGGGTTGAGCGAGGTCATCGGCTCCTGGAAGATCATCGAGATGTCGTTGCCGCGCACGCGGCGCATGCGCTTGGGCGTGACCTCCAGCAGGTTCTCGCCGTTGAAGCGGATTGCGCCGGTGGTCTCGGCGAGCTCCGGCAGCAGGCGCATGGCGGCGGTGGAGGTGACCGACTTGCCGGAGCCGGACTCGCCGACCAGCGCCATCGTCTCGCCCTCGGCGATGGTGAAGCTCACGTCCTTGACCGCCGTCACCGGCCCGGTGGGCAGCTGAAACGTCACGCTGAGCTTGTCGATTTCGAGCAGAGAACTCATGAAACGGCTCCCGACGATGTTGGAGAGTCGCACGCCGGCGAAAAATCGGCGAGCGATGGCCAGCCGAGGCGAACAGCTTGGAAGGCGCGGAGTTGATGGGGTATCAATGAGCAGCCTGAGGGGCTGTTCAACAATGGCTGGGCGAGCGCAGGCATTTTTCGGGCTCCTCAGCGTGTGCGCGGGTCAAGGGCGTCTCTCAACCCATCACCCAGGAAGTTGAGACAGAACAGCGTGGCGGCGAGGAAGAACGACGGCACCAGCAGCATCCAGGGGGCACTCTCCATCATGTCGACGCCTTCGGAGATCAGCACACCCCAACTGGTCAACGGCTCCTGCACGCCGAGCCCCAGGAACGACAGGAAGCTCTCCAGCAGGATCACCTTGGGCACGGTGAGGGTGACGTAGATGATCACCGGACCGATGGCGTTGGGGATCAGGTGGCGGGTGACGATCTTGGTGTCGCGCACGCCCAGCGCATGGGCCGCCTCGATGAACTCGCGACGCTTCAGCGCCAGGGTCTGGCCGCGCACGATGCGTGCCATGTCGAGCCACTCCACGGCGCCGATGGCGGCGTAGATCAGGAAGATGTTGCGGCCGAATACCACCATCAATAGGATGACGAGGAACATGAAGGGCAGCGAGTACATGATGTCGACGAAGCGCATCATGACGTTGTCGACGCGGCCGCCCAGATAGCCCGAGATGGCGCCGTAGAGCACACCGATCACCAGGCTGACGAAGGAGGCGACCAGCGCCACCGAGAGTGAGACGCGGCCGCCATAGAGCACCCGGGTGAGCAGGTCTCGGCCGTTGGCATCGGTGCCCAGATAGTGGGCGCCTTCCAGCGTCGGACCGGTGCCGAAGGCGTTCCAGTCGACCTCGGCCAGCCCCCAGGGCAGTAGCCACGGACCGACGACGCAGACCACGATGATGGCGATCAGCAGACCCAGACTGGCCATGGCGGCACGGTTCTGGCTGAGGCGCCGCCAGGCATCCTTGGCCAGGCTTTCGCCCACGGGGGCCGCGGCGGCTTCCGGTTCGGGAGCGCGGGGCGGATTGGGGCCGCCGGCGGGCAGCGGAGCGCCATCCCGCCGTTCTCCGCTGTAGGGCTTGGAATCAGACGTCATTGGCGGCCTCCCCGGTGGCACGAATGAATGGAGTCGAGGCTCGGTCGTTGGTCATGAGGCGGTCATTGTTCATGAGTCAGTCGTCGTAGCGAATTTGGGGATCGAGCGCGGAGTAGAGCAGGTCGACGATCAGGTTCATCAGTACGATCAGCACGCCGTAGAAGACCACCGTGCCCATCACCAGGGTGTAGTCGCGGTTGAGCGCGCCCTGAACGAAGTAGCGGCCGATCCCCGGGATGCCGAAGATCTGCTCGATCACCACCGAACCGGTGATGATCCCGGCGATGGCCGGGCCGAGGTAGGACATCACCGGCAGCAGGGCAGGGCGAATCGCGTGGCGCCAGATCACTTCACCCTCGTTGAGACCCTTGGCCCGCGCGGTGCGGATGAAGTGGCTGCCCAGCACCTCGATCATGCTGGCGCGCATCATCCGCGCGATATAGGCGATCTGCTGGATCGACAGCGCCACCACCGGCAGGACCAGGTTGGGCAGGGCGCCACCGTTCCAGCCCCCGGCCGGCAGCCAGCCCAGCAGCACGCCGAACACCAGCGCGAAGATCGGTGCGATCACGAAGTTGGGAACGGCGATACCGGTCAGCGCGGTGCCCATGACCAGGTAATCCACGGTGGAGTTGCGCTTGATCGCCGCCGCGATCCCCAGCGGCAACCCGATGATCAGCGCCAGCAGGATCGCCAGCCCGCCGATCTCCAGGCTGACCGGGAAACCCTGCATGATCAGCTCGGTGACCGAGAAGTCCTTGTACTTGAACGACGGCCCGAAATCGCCCTGGAGCAGATTGCCCATGTAGCGCAGGTACTGCATCGGCAGCGGTTCGTCGAGATGGTAGGCGGCCATCAGGTTGGCTTCGATCTCCGGCGGGAGCTGGCGTTCGCCGTCGAACGGGCCGCCGGGCGCCACACGCATCAGGAAGAACGAGATCGTGATCACGATCAGCAGCGTGGGAATCGCCTGCAGCAGGCGCTTGAGGGTGTAGATCAGCATGCGGAGTCACCTGAGCCTGAACGTGGCGGCGTCTTCGAGAGAATCATTGCTCGCGCTCCTGGAGATAGCGCAGCGGGTGAACGTCCATCGGGTTGCTCTCCCAGCCCTGGAGGTCGGGCGATACCAGGTGAACGGAGACATAGTCGTAGAGTGGCAGCAGCGCATAGTCGTCCAGCAGCCGCTGCTGGGCCTGCGTCATCAACTGGCGACGCTTCTCGGCGTCGAGTTCGCCGGTGCTCTCGGCGACGAGCGCGTCGTAGGTCGCGTCGTGGTAGCCGCTGCTCCGGCTTGCCGAGCCGTTGTCGGCGTAGGCATTGAGGAAATCGAACGGGTCGTTGATGGTCGCCACCATGCCGTAGCGCGCCACCTCGAAATTGCCTTCGCGGATGGTGGCGTAGTGGACGGCCGCCTCGGAGTTGATCAGCTCGACCTCCACGCCCAGCGGCTTCCACATCGCGGCCACCGCCACCGCGATCTTCTTGTGATCTTCCAGGGTGTTGTAGTTGAGCCGCAGGTGCAGCGGATGGTCGGGTCCGTAGCCCGCTTCCTGCATTAGCTCCTTGGCGCGTGCCAGGCGCTGTTCCATCGGCATGTCGGCGAAATCCAGCTCCCCCTGCGGCGCGTTGGCGGTGTTGCGCGGTACGTACCAGAACGAGGGGGTCTGGCCCTGGCCGAGGATCTGGTCAGTGATGACGTCGCGCCGGACGGCCAGGTTGAGGGCTTCGCGAACGCGCTTATCCGCCAGCGGCTGGCCGTCGTGGAGGTTGAACATGTAGAAATATTCCGCCGTCAGCGGGCCGACTCTCAGCGCGTCGCCGAGGTTCTCCCGCGCCCAGGCAAAGCGCGACGACGGCACGCTGGAGTAGGCGATATCCATCTCGCCGGTGCGGAAGCGGTTGAGGGCCGAGCCGGCATCGTCGATGGGGTAGAAGGTGACCTTGTCCACGGCGACGCTGTCGGCGGCATGGAAATGCGGATTCTTCTCCACCACGATGCGCGATTGCGGCTGCCACTCATCCAGGGTGAAGGCGCCGCTGGAAACGGTGTTGCCCGGCTGCACCCAGCCTGCTTCGTTGGCGATGACGTGTTCGGGAAGCGGCGCCGCTTCGGTCATCGCCAGCGCCTGCAGGAACCAGGCGGTGGGCTGGGTCAATCGGATGCGCAGCGTATGCGAATCGACCGCTTCGACCCCGAGGGCGTCGGCGCTCTCGTCACCGGCATTGATCGCCCGGGCGTTGACGATGGGGTAGTAGAGATTGGCGTTCTGGTTGGCGATCGCCGGATCGAGCACGCGACGCAGGGCGAAGACGGCGTCCTCGGCAGTGATCGGTTCGCCGTCGGACCACTCGGCGTCGCGCAGATGGAAGGTGTAGGTCTTGCCATCGTCGCCGACTTCCCAACGATCGGCCAGCCCTGGGACCAGGCTGCCATCCTTGGCATAGGTGACCAGCCCCTCGAACAGCGCGCGGGTAATGCGTGTCTCCCAGGTGCCGCTGGTCTTCTGCGGATCGAGGGTGCCCGGCTCGGCACCGTTGGCGATATTGACGCTGAAGGCCTGCGCCGGGATGGCGAATGCCGTCAGTGTGATGCCGCCCAGCGTGGCAAGCAGATGGCGCGAGATCTTGCTGTAGGGTTTCGAAATCATCTGGTAATGCGTCCCTTGGCCGCCGGTCGCTGCGAATCGATGACACGACGGCATTGGTGATTCGAATTGTCGTTTGTCAGTCCGACGCTAGCGAAAGCCAGCGCGACAGGTGCCGATTGAGCGCGTTGTCTTTCCAGCCATCCAGCTTGGGGTTGACCAGGTTGCGCGAGACGTCGACGTAGATCGGTGCCACCGCATAGTCGGAGAGCGCCTGCCGCTCCGCCTGCTGCAGCAACTGCTGGCGGGCGGCGATGTCGGTCTCGCGGCTGGCTTTGGCCATCAGCTCGTCGAACGCCTGGCTGCGATAGCCGCCGTAGTTCTTGGGCGAGTCGCTCTCCAGGATGCCGAGGAAGTTGCTGGCGTCGTCGAAGTCCGCGACCCAACTGCCGCGACCGACATCGAAGTTGCCATTGGCGAGCTCGGCGTAGTGGACCGCGCCCTCGGCATTGATCAGTTGCGTCTCGACCCCGAGTGGCTGCCACATCGCGGCCAGTGCCACGGCGATGCGCTTGTTGGCCTCGGTGGTGGAGTAGCGCAGCGTCAGTTCGAGCGGATGATCGGGGCCGTAGCCGGCGTCCGCGAGCAGACTCCTGGCCTCGGCAATCCGCTCATCCATCGTCCGATCCAGGCCAGGCATGGTCTGGGCGTCGTAGTGGCTGACGCCGCCGGGGACGAAGCCGCTGGCCGGGGAGACGACACCGCCCATGATCTTGTCGGTGATCACGTCCCGGCGGATTGCCAGATTGAGCGCTTCCCTGACACGCTTGTCGGCGGTGGGGTGGCCATCGCGCTGGTTGAGCGCGAAGTAGTAGTTGGCCAGCTGCGGCGCGAGGTGTACGGCGTCGGGCAGGTTCTCCTGCAGCCACTGGTATCGGTCCGGCGAGAAATCGCGAACGATGTCGAGACCGCCGGCGCGGAAGCGTTGCAGGCCGGCGCTGCGATCCTCGACCGGATAGTAGTCGACGCCATCGAGGGCGACGTCGTCGGCGTCATGGAATTCGGGGTTCTTGCGCGCCGCGATGTGATCGTGGGAGGTCCAGCTTGTCGGGGTGAAGGCGCCGTTGGTCGCGATATGACCCATCTGGGTCCAGTCGTTACCGAAGCGCTCGACCAGGTGCGAAGGCACCGGCGACGCGGCGATATGCGCCAGCAGCGTCGGGAAGTAGGGCGTGGGCTGGTTCAGGGTGATCTTCAAGGTCTTGGCGTCGACCGCTTCGACGCCGAGTTCGGGAGCGCCCTGCTCGCCCTTGGTATGCGCTTCGGCGCCGCGAATCGGATAGAACAGGCTGGCGTAGACGGCACCATTGGCCGGATTGAACAGGCGTTGGAAGGCGAGCACGAAGTCCCCGGCGACCACGGGTTCACCATCCGACCAGTTGGCGTCGTCGCGCAGTTCGAAGGTGTAGACGGTACCGTCGTCGCTGACGTCCCAGCCGCTGGCGGCGCCGGGAATGTACTCGCCGGCGGGGTCCAGGGTGACCAGGCCCTCGAACAGATCGCCGAGGACGTCGTTCTCCCAGGTGGTACCCCCGATCCGGGCGGTATCCAGTGACGCCGGTTCACCCTGGATGCCGATGCTCAGCGTGGCGGCCCGGGCGGTGTCGATGGACAGGGCTGTCGTCAGGCTCACGGCTGCGAGCAGGGGAAGAACGAGCCTGGCGGTTCTTCGATGTGAGCCGTATCTGGGCTGTGTACGCATGATCGAGTCCATCCGTTGTTGAGCGTTTGTTATTGCCGGGGCTGCTGGCGCATTCGCCCGTTTTGGCGACCCCGTCTCGATCTTAAGTCTTCAGGTTCCTGCGGGAATAGTTCCTGCTGGAATCGCCTTTCCCAGATCGCCCGGGTCGAGAAAGCGACGCACGGTGCAGAGCTGTGTTTCGTATCGACTGCCCGAAAGCCGGCGACATTCGATCCGGGCGTTGTTGGTCGGCGCGTGCAGCATGCGATCATCGCCGAGATAGAGCGCCACGTGATCGACCACCAGCCGGCCTGCGTCGTCGGGCTTCTCGAAGAACAGTAGATCGCCCGCACGGCGCTCGTCCGGCGCCACCGGAAGCCCTGTCTCGACCTGGTCGTGGGCGTCCCGAGGTAGACGAATGCCGATGGCGGCGAACAGGCTGTGAACGAGCCCCGAGCAGTCGTAGCCGAAGCTCGAGTTGCCGGCCCACAGATAGCGCAGACCGTCGAAGCGCCGACCCAGCGTTTCCAGCGTCGCGGCAGTCGCCGGCAGGCCCTCGCCCGGCAACTGGACACTGTCGCGTGGCAGCCAGCCGCGTCCCAGCGATGTCTCCACCCAGACGCGGGACGCTCTCCGGTCAGCGATTTCCGGCACCGGTTCGGCCAGTTTCAGCCGAGTCAGAAAACTCAGTTTCAGCGAGCGTCCCTGGGGCAGGCCCTGCAGCCAGGCGATGGGAGCGATCACTACCACCGACTCGGCATCGGCCGGGCAGCCCTCTGCCTCGACGAGCTGGGCCGCCGGGATCCAGCCGGGGTAGCCGCGCTCGTCCAGCGAGGACCGCTGGCTCGGGACCACGACGCGACACCAGTCATTGCCGTGGCCATCACGATGGCGCTCGAGTATCTCGACCGGCGTGTCCAGCAGCACCTGGGTGGCGAGCCGTTTCTCCTTGCACAGTGCCAGGCGAGTCTCGTCGTCCAGACGGGAGAGCCAGCGCTCGAGCAGTGCCGGGTTGCCCAGCGCCGGGGCATCGATGGCCCGCGGCGCTTCGGGAGAAGTCCATAAACCGGCGACGGTAACGCCTATACAGCTCACCTCGGCGTCTCCTGGCAGCGACTCAAGCCGTTACTCCGTGAAGTGGACCCAGCGCGACGGATGGTCGTCCTCGACGTTGTCTGCCCAGCCTTCCAACTTGGGATTCACCAGGTTGCGCGTGACGTAGGTCAGCATGGGAATGAACGCATAGTCATCCAGCGCCACGTTCTCGGCCTTCTCGAGAATGCCTTCCCGGGCGTCGAGATCCTGGGTCTGCGCCGCCTGATCCATCAGCTTGTCGTACTCGGGATTGGAGTAGGCGCCGTAGTTGTTGCCGACGCCGGTATGCAGCAGGGTGAGGAAGTTTTCGGCGTCGTTGTAATCGGCGATCCAGCCGGCCCGGGCGACATCGAAATCACCTTGCTGGATGGTCTGGTAATGGACGGTCGCTTCGGAATTGATCATCTGCACGTTGATGCCCAGCGGCTTCCACATCGCGGCCACGGCGATGGCGATCTTCTTGTGCTCGTCGCTGGTGTTGTAGCGCAGGCGCAGTTCGAGCGGATGATCCGGACCGTAGCCGGCTTCCTTCAGCAGCGCCTTGGCGCGGGCCATGCGATCGTTCATGTCGTCGCTGCCGAGGTCCATCTGCTGGGCGTCGTAGTGGCTGGTGCCGGGCGGAACCATGGCGGTGGAAGCCTTGAAGCTGCCGGCCATGATCTGCTCGGAGAGCACGTTGCGACGAATGGCCAGGTTGAGCGCTTCACGCACGCGCTTGTCGGCGGTGGGGTTGCCGTCGCGATTGTTGAGCACGTAGTAGTAGGAGCCGAGCATCGGGCTCATGTGGGTGGCATCGGGCAGATTGTCCTTCAGCCACTGATAGCGGCTGGAGGGATAGTCGGACAGTACATCGAGTTCGCCGGCGCGGAAACGGGAAATACCCGCGTTGCGGTCCTCGACGGTGTAGTAGTTGACGCCATCCAGCGAGACCTCGTCGGCATCGTAGTAGGCCGGGTTCTTCTCGACGCTGATGCGCGACTGCGAGACCCAGTCCACCGGCTTGAACGCTCCGTTGGAGGCGATATGGTCGAGCTTGACCCAATCCTTGCCGTACTCGTCGACCAGATGCTTGGGCACCGGATAAGAGGTGTAATGGGTCAGCAACTGCAGGAAGTAGGGCGTCGGATGGTTGAGCGTGACCTTGAGCGTCTTGCCGCCGTCCAGCGATTCGGCGCCGAGGGTGTCGGCTTTCTTGTCGCCGGTATTGATCGCCTCGGCATTGACGATCGGATAGAGCATGTAGGCGTACTTGGAGGCGTTCTCCGGCGCCAGCAGGTGCTGCCAGCCGAACACGAAATCTTCGGCGGTGACCGGCTCGCCGTCGGACCACTTGGCGCCTTCCCGCATATGGAAGGTATAGGTCTTGCCGTCGTCGGAGACTTCCCACTCGGTGGCCATGCCCGGCAGCAGCTCGCCGTCCGGTGATTGCTTGACCAGACCCTCGTAGACGTCCATCAGCACCTGGGACTCCCATACCCCACCGGAAACCTGCGAGGTATCGAACGAGGCGAGCTCGCCCTGAACGCCGATATTGAGCGTCTCTGCCAGTGCCGGGGAGGCTGCCAGGGAGGTGGCCAGCGCCAATGCGCTGAGCGGAAACAATGCGCGGGGAAGATGCAGTTTGGACATCTGTTGAAACTCCGACTTGTTGTTGTGGCACATTCGCCAGGGGCTCGGGCCGAATGCGTTCCTGAACTATCGACTGGCGAGGACGCCCGCGAAACGGATGCGATACCTTCGCGTGAAGCTCATGCATCGTCTAATTCAAATGCTCGATAGTCCGTTTCATTTCATGCATATGGCCGAGCGAAGGCGGCAACGACGCCGCCTTCGTTGTGATTTTAGTCACAGATAGACGTTAGTCGAATCACTCTGGGCGTTCGTCCCGTGCCTCTGGAAGCTGCACCCAGCGCGATGCGTGCATATCCAGCGCGTTGTCGTTCCACCCATCGACGGCAGGGTTGACCAGATTGCGCGAGCTGTAGGTATAGATCGGTGTCAGGGGATAGTCGGCCAGCGCCAGGGCTTCGGCCTGCTGCATCAGCTGCGCGCGCTTCGCCGGATTCTGCTCGGCATCCGACTGGCTGATCAGGTCGTTGTAGTCCTCGTCCTGGTAGCCGCCATAGTTGTTGGTTTCCGCCGACAACAGTTGCAGGAAATTCTGAGGATCATCGTAGCTCGAGATCCAGGCGGCACGGGCGACCTGGAAATCGCCTTCCATCAGGTCGGCGTAGTGAACATTAGCTTCCGTATTGCGCAGTTCGACGTCGACCCCCAGCGGCTTCCACATGGCGGCGACCGCCACGGCAATCTGGCGGTGCTCGTCGCCGCTGTTGAAGCGCAGCGTCAGCTCGAGCGGCTTGTCCGGGCCGTAGCCGGCTTCCTGCATCAGCGACTTGGCACGAGCCAGACGGCTGTCCATGTCGTCATCGAGCCCCGGCTGGGACTGGGCCTCGTAGTCGCTGGTGCCCGGGGGCACGAGAGAGGTGGCCGGCTCGACGCCGCCCTTCAGCAGTTGCTTGGCGATCACGTCGCGACGAATCGCCAGGCTCAGCGCTTCGCGCACGCGCTTGTCCGCTACCGGCGAGCCGTCACGCAGGTTGAACACGTAGTAGTAGGTGCCCAATGACGGAAACAGGTGCGTGGCGTCCGGCAGGTTCTCCGACAGGCGCGGGTACTGTGCTGCCGGGTAGTCGCGCAGGATGTCGAGCTCGCCGGCTCGGAAGCGCTGGATGCCGGCGTTCTTGTCCTCCAGCGGATAGTAGTCGACGCCGTCCAGGCTGACGTTGTCGGCATCATGGAAGTTCGGGTTCTTGACCGTTTCCAGTTCGGTATTGGAGACCCACTTCACCGGCTTGAACGCGCCATTCACCGCAATGTGGGACGGATCGCTCCAGTCGTCGCCGAATTCGTCCACGACATGCTTCGGAATCGGATAGGCAAACGGCAGTACCAGCGTCTTGAGGAAATAGACGGTGGGCGCGTTCAACGTGATCCTGAGCGTCTTGCCGTCGTCCAGGGATTCGACGCCCAGCGACTCGAGCGGCTTTTCGCCGGCATTGATCGCCTGGGCGTTGACCACCGGGTAAAGCCGATGCGCGTAGTTGGAGGCAGTCTTGGGATCGACCTGATGGCGATAGGCGTAGACGAAGTCGTCGGCGGTCAGCGGCTCGCCGTCGGACCATCCGAGACCATCACGCAGATGAAAGGTGTAGGTCTTGCCGTCGTCGGAGATCTCCCAGCTTTCGGCAGCGCCGGGGATGATCTGGCCGTCGGCATCGATGGCGATCGGGCCTTCGAAGATGTCCCGCAGGACGTCCTCTTCCCACACGCCGCCGGTGATCTTGGCCGGACTGAGCGAGGCGGGATCGCCGGAAATGCCTACCTGCAGCGTCGCGGCCTGGAGCGGCAGGGCAGTGAGTGTGGCAGCGAAACCGATGGCGGCAGCAAGGCGAGTCGGTGACATGGAAATGCTATCCCTGAAATGAGGGTCAAGACCGAGTGATCGATGACCGAATGGTTATTGGTAGATGGCTTATGATTTTCCAACCTTAGCGCATCGAGCCCGGCCGTACAGCGCTTTGCGCTTGCCCGCGTCTGGCGGGATGACGCTATGCCGGCAGTTGGCTACAATGAGCGCCCTTTTGGGGCGTTCTCTCGATTCGTTTTTCCGGTTCAGCATTCGTCGAGCCGAGGGAGCGCCCGCGGCTACGTTGGCAGGAATCCCATGCAAGAGATCAACCCGATCAACAACCTCATCAAGGACCTGTCCGAACGGACAGACGTCCTGAGGGGGTATCTTTGACTATGCCGAGAAGAAAGACCGGCTAGAAGAAGTCTCCCGCGAGCTGGAAAACCCGGACGTCTGGAACGATCCCGACTATGCCCAGAAGCTGGGCAAGGAGCGGGCGTCGCTGGAAGCCGTGGTCGAGACCATCGATACCCTCGATGCGGGCCTCACCGACAATCGCGAGTTGCTCGAGCTGGCGGTGATGGAAGAGGACGACGCGACCATCGACGAGGTCCGCAAGGAGCTTGCGTATCTCGAAGGCCAGCTCGACAAGCTGGAATTCCGGCGCATGTTTTCCGGCGAGATGGACGAGAACAACGCCTATCTCGACATCCAGGCCGGCTCCGGCGGCACCGAAGCCCAGGACTGGGCCAACATGCTGCTGCGCATGTACCTGCGCTGGGCCGAGCATCACGGCTTCAAGGCGGAACTGACCGAAGTCTCCGCAGGTGAAGTGGCCGGGATCAAGTCCGCCACCATTCACGTGCAGGGCGAATACGCCTTCGGCTGGCTGCGTACCGAGACCGGCGTCCACCGTCTGGTGCGCAAGAGCCCGTTCGATTCCGGCGGGCGGCGGCACACCTCGTTCGCGTCCGTGTTCCTTTCCCCCGAGGTGGACGACAGCTTCGAGGTGGAGATCAATCCGGCCGATCTGCGTACCGATACCTACCGCTCGAGCGGCGCCGGCGGTCAGCACGTCAACACCACCGATTCGGCGGTGCGTATCACCCACGAACCGACGGGGATCGTGGTGGCCTGCCAGAGCCAGCGCAGCCAGCACGCCAACCGCGACTTCGCCATGAAGCAGTTGAAGGCGAAGCTGTGGGAGCACGAGATGCAGAAGCGCAACGCTGCCAAGCAGCAGGCCGAAGAGAGCAAGGCCGACATCGGCTGGGGCAGCCAGATCCGCTCCTACGTGCTCGACGACCAGCGCATCAAGGATCTGCGAACCGGCGTGCAGAGCAGCAACTGCGACAAGGTGCTCGACGGCGATCTGGATCAGTTCATCGAAGCGAGTTTGAAGCAAGGTCTCTAGCTACGAGCTACGAGCTACGAGCTACGAGCTACGAGCTACGAGCTACGAGCTACGAGCTACGAGAAAAGGGCTTGCGAATCTCATTACGACCGCATTCTGGTAGTCGCGGCTCGCGGCTCGCGGCTCGCGGCTCGCGGCTCGCGGCTCGCGGCTCGCGGCTCGCGGCTCGCGGCTCGCGGCTCGCGGCTTTACTTTATTTTTCGACAGGCGACGACATGGCGAACCAGGACAACCCGCAATCTCCTTCCGATGCGCACAATGAAGCGCATGAAGAAAACCGGCTGATCGCGGAGCGCCGTGCCAAGCTGGCGGCGCGTCGCGAGCAGGCGGCGGAGCAGGGTGGCAGCGCATTTCCCAACGACTTCCGCCGCGACAGTCTGGCGGCGGACCTGCAGGCGGAACTGGGCGACAAGGAGAAGCCCGAGCTCGAGTCGCTCGATCGCCAGGCGGCCGTCGCCGGGCGCGTCATGCGCAAGCGCGGCCCGTTCGTGGTGATTCAGGACGTTTCCGGCCAGATCCAGTTCTACGTCGACAAGAAAGGGTTGCCCGCCGAGCTGCTGGAAGATATCCAGAGCTGGGATATCGGTGACATCGTCGCCGGCCGCGGCCCGGTCCACAAGTCCGGCAAGGGCGATCTCTACGTCATGCTGGTCGAGGCCAAGCTCTTGACCAAGAGCCTGCGCCCGCTGCCGGACAAGTTCCACGGTCTGACCGATCTCGAGGCGCGTTATCGTCAGCGCTATGTCGATCTGATCATGAACCCGCAGTCTCGGCGCGTGTTCGAGGTGCGCTCCGGCGTCATCGCCGCGATCCGCCGGTTCATGGTCGAGCGCGGCTTCATGGAAGTCGAGACGCCGATGCTGCAGCCGATCCCCGGCGGCGCCACCGCGCGGCCGTTCACCACGCACCACAACGCGCTGGATATCGACATGTATCTGCGCATCGCTCCGGAGCTCTACCTCAAGCGCCTGGTGGTGGGCGGGTTCGAGCGGGTGTTCGAGATCAACCGCAACTTCCGTAACGAGGGGCTGTCGACGCGGCACAACCCGGAATTCACCATGCTCGAATTCTACTGGGCCTATGCCGATTACCGGGATCTGCTCGACCTGACCGAAGCGATGGTCCGTGACGCCGCCGAGCAGGTACTGGGCACCACGACCGTCACCTATCAGGGCACCGACTACGACCTGGGCCAGCCGTTCCGTCGTCTGACCTTGCGCCAGTCGATCATCGAATACGGCGCCGAGATCGAGGGCGATGCCATTGGCGAAGCCGACATCGATACCTTCGAGGCGGCCAAGGCAACCTGCGAGCGCCTGAACATTCCGGTCAAGCCGACCTGGGGCCTGGGCAAGCTGCAGACCGAAATCTTCGAAGCCGTCGCCGAGCATCGGCTCGATCAGCCGACCTTCATCACCGAGTATCCGGCCGAAGTCAGCCCGCTGGCGCGACGCAACGATACCAACCCTCACGTTACCGACCGCTTCGAGTTCTTCGTCGGCGGGCGCGAGATCGCCAACGGCTTCTCCGAGCTCAACGACGCCGAGGACCAGGCCGAGCGTTTTGCCGCTCAGGTGGCGGAGAAGGACGCCGGCGATCTGGAAGCGATGTACTACGATGCCGATTACGTGCGCGCGCTGGAATACGGCATGCCGCCGACCGCTGGCGAAGGTATCGGTATCGACCGGCTGGTGATGCTGTTGACCGATAGTCCGTCGATCAGGGATGTACTCTTATTCCCGGCGATGCGCCCGGAATAGTTGAAGGGGCTGCGCGTCGGCCGGCGTTGTTGCGCGACAAGACATTTTGCTCATGGACAGCCGCGTCCATTCCGCCAATGTCTTGTCGCGCGCCTAGCCCGCCATTAGCTCGCCACCTTCAAGCATTTGCTCCTCGCGCATGGAAACCAGGGCAAGAGTTGTTGGTCAGGGGCGCGTCTAGCGCCCATAATGGCTGCGGTTCGAATTCCGCCGATCGAATTTCTCCGACTCCGGGCGGTTCCCAAGAAGAGGTGACACCGATGAAGCTGCTCAATCGTTCCGCGCTGAGCGTCAAGCCGACCCAGGCGTTCGTCGACTGGGTCAACTCGTTGGAGCCGACCGTCGGTGAAGACGACCTGACGCTCGACGACATCGCTGGCGAAAATACCGTCTACCTGATCCCCGAGATGGATACGCCGGAGGCGTTGCATGCCTATGTCGGGGAGCGCTATTACGACATTCTCGAAACCGAACTGCGGGCGTGGGAAGAGGATGAGCGTCAGTGGCCGGAGAACCTCGACTGGTCGCTGTTCCAGGCGTTCCTCACCCTCGAACACAGCTATCTGGCGGTGGACCTCGACGACGAGGCCGAGCTGGAAACGTCCGAAGTCGACGACGAACTGCTGATGGAGACCGACGAGGAGTGATGGGTCGGATGTTGCCTGACGGCGGTGCTTGCCGCTACCCGAAGACATGCTGAAGCGCCTGTTCGAGGAACGCCCGGGGGACGATGGTCTACCCGGGCGCGAACGCAAGCTGGCGCTGCTGGCGATGATCACCGGTACCCAGATGGCGGTGTTGGACAACGGCATTGTCAATATTGCCCTTCCCACCCTGGCCCAGGAACTGTCGATCAGCGGTTCCGAATCGATCTGGATCGCCAACGTCTACCAGCTGGTGACCGCCGCCTTGCTGCTGACCTTTGCCGCGGTGAGTCGTCGGGTAGGGCGCCACCGGCTCTATATCGGTGGTCTGCTGGTCTTCACCGTGGCGTCGCTGGGCTGTGCGCTGGCGCGCTCGTTCGAGTTCCTGCTCGCGATGCGAGGTCTGCAGGCGGTCGGCGCCGCCGCGATGCTGAGCATCGGGCCGTCGCTCTATCGCATCATCTTTCCCACGCGCCTGCTCGGCTCGGCCATCGGTCTCAGTGCGCTGACCGTCGCGTTCGGCATCGCCGCGGGGCCGTCGCTGGGCGGCCTGATCCTGCACGTGGCGAGCTGGCCGTGGCTGTTCGCCATCAACGTGCCGATCGGGCTGCTGGCGCTGACGCTGGGAGTGCGCGCGCTGCCGCGGGAAGCGCCCATCCCCGGACGAATCGATATCTGGGGCGCGTTGATGTCGATCGTCATGCTCAGTGGCAGCGTCTTTGCTCTGGATCAGTTCGGCCATGGCAATGGCGGCGTGCTGGCGCTGTCGACGCTGGCGCTCAGCGTGGTCTGTCTGCTGGGGTTCATCTACCGCCAACGTCACGCCGTCAGGCCGCTGGTGCCGTTGGCACTGTTCACCGAACCGCGCTTCTCGTTCGCCGCGGTGGTGTCGATGTTTGCGTTTCTGGCCCAGGGCGTGGCTTTCGTGGGGCTGCCGTTCCTCTACCAGACCGTCATGGGCGTGTCGCCGATCATGTCGGCGGTACTGTTCACGCCCTGGCCGCTGGTGATCATGGTCATCGGGCCATTGGCGGGACGTCTGGCGGACAAGGGCAATCCGGCGCTGATCAGTTCGACCGGGCTGGGCCTTTTCCTGCTGGGCATGCTGGCACTGACCGGCCTGGACGGCGACTCGAGCTACCTCGACGTGATCTGGCGAACCGCGCTGTGCGGCGTGGGGTACGGGCTGTTCCAGGCGCCGAACAATCGCGAGATGATCGGCAGCGTATCGGTGGAGTTGAGCGCCAATGCCTCCGGCGTGCTGGCCTCGGTGCGCACCTTCGGGCAGTCGCTGGGAACGGCGCTGGTCGGGCTGATTCTCGGTCTTTCGTTCGGATCGTTGACGCTATCGCTGTGGGTAGGGTGTGTCTCTACCATGATTGCGCTGGCACTGAGCCTCTATCGCACGCCGATGGCCGCCAAGGGACGACGGCGCTGAGTTTCGCCTCTGGCGACAGCGCCCATTCCCCGGTCGTCGCTCGATGGGCCGGGGAGACGCTACAATGATTCGGTTGGCACAGGAGAAACTGTCATGAGTGTTCAGACCCGTATCGAAGAGAAACTCGCGACGCTCGAGCCGGTCCAGATGGTGGTCGAGAACGAGAGCCACATGCACCATGTGCCACCGGATTCGGAAACCCACTTCAAGGTGACGCTGGTCTCCGAGCGGTTCGCGGGGCTGATGCCCGTCAAGCGACATCAGCTGATCTACAGCTTGCTGGCGGACGAGCTCGCGGGGCCCGTGCACGCGCTGGCGTTGCATCTCTACACGCCGCAGCAGTGGTCGGCGCGCGGCGAAGCGAGCCCTGATTCGCCCAACTGTCGTGGTGGTGGCGGGCGGTGATCGGCGATCCTCAACGCCTTCAGTACCTCGAGGCCATGGGTATCACCACCTGGACCTCGCGGTACCGCTTCGTCAATGCCAGGCCGACCGAGCAGGTCGAGTGGGAAACCGCTCCCGCACCGGAGAAGCCCGCGCCCGGGCAGCGGCTGCACGCACTGCTGGAAACGCCGGCTCGTCCGGTCGAGGTCGAGCGTGAGCGGCCCGCGGCAGAAACGGCGCCTGCACAGCAGACCGCCGCGCCGCTGTCGCGAGCCCGAGCTCTGCTCGACGGCGCCTCTGGCGGAGGCGCGACGGAGCCTCGTGCGCCAGCGTCGAACCCCGAGTCCACATCTCGCCAGGCGCCTGTCTCCCGCCCGGCGGAGGAGGGCCGGACGGACGATGCTCTCCAATCCGTCGCCCAGTCCGCTGCCCCGGTGCCGACCGAACCGTTGCGTTTCACGCTGTCGTTGTCCGTCATCGGCGAGCGCTGGTGGCTGCTGCTGCCCGGCGAACGGCCGCTTTCCGCCGCTGGCCAGGCGCTGCTCGGGCAGATGTTGAAAAGCGTCGGTATTCCCGTCAACGGCGCGCCATTATCGAGCCTGACCTGGCCGTTGATGAACGTGCCGGCCAGTGACCCGGTCGACGAGGCCCGCGAGGGCATTCAGGTATTCTGCGCCGGGCAGGCGCGGCGCCACGGCATGCACATCGATGGCGCCATCGCCGTTGGCGACGAGGTCTGGTCGCCGTTGTTGAGCGCTCCGGCGGACGAGGCCGGCTGGATCTGCCACGCTCTGCCTCACCCCGACGATTTGCTGACCTCCGCCAAGGCCAAGCGTGAATGCTGGCCGCTGTTGCAGTCGATGGGGCAAGCCTGGCGGCAAGGGCTTGCCGCGCCGGAGTGATCGGCTCCTGCCGATGACCGACGCGTCGACGTCAAATGCTTTCCTCGAGTAGCGCTTTCCATGTCGATCAACGTTTGCAAAACCAAGAGTTCAACGGTCGGCACGGTCCCGGCCCGGCTCGGGATCGAGAACCTGCCGGCCTTGATGGCGTTCGAGCGTCAGGCCAACGATGACGCCTGGTCGGAAGCGCTGCTGAGCGCGGCGCTGCTCGACGATGACTTCGACGTCTGGGGAATCTGGGCGGTGGAAGGCGTCGAACTGCGAGCGGCTGCCGTCCTGGCTTATCTGCCTTTCGATGCCGAGCTGCAGTCGATCTGTGTCCGGCCGAGCGACAGGCGCCACGGGCTGGCGAGTGAACTGCTGGGGTGGATCACGCAGTGTGCCATCGAGCGAGGAGCCGAACGCCTGCTGCTGGAGCTTCGCGCGTCCAATGTGGCGGCCCGAAGGCTCTACGAGAGTGCCGGATTCGCGGTCGACGGCCAGCGGTGTGGCTACTATCGTCGCGATGACGGCGGCAGCGAGGATGCGCTGTTGATGTCGCGGGAGCTGGGGTGAAGGCTCGCCGGTAGCGCGTTACCTTGTGGCAGCTTAAGAAACGAGGGCAGGATCGGAGGCTGGATAGGCGGGAAACTCAGGCAGTGCGGCGGGGCAGGTGGCTCGACGGGGCAGTCTGCGCAGTCTGCGAGAGTCCGCCCCGCCGATTCGCTTCAGCCGTTCTGGTTGGTGCTGTCGCCAGTGCTATCCAGTGATTGCAGCTTGTCCAGCAGGCCGCCGAGACGCTGTTCCCACTCTTCGCGCTCCTGCTGGAAGCGGGCATTCTCTGCCTTGAGCTCTTCGTTCTCCATTTTCAGCATTTCGATGCTGTCGACGGCATCCTGAATCTTCTGTTCCAGCTTGGCGAAGATTTCTCCGTTCATCTGCACTCTCTCCTTGAAAGTTCGGCCTCGAAAGTTTGGGCCTTGAAAGTTCGTGGCGGTGGTCTCGATACCATGACCATAAAACGACTGGTGACCTGATGGGAGCCAGCGTACGTGGCGTCAGGGCCAACGACAAGCGTCTCGAAGCGGCGACGTCATTTGGCCGTTGGCTGGCGCCGGAACAGCCGGCCATGGCTGTCTCCGGCGACGATGTCGCGATGCAATTGCCAGTGCCCCGGCGCCTGCCAGTCAAGCTCGTGTTCCGTCTCGACGTAGATCATGGCGCCGGGCGACAGCCAGCCCCCCGATTCGAGCGCCTGGCACGTACGCTGCGCGAGCCCTTGGCGAAACGGCGGATCGAGAAAGACGATATCGAACGCGGCAGGCGTGCCCGCCAGAAATCGTTCCACATCGGTACGATGCACCTGGCCCGCGGCCCCCAGCATGGCGATGTTCGCCTCCAGCGCGGCGGCCACGTGAGCGGTCGACTCGACGAACATGGCCTGCGCCGCGCCGCGCGACAGCGCTTCCAGACCCAGCGCGCCGGTGCCGGCATAGAGATCCAGCACACGCCGACCGGCAATATCGAAGGCCAGCCAGTTGAACAGGGTTTCGCGAACCCGGTCCGGTGTCGGGCGCAAGCCCGGACTCTCGGGGATCGGCAACTTGCGGCGGCGGAAATCGCCTCCGATCAGACGCAACTGGCCGCTGCCACGGTGCGCGGACTGCCGAGCGCCCTGGAGAGCGCGAGCGTCATTGGCGTGGCCTCGAGGGCTGTGAGCGTGATTGCGAGCGCCGTTGGCGGCCCGACGGGAACGACGTCGATTCATGGCGGGCAATTGTACCCCCGCAACCCTCGCGGTGATAGGATGAGGTCTCGTTATCGATATTCTCCGAAGCCGTGATGATCGGCGCTGATTCAGCGACGCAAGCACGACTTTTTCATCAGTGAAGCCATCCATGTTCGGACTATTCAAGAGTCGTAAAAAGCAGCAGCAGGAAGAGGAAGCCCGCCGGCGTGAGGCCGAGGAAGCCGAGGCCAGGGCGGCAGCGGAGCGCGGCGAGGAAGAGCCGGGCGACGACACGCCTTCGGACGAGCCGAAGCCAGCGGTTGAGCAGGGTGACGAGACCCCTGCCGAGGCGAACTCCGGCCGGGGTGACGCGCCTGCCGAGCCGGAGCGTGCCTCGGTGTCGGGCACCGTCACGCCCGATGAGCCTTCCGTCCAGGCCGAGGATCCCGAGCGTCCGGCCACCGTGGATTACGAGCCCTCTTCGCTCGAGGAAACGGCCGCCAGGGAAGCGCTCAGCGAGCCGCTGTCGCAGGAGTCGCCGCAGTCGGCCTTGCAGGAAGACCAGGCCGAGGGAACGCGCGCGACCGATCTGGCGAGGGACGTGACGCCGGCGCCGGAACCCGCTTCGATGCCCGAGCCCGAGCCCGAGCCCGAACCCGAGCCGCCTGCAGCCGTATCACCGGTATCCGCACCGGCCCCCAAAGAGAAGCCCAAGGGCGGCTGGCTGGCGCGCGTTCGTGCCGGCCTGGGGCGCACTCGCGCCAACCTGACCGATGGCATCGCCGATCTGCTGCTGGGCAAGAAGCAGATCGACGACGAGCTGATGGAGGACCTCGAGACCCAACTGCTGCTGGCCGACGTGGGGATCGAGGCGACCACCGAGATCATCGAGCGGCTGACGGGGCGAGTCTCGCGCAAGGAGCTGGCCGACGCCGATGCGCTCTATCGTGCGCTTCAGGAAGAGCTGGCAGCGCTGCTCGAACCGGTCTCCCAGCCATTGCAGTTGCCGCCGAAGGGCGAGGGCCCGTTCGTGATCCTGATGGTGGGCGTCAACGGAGTCGGCAAGACCACGACCATCGGCAAGCTCACCCAGCGTTTCCAGAACGAAGGCCGTAGCGTGATGCTGGCAGCCGGCGACACCTTCCGTGCCGCCGCGGTCGAGCAGCTCAAGGTCTGGGGCGATCGCAACCGGGTTCCGGTGATCGCCCAGCACACCGGTGCCGACAGTGCCTCGGTCATCTACGATGCCGTCGCTGCGGCCCGGGCGCGCAAAGTCGACGTGCTGATCGCCGACACCGCTGGCCGGCTGCACAACAAGAGCCATCTGATGGAAGAGCTCAAGAAGGTGCAGCGTGTCATGGCCAAGCTCGACGCCAGCGCGCCGCATGAGGTGATGCTGGTGCTCGATGCGGGGACGGGGCAGAACGCGATCTCCCAGGCGACCACCTTCGATGAAGCCATTCCGATCACCGGGATCACCTTGACCAAGCTCGATGGCACCGCCAAGGGGGGCATCATCTTTGCTCTGGCCAAGAAGATGGGGACACCGATCCGCTTTATCGGGGTCGGGGAGTCGCTTGAGGACTTGCGCCCGTTCGATGCGCAGACCTTCGTCAAGGCGCTGTTCGGTCGGGACGGCGATGCCGATTCATGATTGCCTTCGAGCACGTTGGTAAGCGCTACGGCGGACGCTTCGAGGCACTCGCCGATATCAACTTTCGCGTCGAGCGGGGCGAGATGCTGTTCCTGACCGGCCACTCCGGTGCCGGCAAGAGCTCGCTGCTGCGCTTGATCATGCGTCTCGAACGCCCTTCACGTGGCCGGGTGCTGGTCGCCGGTCACGACCTCGATCAACTGCATATCAGTCAGGTTCCCTACTATCGCCGCCAGATCGGCGTGGTCTTCCAGGATCACCAGCTGCTGTTCGATCGGGACATCTTCGCCAACGTGGCATTACCGTTGACGATACAGGGCGTCGAGCCAGGCGATGCCGCGCGACGCGTGCGCGCCGCGCTCGACAAGGTCGGGCTTCTGCATCGTGAGCGGGCCCTGCCGATCGAGCTTTCCACCGGCGAGCAGCAACGGGTGGGCATCGCACGAGCCGTGGTCAACAAGCCGGCGCTGCTGCTGGCCGACGAGCCGACCGGTAATCTCGACCCCCAGCTCTCCGCCGACATCATGCGGCTGTTCGAAGACTTCAACCGTATCGGCACCACGGTCCTGGTGGCGAGCCACGATCTGGCCTTGATCGCTCGCCTGCGCCATCGGGTGCTGAAGCTGCGGGATGGCAGGCTCATCGGCGACGAGGAGGCGGCATGAGCGAGCGTCGACCCTCCGCCGAGCGTCGTGTCGAAGGGCGGCGCGGAGCGCAGAAGCCGCAACGCCGAGCTGGGGGCGGCGGTCGCGCCTGGATGCGCCATCACCGCGCGATGATGGGCGACAGCGCGTTACGGTTGATCAGGCGCCCGATCTCGACGCTGTTGACCATGCTGGCGATCGCCATTGCACTGATTCTGCCGGCCGGTCTGTGGCTGGTGCTGGACAGCGCCCGGCTGCTCGATGCCGAGCTCGACGAAAGCGCCACGCTGACGGTCTACTTCCAGGCGGATATCGATGAGTCCGAGGCGATGGATCTGGCCGCCGAGGTCGGCGGGCAGCCCGGCGTGGCCGGCGCGCGCTTGGTGACGGCGGCCGAGGGGCTGGCGGCGTTCCAGCAGACACTGGGCGTCGACGATGCGCTCTCCCAGCTCGACGCCAACCCGCTGCCGGCCAGCGTCGTGGTCACACCGGACGATACCGCGCCCGCTGCCGTACAGTCGCTGAGCCAGCGTCTGCAGACGATCGAGGGAGTCGATGAAGTCCGGCTGGATCTGGCCTGGCTGGACCGGCTGCAACAGCTGGCGGACTTGGGGCAGCGCGTCGCGCTGGCGCTGGCGCTGCTGTTTGGCCTGGGCGTGCTGCTGGTGGTCGGCAACACGATACGGCTGGCCGTGGAGAGTCGGCGTCAGGAAATCGAGGTCGTGACGCTGATCGGTGCGACGCATGCTTTCGTGAGGCGCCCGTTTCTCTACAGTGGCGCCTGGTATGGGCTGGGCGGAGGTGTTCTGGCGCTGGTGATTCTCATGCTTGGCGGGAACTGGCTGGCGTCGCCGGTCGCGGCGCTGGCGGAAAGCTACGGCGCCCACTTCGCGCTGCCGTCGCTGGGTGGCAGGAATTCGGTTTTTCTGCTGCTTTTTAGTACACTGTTGGGCTGGTTGGGAGCATGGCTTGCCGTGGGGCGTCATCTATCGGACATCAAGCCACGCTAGGCTAACCAGCGGTTTCGAAAAGTCGTCAACGGTGTCGAGATGCGGCCATGATGCCATTCGCCGCCATTCATCGTATTATCGGTCAGCCCAGCGAATGGCCGATTTCAGGCCCGTTGAAGTTGGCGTGGTTATTGAACTTTTGTCTACACTGAGGGTCTCATCAGGCACTCTCGTAGACAGGCAGAACAACCTGTCGCGACGTGTTCCAGGCGGATCGAGCCAATACCGGCTCTTCGCTCCGACACGCCGCCTAGCATGGAGACAACGCACATGAGCACCAGTCTTCAATCCATTGGGAACCTTTCCCCGGGTCACGATCTCAACGGTTACATTCAGGCCGTCAACGGCATCCCCGTTCTGACGGCGGAAGAAGAGCATGACCTGGGCGTGCGTCTTTACGAAGAGGACGACCTCGAATCGGCCCGCCGGCTGATCATGTCGCACCTGCGTTTCGTCGTGCATATCGCGCGAAGCTACTCCGGTTATGGATTGCCCCAGGCCGACCTGATCCAGGAAGGCAACGTCGGGCTTATGAAGGCGGTCAAGCGTTTCGACCCGTACCAGGGCGTTCGTCTGGTCTCTTTCGCAGTTCACTGGATCAAGGCCGAGATCCACGAATATGTGCTGCGCAACTGGCGCATCGTCAAGATCGCCACGACCAAGGCGCAGCGTAAGCTGTTCTTCAACCTGCGCAGTGCCAAGAAGCGGCTGGCGTGGTTGAGCAACGACGAGGTCGATGCGATCGCCAAGGATCTCGACGTCAAGCCGAAGGTCGTGCGCGAGATGGAAGGTCGTCTGTCTTCCTATGACGCGGGCTACGATGCCAGCCCCGGTGAAGAGGAAGAGCAGGGCTATCAGGCGCCGGCGCAGTATCTTGAGGATCACAGCTTCGATCCTGCCGCGCAGCTCGAAGCGGATGACTGGGAAGCGGACTATACGCGGCGTCTGCGAGAGGCGCTTAGCGAACTGGACGAGCGTTCTCGCGACATTCTGCAGCGTCGCTGGCTTTCCGAGCACAAGTCCACGCTCCATGAGCTGGCCGATGTCTACGGCGTGTCGGCCGAGCGCATTCGCCAGCTCGAGAAGAACGCGATGAAGAAGATCAAGCAGCAGCTGGGTGACGCGATCGCCGCGTGATCGCTGGCTGAAGATACTCGCTCATGGCGCGAGGCGGTCGGCGATGACCGATGAACGATACGAAAGGACGATACGAAAAGCCCGGCATCAGCCGGGCTTTTTGCGTTGGGGCGAAATGCCTTGCCGCAGGGGTCAGATCGAGGCGGCCTGTGGCGATACGGTCAGCAATCCGTCGCCCAGCAGGCGCCACTGATCGTTCCAGTGTGACGTGGGGCGGTGGCGGAAGTCGCTGCGCACGTACTGACTGATCCGGCCCTCCACGAAGGCCGACAACAGGTTGGCCGCCGCCGGCACCGGCAACTGGGGACGCAAGCCCTCGCGCAGCTCCGCCTCGCGCAGAACCTGCTTGAACTGGGTCTCCAGACGCTCGAACAGCTGGGACATGCGCGTGCGCAGACGCGCTGTCTCGCCCGTGAGTACATCGCCGTCCATCAGCCGGCTGAGGCCGGGGTTCTTCTCGGCGAAGGCCAGCACGAGCTGGACGATCGTCTCGCAGCGAGCGAGCGCCGAGGGCTCGTCGTCCAGGATGCGCCGGATGCGTTCGAACAGGCTGGCTTCGATGAATTCGATCAGCCCTTCGAACATGCGCGCCTTGCTGGGAAAATGGCGATAGAGCGCCGCTTCGCTGACGCCGACCTGGCGGGCCAGCGCGGCGGTGGTGATGCGTTTGCCGCTGTCCTCCTCGAGCATCAACGCGAGTGCCTGAAGGATCTGTTCACGGCGGGAAAGCTGGGGGGTTGCCTGCGTCATGACGGTTCTTATCGGTCGTGTTGTCGAAGCTCCCTCCTGGAGCGGCCCGGACGGCCTGTCTTCCGTTCGGCGGTCGGGGCGGGCCTTCCAGGCCCGCAGTGATTGAAATCAGAGTAGCGCGAATCAGTCACGATGGTCGGTGATCTGGGTGCCGACCCCGGCATCGGTAAAGATCTCCAGCAGCGTGGAGTGCACCACGCGGCCATCGACGATGACGGCGCTGCCGACACCGCCCTTGACGGCGTCCAGCGCGCAGCGAATCTTCGGCAGCATGCCGCCGTAGATCGTGCCGTCGGCGATCAGGGCATCGACCTGTTCGGTGGAGAGTCCGGTCATCACCTTGCCTTCGGCATCCTGCAGGCCGGCGACGTTGGTCAACAGCATCAGCTTCTCGGCCTTCAGCGCTTCGGCGACCTTGCCTGCCACCAGATCGGCATTGATGTTGTAGCTGTTTCCTTCACGATCGACGCCGATCGGCGCGATGACGGGGATGAAGTCGCGTTCGGCCAGCATCTCGATCAGGTCGGTGGAGATGTGCTCCACTTCGCCGACGTGACCGATATCGATGATCTCGGACGCCGTCATCTCCGGCGTGCGATGCTCCACCTTGAGCTGACGAGCCAGAATCTGCGCATTGTCCTTGCCGGTCAGGCCGATCGCCTTGCCGCCGCACTGGTTGATCTGGGTCACGATGTTCTTGTTGACCAGCCCGCCCAGCACCATTTCCACCACGTCCATGGTTTCCGCATCGGTGACGCGCATGCCGTTGACGAAGCGAGACTCGATGTCGAGCCGTGCCAGTAGCTGACCGATCTGCGGGCCGCCGCCGTGGACCACGACCGGGTTGATGCCGACTTCCTTCATCAGCACCATGTCGCGAGCGAAGGAGTCGATCAGCTTGTCTTCGGTCATGGCGTTGCCGCCATACTTGACCACGACGGTCTTGCCGGAATAGCGCTGAATGTAAGGCAGCGCCTCGGACAGGATCTCGACCACCTGGCGTGGGTCGCGTGGGCTTTCGTTCATGAGGCGTCATGTCTCCACTATCTGCGCGCCGCTGATGGCGCTTTCCCGCCGAGGCGATGGCCCGTGCACGGGACGGTCTTGTCTGCTGCGTTATCGATGACACGTGCCGCCAGCGACACGAGGGTGTCGTGACGCAGGGTTAAAACGGCAGTTCCACTTCCGGCGCCACCGCACGCAGCGCGGCACCGAACCGTTGCTGGATGCGTGTCAATGCCGCCTGATCCTTGCCCTCGAAGCGCAGCACCAGCATCGGCGTGGTGTTGGAGGCGCGGCACAGGCCCCAGCCATCGGGATAGTCGACCCGGATGCCGTCCAGTGTCGTCTTGATGCCATCCTGACCGAAGTCGCCGCTCTCGGCCAGCCGCTCGACGATTGCGAACTTCTCTTCGTCGGTGACTGCCGCGTTCAGTTCCGGCGTGCTGACATCCTGCGGGAACGTGCTGAAATAGCGATCGGCGTCGACCGGCTGGCGCGACAGAATCTCCAGCAGCCGGGCGGCCGAGTAGAGCCCGTCGTCGAAGCCGTACCAGCGCTCGGCGAAGAAGATATGGCCACTCATCTCGCCGCCCAGCTGTGCCCCGGTTTCCTTCATCCGCGCCTTGATCAGCGAGTGACCGGTGCGCCACATCTCGGGCTCGCCGCCGGCCCGTTCGATGATCTGGGCCAGATTGCCGGTGCACTTGATGTCGAAGATGATTCGGGCGCCAGGATCGCGCTCGAGCAGGTCGGTGGCGAACGCCATCAGCAGCCGGTCCGGGTAGATCATCTCCCCCGAGGGCGTGACCACGCCCAGGCGATCGCCGTCGCCGTCGAAGGCCAGCCCGATATCGGCGCCGGTCTCCTTGACCTTGGCGATCAGGTCGACCAGGTTCTCCGGCTTGCCGGGATCGGGATGATGGTTAGGGAAGTCCCCGTCGATCTCGGCAAACAGAGGAATGGTCTCCGCCCCTAGCGCCTCGATCAGCCTGGGTCCCAGTTCGCCGGCGACGCCGTTACCGCAATCCACCACCACCTTGAGCGGGCGCTCGCGCTGGCTCTGGTCGAGGGTCACGTCACCCAGAATGCGCTGAAGATAGGCTTCGCCGACATCGATCTGAGTCAGCGTACCGTCGCCTTCGCTGAGGTCGCCGCTGCGGATGCGCTCGAGCAGCCCGGTAATCGCGTCTCCGGAGATCGCGACGCCGTCCAGCACGATCTTGAAACCGTTGTAGTCCGGCGGATTGTGGCTGCCGGTCACCATCACGCCGCTGCGGCTTTCATCGAGCGTGGCGGTGGCGAAGTAGAGCACCGGCGTCGGTACGCGGCCGATATCGACCACGTCGCGACCGGACGCGCGCAGGCCGCGGATCAGCGCTGCCTGCAGGCGGGGGCCGGAATGGCGGCCGTCACGGGCGACGATCACGCACTGCTGGCCGCGGGCGGCGGCTTCGCTGCCCACTGCGCGGCCGATCCATTCCACCGTTTCCTCGGTCAGTGTGTCGTCGACGACGCCGCGAATATCGTAGGCCCGAAAGATCGAGGCGGGTACGTTGGCACCGGATTGGTCGTTCATCGGCAAGTCCTTGTCATTGATCACATCCGGTCGGCGTCACGCCCACCGTTCGAATTCGAGTTCCACCGACGCCTGACCGTCGGTGATCAGCCACTGGCCTTCCATCAGCGTGGCGCCCAGGCTCAGGTTGCGGTCGACGAGGGCGGTCAGCGCCGCCAGCGGCTCCGCCGGCAGATTCCAGACCTCGATCCGCGGTTGTGCCCGGATATCGCTTTCCAGCTTTTTCCACCACTGTGCCGCACTGCGTGGTGCGTAGGGATAGATCAGCACGCGTTCGGCTCGGGAGAGCCCCTGCTTGATGCGCTTCAGCGACGGTTCACCCAATTCTATCCACGAAAGGATGCGGCCGTCCGGCGCCTTGAGCCACAGATCCGGCTCGTCGTCAGTACTCAGTCCGCGAGTCATGGCGAGATCGTTGTCGCCGCTGGTGGCGTGCGCATTGGCGATGAACGCCAGCAGCCGCACCATCAGGCGCGTCGCCGTCTCGGAAGGGTGGCAGGCCACGGTCAACGCGTGATCGCCATAGTAGTGACGATCGAGATCGCTGACGTTGAGTTTCGCTTTATAGATGGTTGCGCTTAGCGCCACGCGACATTTCCTTACAGAGAGCTCGATTGACCGAGACCAGCGAGCGTTCGGTGATTATTGCCGGCGCGTTGTTTCGCCGCTTCACTTTCGACCAGAGTGGCCAAAACCGCCGCCCGCCCGTTCGGTGGCGATGAAATCCTCGACGATCTCGAGCTCGGCCTGGACCACCGGCACCAGCACGTACTGTGCCAGTCGTTCGCCGGGTTCGAGCACGAAGGTGTTCTGGCCACGGTTCCACACCGAGATCATCAACTCGCCCTGATAATCGGAATCGATCAGCCCGACCAGGTTGCCCAGCACGATGCCGTGCTTGTGGCCGAGGCCGGAACGAGGCAACACCACGCCGGCCAGCCCCGGATCGCCGATGTGGATGGCCAGGCCGGTGCGCACCAGCGCGCTGTCGCCCGGGGCGAGGGTGAGCGCTTCGTCGAGCAGCGCGCGCAGGTCCATGCCGGCACTGCCGGTGGTGGCGTAGTGCGGCAGCGGATAGTCGTGCACGCGCTCGTCGAGAACCTTGACCGAAAGCTTCGGCCTGGCAGTCGCTGTCGAAGAGGGTGCCGCGGACGGAGTGCTGGATGGCATGAAAAGTGACTTCCTGAAAGAGCATGAAATGAAAGGCCAGAGAGCGGCCTAGCTTACCATTGCTCGAGCGCGAACCGGATGCCGACGCCCGTTAGGGCAGTCGGGAGGCGATATGGTCGATGATCGCGCCTGCCAGCGCGGCCTTGGACTGAACCGGCAGCGAATGGCGCTGCGTCTGGTCATGCGCCTTCCAGAGTAGCGTGACGGCGTTGTCGTCACTGCCGAAACCGATGCCCTCTCGGGAGACGTCGTTGGCGACGATCAGATCCAGTCGCTTGCGTTCGAGCTTGCTGCCGGCGTGGGTTTCCAGCGTCTGCGTCTCGGCGGCGAAGCCGACCGTGAACGGGCGGTCCTCGCGGGCGGCGACCGTGGCGACGATATCCGGGTTGCGCACCAGTTCGAGGGTCAGGCCGCTGTCGTCGTTGGCTTTCTTCAACTTGTGTTCGCTGATGGACGCAGCGCGATAGTCGGCCACGGCGGCACAGCCGATGAACAGGTCGCAAGGCATCCGGGACTCGACGGCGGCCAGCATCTCCGTGGCCGAGGTCACGTCGATCCGCTCGACACCGGGAGGCGTCGTGAGCGTCACCGAGCCACTGACCAGGCTGACGCTGGCGCCGCGCTCGGCGCAGACCGCGGCCAGCGCGTAGCCCATCTTGCCGGAGCTGTGGTTGGAGAGATAGCGCACCGGATCCAGCGCCTCGCGAGTGGGGCCGGCGGTGATCACCACCCGCCTGCCGGCCAGATCCCGCTGCAGAGGCATCACCTCGGGCGACTCGCCGCGGGCCGGTTCGAGCTCGCTCAGCAACTGGGCGAGAATGGCTTCCGGCTCCAGCATGCGACCCAGGCCGACATCGCCGCAGGCCTGATCGCCGGCATCCGGACCCAGCAGCGTCCAGCCCAGCTCGCCAAGTCGATCGGCATTGGCCAGCGTCGCCGGGTGGCGCCACATCGCCTGGTTCATGGCGGGCGCCATCAGGCAGCGGGCTTCGGTGGCGAGGCACAGTGTCGTCAGCAGGTCGTCGGCGTGACCGTGGGCCAGGCGCGCCATCAGGTCGGCGGTGGCCGGCGCGATCAGGATGATGTCCGCCCATTTCGCCAGCTCGATGTGGCCCATGCCGGCCTCCGCTTCCGGATCCAGCAGCGAGGTCCGCACCGGCTCACCGGTGAGCGCCTGCAGGGTCAACGGCGTGATGAAGGCCTGGGCGCCTTCGGTCATCACCACGCGCACCTCCGCGCCCGTCTTCTTCAACAGACGGGCGAGATGTGCGCTCTTGTAGGCGGCGATACCGGCGCTGATGCCGAGCAGAATGCGGGTTCCGGCCAGTCCCGGCCCGAGTGGTGAAACCATGGTCGACGTCCTGAAAAAGCAGGCATCCACCTTACCACCGGCGCCGGGGATTGCGTAGCTCACGACTCCTCGGTGTGGACGGTACTCAGCGGCAACAGACGCTGGACGGCGAGCTCCACCCCGCGCAGCTCGGCCAGCCCCTTGAGCCGGCCGATCAACGGGTAGCCCGGGGTTCTGCGTCAAACGGTCTACTCGTGTGGCATCAAGTTGCCGGAAATTGACGATTCGACTTTGGGAGTAGAGCGTCATCGCCGATGAAAGGTAGAACGTCATCGCCAATGAAAATCGGTCAGGTTTTGACGGGACCGGCCGATGACCTGATCAGAGGTTCGATAATTCACGGCGAATGGACGGGAAGGGGTATGGCAATACGCGACTGGCCGGAAGGGGAGCGGCCACGGGAGAAACTTCTAACGCTAGGGTCCGCAGCACTTTCCGATGCCGAGCTGCTGGCAATCTTCCTGCGGGTCGGCGTCAAGGGGCGCTCGGCGGTGGATCTGGCACGTGACCTGTTGAGCAGCTTCGGCGGGCTGCGTCAGCTGCTGGAAGCGGATCGCCAGCGATTCTGTGCCGAGCATGGCCTGGGCGAGGCGACTTTCGTGCAGCTTCAGGCGACGCTGGAGCTGTCGCGTCGTCATCTCGGCAGCCTGCTCGAGCGCGATGCGGCGTTGACTTCCCCGACGCTGGTGCGTCGATTCCTGAGTGCCCAGCTGCGCCATCTCGATCACGAGGCGTTCGCGGCCCTGTTTCTGGACACGCAGCATCGCGTGATCCGCTTCGAGATCCTGTCCGAAGGCACGCTGGACAGCGCCTCCGTCTATCCGCGTGAAGTCGCCCGGCGCGCGCTGGCGCACAATGCCGGTGCCGTCATCTTTGCGCATAACCATCCTTCCGGCGTGGCCGAGCCGAGCGATGCCGATCGTCGGATCACCGAACGCCTGCGCGAGGCGCTGGGGCTGTTCGATATCCGGGTGCTGGATCATTTCGTGATCGGCGACGGCGAGGTAATTTCGTTCGCCGAACGAGGCTGGTTATGAACAAGCGACGGACGCGCTGGATTGGCGGAACGGGCAGTGAATGGACTGTGGTAAATGGACAGTGTTTTGAGATTCGAATGGGAACGCGTGTCGGATTCGGGTAACATACCGCGCCATGTTCTGGGGTGACGCCCTTCGATGGCCTGTCGGAAACGATCGGCCAACGCTTCGCTGGCACGGTAGTAGTTGTCGTCGATTGTTGCGAAGAACGGAGGCGTCTGGTATAAAGTACGCCCTTTGAATCGGGGCACCTTTGAGTCGGCGCATTGATCCAGTGAATCAAGGCGTTGGACCATGGCAGTCGAGCGAATGATACCCGCCATTTCCATGATGGAATCGAGATGGATGGGTTCTTCCCGAACTGCGTGTCCGAGATAAACCGAACAACCCAACCCGCCAGTGGTCGGAGGCTTCCATGTCCCAAGTTTGTCAGGTTACCGGTAAGCGTCCGGTGACTGGTAATAACGTCTCGCACTCACAGCGCAAGACACGTCGTCGTTTCGTCCCGAACCTGCATACGCATCGTTTCTGGGTCGAGTCCGAGAAGCGTTTCGTCAAGCTGCGCCTGTCCTCCAAGGGTATGCGCATCATTGACAAGAAGGGCATCGAAGCGGTGCTCAGCGACATTCGCAAGCGCGGCGTTAGCCTTTAAGGAGTCGAGAGATGCGTGACAAGATCAAGTTGGTGTCCAGCGCCGGTACCGGCCACTTCTACACCACGGCAAAGAACAAGCGTAACACTCCGGACAAGCTCGAATTCAAGAAGTACGATCCGGTCGTTCGCAAGCACGTCATGTACAAGGAAGCCAAGATCAAGTGATCTAGCTTTCTGATAGTGCTGAAATGCCAGCGCTGAAATGACAGTACGGAAAACCCGGTCCTCGACCGGGTTTTCTCGTTTGTGATGGATGAATCGCGAGAGTCCGACGTATGCCCGAGCTTCCCGAAGTCGAAACGACCCGCCGCGGTATCGCGCCTCACGTCGAAGGCCAAGAGATCGTCGAGGTCATCGTGCGTCAGCGCCGTATGCGCGTGCCGGTGCCTGACGACCTGGAATCGACGCTGATCGGCGCAAGGTTCGGTGAGCTCTCCCGTCGCGCCAAGTATCTGCTGCTGCCGCTGGGCGAGCGTACCTTGCTGTGGCATCTGGGGATGTCCGGCAGTCTGCGCATTGCCCGCGTCGGCGATACACCCAAGAAGCACGACCATGTCGACATCGTCTTCGAGGGCGGCCATATCCTGCGCTATCACGATCCCCGGCGCTTCGGGTTCGTCGATTGGCTGAAGGGGGATGCCGCGACGGATACCCGGCTTTCCCGCCTGGGGCCGGAGCCGCTGTCGCCGGGTTTCGATGGTCAGCGACTCTACCGGCTGTCTCGCGGCCGCCGTGCGGCGATGAAGACCTTCATCATGGACAATGCCGTGGTCGTGGGGGTGGGCAATATCTATGCCACGGAGGCGCTGTTCATGGCCGGCATCGATCCGCGTCGCGCGGCGGGTCGTGTCTCGCTCGAGCGTTTCGAGCGCCTCGCCGAAGCGATCAAGACGGTGCTGGCGGCAGCGATTACCCAGGGCGGCACCACGCTGCGGGACTTCGTCAGCGGCACCGGCGAGCCGGGGTACTTTGCCCAGCGGCTCAACGTCTACGGCCGTGCCGGCGAGCCCTGCCGTCACTGCGGTCTGGAGCTGCGCCATATGGTACTCGGCCAGCGCGCCACGGTTTACTGCACCCTTTGCCAGACCTGAATGTTCTGCCCGATCGGGCTCGAGATCCGACCGGGGCGGCGTGCGATTTGCCCCGACGGATCAATGGATGGCTGCATGCGGGTTAGAATGCGCCGAGATTGCTGTTCGGCGACGCTCGTTCGAAATGTTTCTTCAATACGCTTTTTCTGATTTCCCTTGCCGATGGAGCCCTGCACATGGAGTCAACCGTGACCCAGACACTGCGCCTCAAGAAAAACGCCGATCGACGTCTGAAGGCGGGCCATCTGTGGCTCTATTCCAACGAGATCGATATCCAGGCGACGCCGCTCAAGGAGCTCGAGCCAGGCGCTCAGGTGACCATCGAGGCCGCCAATGGCAAGGCGCTGGGTGTCGCCTACGTCAATCCGCATTCGCTGATCTGTGCCCGCGTCGTCTCCCGCGATGCCGATGTCCGACTGGACCGTTCGCTGCTGGTGCACCGCTTCAACCAGGCGCTGGCGCTGCGCGATCGCCTGTTCGCCAAGCCGTTCTACCGGCTGATCCATGGCGAGGGCGATCTGTTGCCGGGGCTGATCGTCGATCGGTTCGATGACGTGCTCGTGGTTCAGCTCAATACGCTCGGCATGGAAACGGTACGCGACGAGGTGATCGCGGCGCTGGACAAGGTGCTGTCGCCCCGCGCCATCGTGTTCAAGAACGATTCCAGCGGGCGCCGGCTGGAGCAGCTCGAGTCCGAAGTCGCGGTGGTCCACGGCGAACTGCCCGACGAGGTGCTGCTGGAAGAGAATGGCGTGCGCTTCGTCGCCCCGGTGCTGGATGGCCAGAAGACTGGCTGGTTCTACGATCACCGCGCCAATCGCGCCTGGCTCAACGGCCTGGTTGCCGGCAAGCGGGTGCTGGATCTGTTCAGCTATATCGGCGGCTGGGGCGTGCAGGCCGCGGCGCATGGCGCCAGCGAGGTACTGTGCGTGGACGCTTCCGAGGTCGCGCTGGATCGGGTTGCCGAGAACGCCGCGCTCAACGGATTGCACGAGCAGGTGGCGGTCGGCCACGGCGATGTGTTCGAAGCCATGACCGCGCTGCGTGCCGAGGGCGAGAAGTTCGATGTGATCGTGCTCGATCCGCCGGCCTTCATCAAGAAGCGCAAGGATCTGGCCAATGGCGAACGCGCCTACGCGCGTCTCAATCGCGAAGCGATGCGGCTGCTGGGTCGTGACGGGCTGCTGATGTCGGCGTCCTGCTCCATGCATCTGTACGAGGAGCGCCTGGTAGAGTGCGTGCGTGGCGCGGTGCGTCATCAGGATCGCCACGGCCAGATCATCTACCGGGGCGGCCAGGCGGGCGATCACCCGATCCATCCGTCGATTCCCGAGACGGCTTACCTGAAAGCCCTCGGCGTGCGGGTCTTCCGCAATTGAGGATCGCAATGGAGCGATACCGCTGACATGTCTGCCGACCGGATCCGCGTATTCCGTCATCCCAATGTCTTGTTGGTCAGTCATGTTCGTAACGTGATCGAGAGCGCCGGTATCTCCGCCACGTTGCGCAACATGACCCTGGCTGGCGGGGCGGGCGAGCTGCCGCCCGATCAGTGCGAGGCGGAAGTCTGGGTGGCTGCCGAGGCCGAAGCGCAGGCGAGCCGATGGGTCAGGGAAGCGCTCGACGGACCGGCCGTGGTCGCGCCGCCGTGGCATTGCCCCGGCTGCGGTGAGCGGCTGGAAGGAGTCTTCGATCGCTGCTGGCAGTGTGGCCGGGCTCGCCCGGCCGACGATCCGGTATGACGTTCAGGGAGCGAGACGCTGATTCGGGGAAGCGAGACGTTTCAGGGTCACCCCCGGTTGGCCAAAAGCGTCTCGCCAGGCATGGTCGAAATATCCGCTGACAATTCGGAGGTCCATATGACATGGGATCTGCCCGGCCCGTTCGTGATCGACATCCAGGTCGAGGCATCGAGCATCGATCACTACGGGCACGTCAACAACGCCGAATACCTGCGCTGGATCGAGCGCGCCAGCTGGACCCACTCCCGCCATCTCGGGCTGAGTCTCGACGACTATCGAGCGCTCGATCGCGGCATGGTCGTCCATCGTCATGAACTGGATTATCTGGCGCCTGCCTTCGAAGGCGACTCGCTCCAGCTCGCCACCTGGATCATCGCCTGCGACGGCCGCTTGACGCTGATGCGGCGGTTTCAGCTGTGCCATGTCACCAGTGCGCGGACGTTGCTCCGGGCGCAGACGCGTTTCGCCTGCATCGAACTCTCCAGCGGGCGGCCCAAGCGAATGCCGCCGCGATTCGTCGAGGTCTACGGCGGGGCTGTGGCGCGGGAGTAGAAAATATTTCTGCCTATCGATGCCAATCCAGATTTTCTTTCAAAAAGAGTTCGTCATTCAGGTCTTGTTCGTCTTTTTTCTGCCCCTATCCCGCCTTTATTGCTGTTGTGCTGTAATTCGCTCGATCCCTTCAATGACAACCAGCGATCGAGGAGATGGCCATGCACATCGGCATTCCCAAGGAAATCAAGAACCATGAATACCGCGTCGCCCTAACACCGGGCGGCGCGCGTGAACTGGTGGCGCGAGGCCACCGTGTTTCGGTACAGGCGGAAGCGGGCAGTGGCTGCGGCTATCCGGATGAGGCCTACCGGGAAGCCGGCGCCGAGGTGTTGGCCGATGTCGAGGCGCTGTGGGCTTCCGCCGATCTTGTCCTCAAGGTCAAGGAGCCCCAGGCGGAAGAGGTCGCCCGGCTGCGCCCGGAGCAGACGCTGTTTACCTATCTTCATCTGGCGGCCGAGGAGAAGCTGACTCGCGGTCTGATCGACAGTGGCGCGACCTGCATCGCCTACGAGACCATTACCGACGGCCTTGGCGGCTTGCCGCTGCTGGCGCCGATGAGTCGCGTGGCCGGCCGCATGGCCGTACAGGCGGGCGCGCACAGCCTGGAGAAAGCCCAGGGCGGTGCCGGTATCCTGCTGCCGGGCGTGCCGGGTGTAGCGCCGGCCAAGGTAACGGTGATCGGTGGCGGCGTGGTCGGCGAGAACGCAGCGCGGATGGCGCTGGGGCTTGGCGCCGAGGTGACGATTCTCGACAAGTCTCTGCCGCGTCTGGAAGTGCTTGACCACCGTTATCAGGGCCAGATCCGTACCGTCTATTCGACCACCGAGACGCTGGAAGCGGCCGTACGCGAGTCGGACATGATCATCGGCGCGGTGCTGGTGCCCGGTGCCGCCGCGCCCAAGCTGATCACCCGCGCGATGCTCGCCGACATGAAGCCGGGAAGCGTGCTGGTGGACGTGGCAATCGATCAGGGCGGCTGCTTCGAGACCAGTAAGCCGACCACCCATGCCGAGCCCAGCTACGTGGTCGATGGCATCGTCCACTACTGTGTCGCCAACATGCCCGGTGCGGTCGCACGAACGTCGACCCAGGCGCTGACCAATGCGACGCTGCCGTTCGTGATCGCACTGGCCGACAAGGGCTGGAAGCAGGCGCTCACCGACGACGCCCATTTCCGGGGCGGGCTCAATGTCCATGCAGGCCAGGTGACCTATGCCGCCGTGGGCGAGGCTTTCGGGCTCGAGGTGGTTTTGCCGGAGCAGGTCCTGAAAGGCTGAGAACCGACTCCCATCGGGTCGGGGTGTTCGCTATGGGAAGAGTGGCAAGGTAAACTGCCCGCACTGTCACTTTCCCCTAGCGATTCGAAGAGTTCATGAGCAAGCGACGCGTTCTTACCGGTATCACCACCACGGGTACGCCGCATCTGGGCAATTATGTCGGCGCGATCAAGCCGGCCATCGCCGAGAGCCAGAATCCCGATGTCCAGTCCTACTACTTTCTTGCCGACCTGCATGCGCTGATCAAGGCGCAGGATCCGCAGCGAGTACAGCAGTCGCGGCTCGAGATCGCGGCCACGTGGCTCGCGCTGGGGCTGGATACCGACAACGCGATCTTCTATCGGCAGTCCGATATCCACGAGATCCCCGAGCTGACCTGGCTGCTCTCCTGCGTCTGCGCCAAGGGACTGATGAACCGGGCGCACGCCTACAAGGCAGCGGTGGCCGACAACGAGGCCGATGGCCAGAGCGATGCCGATCGCGGTATCACCATGGGGCTGTTCGGCTATCCGGTGCTGATGGCCGCCGATATCCTGATGTTCAATGCCCACAAGGTGCCGGTGGGGCGCGACCAGATCCAGCATATCGAGATGGCCCGCGACATGGCGGGGCGCTTCAACCATATCTACAAGGGCGACTATTTCACGCTGCCCGAGGCGATCGTCGACGAGAAGGTCGAAGTGCTGCGTGGTCTCGACGGCCGCAAGATGTCGAAGAGTTACGACAACACCATTCCGCTGTTCGTCAGCGAGAAGAAGCTGCTCAAGCTGGTGCGCAAGATCAAGACCAACTCGCTGGAGCCGGGCGAGCCCAAGGACCCGGATACCTGCACGCTGTTCCAGATCTACTCTGCCTTCGCGACGGAAGAAGAGAGCCTGGACATGCGTCGACGCTATGCGGAAGGCATCGGTTGGGGCGACGCCAAGAACGAGGTCTTCGAGTACTTGAATGCCCATCTGCGCGAACCGCGGGAGCGTTACGAGGCGTTGATGAACGACCCCGCTCACATCGAGCAGGTGTTGATAAAAGGGGCCGAGCGAGCCCGCGCCGAGGCCAATGCGCTGATGGAAAAGCTGCGCATCGCGGTAGGGCTGGGGCGCTTCCAGTAAGCGCCTTTCGCGACCGACAGGCCGGCCTTCGGGCCGGCTTTTTTTGGATCTCTCTATATAGCCATAGTATCTAAGAAAAGCACTTTTTGTCGTTTTCGTATTCCCGACTAAAAGACTAAAGTATTGCCCATTCGATTTTAGTCTAAAAAGGGGCTTCGCTTATGACGACGCTGACACGTACGGCGCCTCCGGGGATTGGACGGCTATCGCCCAAGGCCTGGATCGCGGCGGCACTGCTCGCGGTGGGTTCACTGGCCGTTGGCCTGGCATTCGGTGGTAATCAGGGCTGGCTGATGCTGGTCGGCGGTGCGCTGGGGATCGTGCTCTATCACGCCTCGTTCGGTTTCACTTCCGCCTGGCGCGTGTTCATCACCGAACGCCGCGGACGCGGCCTGCGGGCACAGATGGTGATGCTGGCGCTGGCCGTGGTGCTGTTCTTTCCGGCGCTGGGCGCCGGCACGCTGTTCGGTCATCCGGTGCAGGGCTTCGTCTCGCCGATTGGCGTGTCCGTGATCGTCGGTGCCTTTCTGTTCGGAATCGGCATGCAACTGGGCGGAGGCTGTGCCTCCGGGACGCTGTTCACCGTGGGTGGCGGCAACGCGCGCATGGTCGTCACGCTGCTTTTCTTCATCGTCGGTTCGGTGATCGGTACGGCGCATTTTGCCTGGTGGCAGAGCCTGCCGGCCTTCCAGCCGACCTCGATGATCGATCTCTTCGGTACGGGCGGCGGTATCGCAGCCAGCCTGGTGCTGTTCGCGGCTATCGCGGTATTAACCATTGCCATGGAAAAGCGGCGTCACGGCCAGTTGGAACAGGCACCTTCGGTCTCCGCCGGGCCCGGCCGCTGGCTGACCGGGCCGTGGCCGATCCTGGCAGGGGCAATCGGCCTGGCACTGCTCAACTTCCTGACGTTGTCATTGGCCGGCCGGCCCTGGGGAATCACCTCGGCGTTCGCGCTGTGGGGCGCCAAGGTGTTTCAGGCCGTTGGCGGCGACGTCACCGGCTGGGGATACTGGCAGAAGCCGGGCAATGCCCAGGCATTGAGTGGCAGTGTCTTCAGCGACATCACCACGGTAATGAATATCGGCATCATTCTGGGCGCCGGACTGGCGGCGACACTGGCGGGCCGGTTCGCCCCGAATTTCCGCATTCCGTTGCGTTCCGTGGCGGCGGCAGTGATCGGAGGCCTGTTTCTCGGCTACGGTGCTCGCCTGGCGTTCGGTTGCAATATCGGCGCCTACTTCAGCGGCATTGCGTCCGGCAGCCTGCATGGCTGGTTGTGGCTGGTGGCAGCCTTCGCCGGCAACATGTTTGGCGTCAAGCTGCGTCCGCTGTTCTTTCCCGGCCCGGCCAAACCCGTCGCGGCCAGCTGTTGACAACTCATGAATGCCATGACGAAAGCCCCGCCAGCGCGGGGTTTTTTCATTGTCGGATAGTCTTTTGGTCAGGGGTTTCATGGCGGACATGCCATCGGCGGCGGCAGATGGCATACTGGTCGATCCTTGGCCAGCCATGAGCTGGCTCGGCGTTCATACGGTTGCGTGGCAGCCGTGTGGGCGATAACGACAATGCGCCATCGGGCCTGCACCAACGACCGGTGAGCTCGCCCGTCCGACAGGCGCGTTTCATTCGTTGGTTACCGCGAGAGTCGATTCATGTCCGATCACGCCAAGCGCCCGCTTTACATTCCTTACGCTGGACCTTCGCTGCTGGAAACGCCGCTGCTCAACAAGGGTAGTGCCTTCACCAACGAAGAACGTATCGAGTTCAATCTGGTGGGGCTGTTGCCGCAGAACGTCGAGAGCATCGAAGAGCAGCTCGAGCGCGCCTACCACCAGTACACGCTGTGTCAGAACAACCTCGACAAGCATATCTACCTGCGAGCGATTCAGGACGACAACGAGACGCTGTTCTTCCGCCTGCTAGAAGAGCATCTCGAAGAGATGCTGCCGATCATCTACACCCCGACGGTGGGGGAGGCGTGCGAAGAGTTTTCCAACATCTATCGCAACCATCGCGGCCTGTTCATCTCCTATCCCGATCGTCACCGCATGGACGACATCCTGCGTAGCGCGACCAAGGACAAGGTGCGGGTAATCGTCGTGACCGACGGCGAGCGCATCCTTGGCCTGGGCGACCAGGGTATCGGCGGCATGGGCATTCCGATCGGCAAGCTGTCGCTCTACACCGCCTGTGGCGGCATCAGCCCGGCCTACACGCTGCCGATCACGCTGGATGTGGGGACCAACAATCAGAAGCTGCTCGATGACCCGATGTACATGGGGTGGCGCCACCAGCGTGTATCGCCGGACGAGTATGCGGAGTTCATCACGCTGTTCATGGAAGCGCTCAAGCGTCGCTGGCCGAACGTTCTGCTGCAGTTCGAGGACTTCGCCCTGACCAATGCCATGCCGTTGCTGGAGCGTTATCGTGACGAGCTGTGCTGCTTCAACGACGATATCCAGGGTACGGCCTCGGTCTGCGTGGCGACGTTGCTGGCCTCGTGCAAAGCCAAGAATGCCAGACTCAGCGAGCAGACGATCACCTTTGCCGGCGCGGGCTCCGCCGGTTGCGGGATCGCCGAGCAAATCGTGGTGGCGATGACCCGCGAAGGGCTCTCGGAAGCCGAAGCGCGCAAGCGGATCTTCATGGTCGACAAGGACGGCCTGCTGACCAGTGACATGGAAGGGCTTCACAGCTTCCAGCAGCGTCTGGCACACGATCCCGCCGAGTTGAGCTTCGATGGCGATGCGCGTCAGTTGATCGACGTGATTCGCAACGTCAAGCCGACGATCCTGATCGGCGTCTCTGGTCAGCGCGGGCTGTTCACCGAGGAGGTGATCAAGACCCTCAACGCCAACTGCGAGAATCCGCTGGTCATGCCGCTCTCCAATCCGACCTCCAAGGTCGAAGCGGTGCCGCAGGACGTGCTGGAATGGACCAACGGCCAGGCGATGGTGGCGACGGGCAGCCCGTTCCCGCCTGTCGAGATCAATGGGCGCACGATTCCCATCGCCCAGTGCAACAACTCCTATATCTTCCCGGGTATCGGCCTCGGCGTGATTGCGGCCAATGCGACACGCGTCACCGACAACATGCTGATGGCGGCCTCCAATGCGCTCGCCGACAGCGCGCCGATCGTCAAGACCGGTGAAGGCGCACTGCTGCCGGCGCTGGGCGATATCCGCGAGATCAGCCAGGCGATCGCCTTCGCCGTCGGCAAGCAGGCCCAGAAGGATGGCGTCGCGCTCTCTTCCAGCGACGAAGTCCTGTGGGACGCGATTCATGGTCACTTCTGGTATCCGCGTTACCGTCAGTATCGCCGTCGCTCGATCTGATAGTAGCGCCCTTCAGAAGTCGGGCCGCTGACGATTGCACCCCGAAAGTCGGACACTCAGTCCGACCTTCGGGGTGTTTTTTTAAGGAGCGGGCACGACGAGCAGCGCAGTGCAGGTGGTAGGCAGCGTGAGCGAAGTCAGCACCTGCCTCCCCGAGGCATGCTGAATTATTTTGAAGTGGGGCTTATTTTTCTAGTACTGATGCCGATAGGAGTAACTCAAGCATGCGATTGGCGCTTGCGTGCATGCATGCATGGTGAGACGAGGCGAAAATGAAGAACCTATCTGTCAGAAGAAGCCTGACGCTGGCTCTAGCCGTGCTGGTGGCAATGATTGGAGCAATCAGTGGGGTAGGGTTCTACTCCAACAGCACCAGTTCGGACGTGATAGACGAGCTATCAGAAATCAATATTGAGCAGACCAATACACTGAACCGCACACAGGTCAATCTGCTCGGCGTAAGGATCATGCTGGAGAAAGCCGCTGTTCTCAGCCAGACCAGTGATGAAGACGCCTTGGCGATGCAGCAGCGCGCTCAGGATGCGCTCGCCAGGGCGATGGAACGGTATGCCGAGTTCCAGCGAGTCCCTACGAGCCAGGACAGCCGCCGCGATCCCTATGTCGATGCGATCAATGCCGCGTATACGGAGTTGGTTCCACAGACGTTGCAACCTCTGCTGGCAAACAGCGATCCGGACGAGATCAGGCGTGAAGAGCAACGTCTCGACGATAATTTCGCCGCTTTCGATGAGGCGTCCCGTGCGTTCGTCCGCTATGTCGAGGAACGGGGCGATGAGCTGATCGCCAACGACGCCCAGTCGACCCTGATCGTGGAAATCGTATCCATCGCGCTGCTCCTGCTGGCGCTGGTCGCCGCGTTGCTCGTGCGTATCGCGATGATTCGAACCGTCGTGAACCCGCTGCAGGAAGCCGTCGATCACTTCGACCGTATAGCCAACGGCGACCTGACAGCCGAGATCGAGAATCGCGGAACCAATGAGATCGGCAGGCTGTTCGGCGCGCTGAAGAACATGCAGGTCAAGCTGAGCGAGTTGGTGCTGTCCCTGCGTAGCAGCAGCGATAGTGTCTTCACCGGTGCCGGCGAGATTGCAAGCGGCAGTCAGAATCTATCGACGCGCACCGAAGAGCAGGCCTCCGCACTCCAGGAAACGGCCTCGAGCATGGAGCAGATGGCCTCCACCGTGCGCCAGAATACCGATTCGGCCATTGAAGCCGATCGCCTCTCCTCCAGTGCTTCGCAGGCCGCCGAAACAGGGGGCAAGGAAGTTCAGCGCACTGCGGACCTGATGCGTGAAATCGCGGCGAGTTCCCGTAAGATCCAGGAAATCATCGGCGTTATCGACTCCATCGCGTTCCAGACCAACATTCTGGCGCTGAATGCTTCCGTCGAAGCGGCTCGCGCCGGCGAGCAGGGGCGTGGCTTCGCGGTGGTCGCCAGCGAAGTGCGGTTGCTGGCCAGCCGTAGCGCTGATTCCGCCAAAGAGATCCGCACCATGATCGAGGAGACCACATCCAAGATCGAAGTCGGCGCCGAGCAGGCAGAGCGCAGCGGACAGACCATCAACGAGACCGTGGATGCGATTCGCCAGGTATCTGCGCTGATGAATGAAATCGCTACGGCGACGCGCGAGCAGAATAGCGGTATCGACCAGATCAACGTGGCAGTGACGCAGATGGACTCGGTGACCCAGCAGAACGCGTCTCTCGTCGAGCAGACGAGTGCCGCGGCTGCCTCGCTCGAGAGCCAGGCCAAGCATTTGGCGAAGCTGATTGCCACGTTCCGGGTCAACGGTGCTGCCGCTCCGGCCACGACGGCTAGTCTGGCCGATATCCCGCAGTCTTCTTTGCCGGCCCCGTCGCGCAAACCGAAGACGAGCGCGCGCTCTGTTGCGACCGAGGAGGAGTGGAGCGAGTTCTAGGTCAGCGCCACTGAAAGACCTATCGAGCCCGCCTCGATGAACTGCACCCCGAAAGCTGGATGCCAAATCAGCCTTCGGGGTGTTTTTATTGCAAGCGAGCCGTTGGCAAGGCGCCGAACCGGACCCCGCGAGGTACCGCAACGTCAATGGCGGCAAAGCGGCTTGCCTGTGACCCGACACGAAAAAGCCCCACCGGTCGGTGGGGCTTCGTTCGCGACTTGCTTGACCGCTCGAGGCGGATTTACAGCATGCTGCGCAGCACGTAGTGGAGGATGCCGCCGTGGCGGTAGTACTCCAGCTCGTTGGCGGTATCGATGCGGCAGAGCGCGTCGATCTTCTTCTCGCCCTTGTCGCTGGCGATGGTCACCTTGACGTTGCCGCCGGGAGTGAGGTCCGCCAGTCCTTCGATGGAGAGGGTCTCGTCGCCGGTCAGGCCCAGCGTTTCGCGGCTTTCCCCTTCGGGGAACTGCAGCGGCAGCACGCCCATGCCGATCAGGTTGGAGCGGTGGATACGCTCGTAGGACTCGGTCAGAACGGCGCGAACGCCGAGCAGGCGCGTACCCTTGGCAGCCCAGTCACGGGAGGAGCCGGTGCCGTACTCCTTGCCGGCGATCACCACCAGCGGCGTGTCGTCTTCGGCATACTTCATCGCCGCATCGTAGATCGACATCTGCTCGCCGCTGGGCACGTGACGGGTGTAGCCGCCTTCGACGTTCTCCAGCATCTCGTTGCGAATACGCACGTTGGCGAAAGTGCCACGCATCATCACTTCGTGGTTGCCGCGACGCGAGCCGTAGGAGTTGAAATCCTTCACCGCCACGCCGTGCTCCTGCAGATACTTGCCTGCGGGGCTATCTGGCTTGATCGAGCCGGCCGGCGAAATATGATCGGTGGTGACGGAGTCGCCAAGCTTGGCCAGAACGCGGGCGTTCGTGATGTCCTCGACCGGCTTCGGCTCCTTGTCCATGCCTTCGAAGAAGGGCGGGTGCTGGATGTAGGTGGAGTCCTCGGACCAGGCATAGACCTCGCTCTCGGGGAACTCGATCGACTGCCAGATCTCGTCGCCGTCGAAGACCTCGGCATACTCTTTGCGGTACATCTCGGTCTTGACCTTTTCGACCGCCTCGGCGATCTCGGCCTGGGAGGGCCAGATGTCCTTCAGATAGACGTCGTTGCCCTGCGGGTCCTTGCCCAGCGGTTCCTTGGTGAGATCCTTGCGCACGTTGCCGGCCAGCGCATAAGCGACCACCAGGGGCGGCGATGCGAGCCAGTTGGTCTTCACCAGCGGATGGACGCGACCTTCGAAGTTGCGGTTGCCGGAGAGCACCGAGGCGACGGTAAGATCGCCGGCATTGACGGCCTTCTCGATCGGCTCGGGCAGCGGGCCGGAGTTGCCGATACAGGTCGTGCAGCCGTAGCCGACCAGGTTGAAGCCCAGTGCGTCGAGATCATCCTGAACGCCGCCAGCGGCCAGGTAGTCGGTCACTACCTTGGAGCCGGGGGCGAGCGAAGTCTTGACCCAGGGTTTGGTGGTCAGGCCCTTTTCATGGGCTTTGCGTGCCAACAGGCCGGCCGCCATCATCACGCTGGGGTTGGAGGTGTTGGTGCAGGAGGTGATGGCGGCGATCACCACGGCACCATGGTTGAGAGAGAACGTCTCGCCCTCGTACTCCACATCCTGGCTGTCGCCGGTGCGATAGTCACGGCCGGTCCGGTAGGCTTCGCCATCGGCAGGCGGAGCACCTACCGCGGTATCGCCGCCTTCGGACATCCACTTGCCTTGCTCTTCCTTGGAAGCGTCCGGTTTGTCGCCGTTCATCAAGCTTTCGAACGTGGCTTTCAGGTCGGTCAGGGCGACGCGGTCCTGCGGACGCTTGGGGCCGGCCATGGACGCTTCGACCTCGCCCATGTCGAGATGGAGCGCATCGGTGAAAGTCGGCTCGGCGCCCGGCTGACGCCACAGGCCCTGGGCCTGGGTGTAAGCCTTGACCAGTTCGATCTGTTCCTCGTCGCGGCCGGTCAGGCGCAGGTAGTTGAGCGTCTCGTCGTCGACCGGGAAGAAGCCGCAGGTCGCGCCGTATTCGGGCGCCATGTTGGCGATGGTGGCGCGGTCCGCCAGCGGCAGGTCATCGAGGCCATCGCCGTAGAATTCGACGAATTTGCCCACGACGCCTTTCTTGCGCAGCATCTGGGTGACGGTCAGCACCAGATCGGTGGCGGTGATGCCTTCGTTGAGCTTGCCGGTCAGCTTGAAGCCGACCACTTCCGGGATCAGCATCGAGACGGGCTGGCCGAGCATTGCCGCTTCGGCTTCGATACCGCCAACGCCCCAGCCGAGAATGCCCAGGCCGTTGATCATGGTGGTATGGGAGTCGGTACCGACCAGCGTGTCCGGGAAGGCGTAGGTCTTGCCGTCGACTTCCTTGGTCCACACCGTCTTGCCGAGGTATTCCAGGTTGACCTGGTGGCAGATGCCGGTACCCGGCGGCACGACGCGGAAATTATCGAACGCGTTCTGGCCCCAGCGCAGGAATTCGTAGCGCTCGCGGTTGCGCTCCATCTCGATGGCGACGTTGTCCTTGAACGCGGAGGCGTCGCCGAAGTGGTCGACCATCACCGAGTGGTCGATGACCAGATCGACTGGCGAAAGCGGGTTGATGCGATCGGCCTTGGCGCCCAGCTTCTTGACCGCGTCACGCATGGCGGCCAGATCGACCACGCCGGGGACGCCGGTGAAGTCTTGCATCAATACGCGCGCCGGGCGATAGCCGATCTCGCGAGTCGACCTGCCTTCCTTGAGCCAGTCGGCCAACGCCTGGATGTCTTCCTTCGCCACGGTGGGGTCGTCGGCATAGCGCAGCTGGTTTTCCAGCAGCACCTTGAGCGTCATCGGCAGCTTGTCGATGTTACCGAGCGTCTCGGCCGCCTTGGGCAGGCTGTAGTAGTGAAAGGTGGTGCCTTTGACGTCGAGCGTCGCCAGCGTATGACTCGGGTCTGTAGACATCAGGGTGGTCCTCCTCGTGGCGGCGGCTGGGCCTGATACTCGGCGCCAGCGAGCCTGTCCGGTTCCTTAACGGCGATACGTCGGCCTTTTCTGCTTTTTGGCCGCCGGGCGCCTGTCGATGGGGTGTCAGTACACCGCTCTTCTATCGGATCGCTGCCAGTCCGTTTCGCCATGCCGAACGAAATCGCTCGGTCATTTAGCGACCCGGCAAGCGATTGCACCGCATTGCCGGACGAATTGGGTTGTCGACAATAATCATGGGCACGATAACATGCATTTTCAATCGGAGGCTTCGAGACTATCGTCCGGTGTAGTCGTCCGGCACGGTCTTGAAAATGCCTGTCGTTGCCACCAGTTTCAGCGTAGTCCGTGCCGCCACACTCTGCAGCGCTACCTGCTCAGGAGCCTGTGGACACCACCCACGTTTCGAAAGGTTGCTCATGCCACAGGAGACGATCGTTGATTGGCCGGTTCACTGTCCGTATTGCGACGCGCCTTTTTCGCTGTTGCTGGATGTGAGTGCGGGTGGCTATGACACCTGGGAGGATTGCGTGGTCTGCTGCCAGCCGATTCATGTCGTGGTGGAAACGACGCACACAGGTGAGCTGGCAGCCGTCACCCTGGCCAGTGACGACGATGTGGTGTGAAAGAGCTTGATAGCGATATCGCAAAGCATTGATAGTCAATTGCTATGCGTTCAATTGCGGCAATTAAATTGGAGTATGAGTGATTAGCCATTAGTCTAGTCGCTCAAAATTCGTAACCTCACGATAAACCACGACAGGAGATGTTCATGAGCGTACTCGTAGGACGCCAAGCCCCGGATTTCGAAGCCGCAGCCGTAATGCCTGACGGTTCAATCAAGGACGATTTCCGCCTGTCCGACAGCAACGGCAAGCTGCGCGTGCTGTTCTTCTGGCCGCTGGATTTCACCTTCGTCTGCCCGTCCGAAATCATCGCCCATGACAATCGTCTGGCGAAGTTCAAGGAACTCGGCGTCGAAGTGATCGGTGCCTCCATCGATTCGCAGTACACGCACCACGCATGGCGCAAGACGTCTCCGGACGCTGGCGGCATCGGTGAAGTCGGCTTCCCGGTCGTGGCCGACGTCAAGCACGAGATCTGCCAGGCCTACGGCATCGAACATCCGGAAGCCGGTGTCGCACTGCGCGCCTCTTTCCTGATCGACGAAGATGGCGTCGTCCAGCACCAGACCGTCAACAACCTGCCGCTGGGCCGTAACGTCGACGAGATGCTGCGCATGGTCAAGGCGCTCAAGTATCACCAGACTCACGGCGAAGTCTGCCCGGCAGGCTGGGAAGAAGGCCAGGAAGGTATGAAGGACACCGCCGAAGGCGTGGCCAAGTACCTGGGCACTCACGCCGGCAACCTGTAAGCGGCGTGATCATCGAAGGCGGCCCGACGGGCCGCCTTTGTCGTTTCTGGTATCATTTCGCCGATTGCAGTGTCCTGTGGCATGACCCGGCTGCGGGCGTGACTCGATAGCGGAGCCATGCCACAGGACGTTGAGTATCGATATACGCCAACCAAATCGTTGATTGAATCGAGGTAGTCATGAGCGACGCGCGCCACGAACGTTTGATTATTCTGGGCTCCGGGCCGGCCGGTTACACGGCCGCCGTCTATGCCGCGCGGGCGAATCTCAAGCCGTTGCTGATCACGGGCATGCAGGCCGGCGGGCAGTTGACCACGACCACCGACGTCGACAACTGGCCGGGCGACGATGAAGGTGTCCAGGGTCCCGAGCTGATGGAGCGCATGCGCAAGCATGCGGAGCGTTTCCAGACGGAAGTGCTGTTCGATCACATCAATGAGGTCGAGCTGCGCGAGAAGCCGTTCACGCTCAAGGGAGACAACGGCACCTACACCTGCGATGCGCTGATCATTGCCACCGGTGCCAGCGCCCGATATCTGGGGCTGCCTTCGGAACAGCAGTTCATGGGGCAGGGCGTTTCCGCCTGTGCGACCTGTGATGGATTCTTCTACCGTAACCAGCATGTCGTCGTGGTCGGTGGCGGCAACACGGCAATGGAAGAGGCGCTCTATCTTTCCAATATCGCGTCGAAAGTCACGCTGGTTCATCGACGCGATAGCCTTCGCGGCGAGAAGATCCTGCAGGATCGTCTGCACGAAAAGGTCGAGAACGGCAACATGGCGATCGAGTGGAATCACACCCTCGACGAGGTGCTGGGTGACGGCAGCGGCGTTACCGGTGTACGGTTGCGTTCCACGCTGAGCGGCGAAACCAAGCAGCTCGACGCCATGGGCGTGTTCATCGCCATTGGCCATACGCCGAATACCGGTATCTTCGAAGGCCAGCTCGACATGGCCAACGGTTACATCCGTGTTCAGTCCGGGCTGGAAGGTAACGCCACGGCGACGAGCGTCCCCGGCGTATTCGCGGCGGGTGATGTCATGGACCATGTCTATCGTCAGGCCATCACTTCCGCAGGCAGTGGCTGCATGGCGGCGCTCGATGCGGAGCGATTCCTGGACGATTTGTAAGCCGGCCTTCGCCCGGCGTGTGAAGAGCGACACTGCGTGCCGGGAAGAGATGGGCTGAAAGAAAGGACAAAATCCTCGAACGAAGCATGCCAGCGACGGACCATATCGTCGCTGGCATGTTTGCGTTTAGGAGCTGCTGCATCCTGAGCTCGTGGCTCGTGGCTCGTGGCTCGTGGCTTTAGTAATGGGGTGGCAGTTCGTCCTCGGGGCGTGGCACATCTCCTCCCAGCTCATCGATCGCCTGACGCTGCTCGCTGAGTCGTTCACGCATCAACTGATTGAGACGGGTGAGCTTTTCCAGTTCGCTTGCCTGTTCCCTGACCAACCTGTCGAGCGTTTCCAGCCAATCGTCCTGGAACGCCACGCGGCTCTCCAGTGCATCGAGACGCGCTTCCAGGGACATGCGCGAGGTCGGCTCTACCGTGTTAGACTTCCAAGGCTGTGTGTCATCTTTCATTCACGGCACCTTTAGTTAGGGTAGTTAGTGGCAACAATAGGTTAGTTAGTAAGTAAGTTGATGATATCAGGTAAGAAAAACCGTCCCTGCTCGAGGTCAAGAGCAGGGCGTTTTCCTTGTTCCGACGTCTAGAGATATGAGAATCCATGAATAGCAAGGTAATTCTGCGTTGTACGCTGATCAGTCTACTCCTTTCGATACCCTCGCCATTGCTGATTGGTCTCTTGATTACGCTGATCAGTAGCATGTTGGCAACCGACCTGACCTGGTTCTTGAACGTGGAAGGCGTCTCGGCCATGTACGCTGCTACGGTAATCGCCGTCTTCATCGTACTGTGGCTGGGTACTCTGGCCATGGCGCTGCTGGCGCCAGCGACCCCGAAAGCGGTCACTGCAGCCATGCTCGCCGATGTCGAAAACGACGACCGTGAGCTGGGCGAGGTCAAGTGGTTCAACGTCAACAAAGGCTATGGCTTCATCACCCGAGCCGATGGCGAGGATGTCTTCGTGCATTTCCGCGCGATTCGCGGCAAGGGGCATCGGACCCTGGCCGAGGGGCAGAAAGTGCGTTACCACGTGATCGAGAACGATCGTGGATTGCAGGCGGATGACGTGACCGTCATCACCTGAGCCGGCAGTTGAACGATCGATACCCCTCCGAGGCAAAGCCTCGAGGGGTATTTTTTTACTGGATCAACTGCTGGCGTGGGATTCCGGCGGTATCTCGTCGACCCCGGCCCGGGCCTCGGCCTCGACGAACACGCGCTTGACGCTGTCGTGGGCCTGCTTGATCTCGCGGTCGAGCCTGACGATGGTTCGCTCGATCTGCTCTGCGGTAGCGCTTCGAGCGAAGCGGACGCTGAGGTTGACCAGGATGAAATTGGGCCCCATGTGCATGGTCAGCACTTCATTGACGCCCTCGACGCCATCGGCGCTCCCCGCCAGTTGCCGGATGTTTTCGACCACATTCTGGTTAGCGCTTTCGCCGATCAACAGGCTCTTGGTTTCCTTGGCCAGCCAGATCGCGGTGCCGCCCAGCAGCAGGCCGATGATGACCGAGGCGATGCCGTCGAACAGCAGAATGCCGGTCCACTGCGACAGCGCCACGCCGGCCAGGGCGACCATCAGACCCAGCAGTGCCGCCGAATCCTCGAAGATCACCACGAACATCGAGGGGTCCTTGCCGCGATGTACGGCCTCGACGTAGCCCCATTTGCCCTTGGTCTTGCGAAACTCGTTGAGCGCGAAGGCCCAGGAGGCGCCTTCGAACAGAATGCCCAGGCCCAGCACGACATAGTTGACCAGCGGCGACTCGATCGGCTCGGGATGCAGGATATGTATCACCCCTTCGTACAGGGAGACACCGGAGCCGATCGCAAAGATCAGCAGCGCGACCACGAAACTCCAGAAGTAGATTTCCTTGCCGTGGCCGAAGGGGAACTGGGGGCTCGGGGGCCGTTTGGCGCGCTTCATGCCCAGCAGCAGCAGAATCTGGTTGCCGGTATCCACCACCGAATGGATGCCTTCGGATAGCATCGCCGAGCTGCCGGTGATGGTGGCCGCCACGAATTTGGTCACCGCGATGAGCAGGTTGCCGCCCATGGCGGCATAGATGACTGGCTTGGATTCCGCCATTCGAATGACTTCCTGTCAGATGGGCCGCGTTTCGGCGGCCAGGCGTAATTAGCGGCCTGAATCCGGCCACTCTATGATGTTTTCACTGCCGTCCGGCAGGACTTGCCAGAAGCGATCGGGATCATCGCCAGGTTGCCAGCCGCCGAGAGAACAGCGGGCCTCGCAGCCCAGCTCGCCAGCGGCGTCACGCGCACAGTCGGTATCCCTGGGCCAGGGCGTGGCATCGCAATCGAACCACAGACTGGCGTAGCCGTCAGCGGCCCGTTCGACGAGCATGATGCCGATTTCGCGCTCGGCGCCCGCCGCCTTGCCACGCCAGATCCCCTTGCCGGCGCGGCCCAGTGTCATCTCCTCATCGCCCAGGGCGGCCCTGAGCCATCGGGTGATGGTGTCGACGTCGGCGATGGCGAGATAGATTTCGATGTCAGGAAAACGCTCCATGGGTTCCTCAGGTGAACAGCCGCTCGAGTGTCACTTCGTAGATGCGGCTCAGGGTATCGAGGTCGTCGGCACGGATGCGTTCGTTGACCTGGTGAATAGTGGCATTGACGGGACCCAGCTCGATTACCTGTGTGCCCAGTGTAGCAATGAAGCGGCCGTCCGACGTGCCGCCCGAGGTCGAAAGCGTCGGCCGGTGTCCGGTGACGCTCTCGCAGGCCTGCTGGGTTGCCTCGAGCAGCTCGCCGGCCGCGGTCAGGAATGGTTCGCCGTTGAGCGTCCAGTCGATCTGATAGTCGAGTCCGTGAGCGGAGAGCTTCCGCTCGACCCGTTCGCGTAGCTGAAGATGCGTCACTTCGCTGGAATAGCGGAAGTTGAACGTTACTTCCAGCTCGCCGGGAACGACATTGGTCGCGCCGGTTCCGGCATGCAGGTTGGAGATCTGGAAACTGGTCGCCGGGAAGAAGTCGTTACCGGCATCCCAGGACTCGTTCACCAGCTCGGACAGGGCCGGCAGCGCCTGATGAATCGGATTGCGGGCCAGGTGCGGATAGGCCACGTGACCCTGAATGCCGCGCACGCGAAGCACGCCGCCCAGCGAGCCGCGGCGCCCGTTCTTGATCACGTCGCCGAGATGGCTGGTAGAGGAGGGCTCGCCGACGATGCAGTAGTCCAGCGGCTCATTGCGTTCGCGCAGCCGTTCGACGACCGCGCGAGTGCCGTGTACCGCTGGCCCTTCTTCATCGGCGGTGATTAGGAAACCGATCCTGCCGTGATGATTCGGATGCGCGGCGACGAAGCGCTCGACCGCCGTCACCATCGACGCCAGGCTGCCCTTCATGTCGGCGGCACCCCGACCGCAGAGAAAGCCCGCCTCGTCGATCAACGGCTCGAAGGGCGGATGTTGCCATTCGCTCTCCGGGCCGCTGGGTACGACATCGGTGTGGCCGGCAAAGGCGAGCATCGGCCCGTGCTGGCCGCGGGTAGCCCAGAAGTTGTCGATGCCGCCGATCGGCATGCGCTCGATCTGAAAGCCGATCCGTTCCAGCCGCTCGATCATCAATGCCTGGCAATCATGGTCGTCCGGCGTCACCGACGGTCGCCTGAGCAGCTCCAGGGCCAGGGCCAGCGTGTCGGAAGGCGCGGTCGTCTGTGACGCGTTAGGCATGCAGTTCTCCAGGGCAGGCGGCCGATCGGTCCGGATCAATTGTGAGCGTGCAGGGATTCGTTGAGCGCCACGGCACTCTTGTTGGTGCGGCACTCCAGGCGCCCGGTCACCGAGTGGCGAATGAACAGAAGGTCGTCCTGGCCTGCGAGTTCACGGGCGGCGACGGTCTTGACGGCCTCGCCCTTGTCGTCGAGCACGGTCACCTTGGAGCCAGCGGTGACATAGAGGCCCGCTTCGACAGTGCAGCGGTCGCCGAGGGGAATGCCAAGGCCGGCGTTGGCGCCGATCAGGCAGTTCTCGCCGATCTTGATCACCACGTTGCCGCCGCCCGAGAGCGTGCCCATGGTCGAGCAGCCGGCGCCCAGGTCCGAGCCCTTGCCGACGAAGACACCGGCGGAGATCCGGCCTTCGACCATACCCGGACCTTCGGTGCCGGCATTGAAGTTGCAGAAACCTTCGTGCATGACCGTGGTGCCTTCGCCCAGGTGGGCGCCGAGACGCACGCGGGCGGTATCGCCGATCCGGATACCCTTGGGCACGACGTAATCGGTCATCTTGGGGAACTTGTCGACGCAGTCCACGGAGAGCGCGCGTCCGGCGAGACGGGCCTTGAGACGACGTGCCGGCAGCTCTTCGACGTCGATGGGGCCTTCGTTGGTCCAGGCGATGTTCTTGAGCAGGCCGAACATGCCATCGAGCTGGGTGCCGTGAGGCTTGATCAGGCGATGGGAGAGCAAGTGCAGCTTGAGATAGACCTCCGGTACGCTGGTCGGCGCATGATCCTCGCTCAGAAAGACGGCGACCAGCGGACGCTGCGCGTCGGCGAAGGTCTCGGCGATATCGGCCTGATCGGTGGCGCCGGCGTCGCGCAGGGCCTTGGCCAGGGGGGCTGCCTGTTCCGGCAGGAAGCTGACGACTTCCTCGGCCTCGTCAGCACCCAGCGCCTGGCGTGCAGCGGCGACGAGCTTGGCGTCGGGCTGGTGCAGCGGGGCCGGGTAGTAGACTTCGAGCCAGTCGCCCTGACTGTTCTGAGTGCCGATTCCTAGCGCGAAGCTCAGCATCGCAGGTTCCTCATGATGGTTCTCGAAAGGGGTCGTCGAGATGGTTGTCGAAAGGGGTCGTCGAGACGGCCGTGGACCAGGTGCGCCGGGCCACTCAGGACGCCAGCGCTGCGTAGCGGGCAGGGTCGAAGCCGACGATCAGCGTGTCGTCGCTTTCGGGCTTTGCGCTTTGCAGTACCGGGCGCTTGATCAATGTCGGATTGGCGAGCATCAATGCCCGCGCCCGCTCGGCATCCAGCGGCTGCTTGTCCGCGGCATCGAGCTGGCGCCAGGTCGTGCTGCGGGTGTTGAGCAGCGTTTTCCAGTCGGCCTGGCTCAGGAAGGCGTCCAGTTGCCGTGGCTCGAGGCCGTCTTCGCGCAGATCGTGGTAGCGATAGGCGATGCCCTGATCCTCGAGCAGGCGTCGGGCCTTGCGGCAGGTATCGCAGGTCTTGATGCCGTAAACGGTGATGGTCATGCAGCGGGCCGTTGCGCGTCTCTGAAGAAGCGGACGATTATAGGCGTCCGCGCACGGCGGCTCAAACCGCGCCGGTTTGCCGCAGGGTACAGGCCGGGAAAACTTGGCTGGTTCGGCCCGGGCGGTGAGATAATCGGAACCGTCAGGTCGCGCTTGACCTGTGGGTTACACCTCGGTGCTAGTGTCGCATTTTCCCTGGGGAGAGATAACGAATGATGACTTCAAAGCGCTGGATGGCCGGTCTCGTGGCGGCTGGCTCGCTGGTTTTCGCCGTTGGTGGTTTTGCCCAGTCCGGTGGCGGTAATGGGGATCACCAGGTTCACTCCGGCTCGGATATCCATGCCGACCTCAGCGAGGCCGGCGATGCCTATCGCGAGGCGGCGACGATCATGCAGCACGACATGGAGCAGGCGAATACCGGTGACCCGGATGTCGACTTCGCTACCGGCATGCTGGCGCATCACAAGGGGGCGGTCGCGATGGCTCAGGTCGAGCTGGAGTATGGCAATGACCCGGAGATGCGGGCGCTGGCTCAAAAGATCATCGAGGCCCAACAGGCAGAAATAGAACAGATGCAGGCGTGGCTGAAAGCCAACGCCGATCCTGCACCGGTCGATTGACGATGACTGGCCGTCGCTTCGTCTAGCAGCTCGTCCGCCTGGCACGTCATACGTCGAGCACTTCGTACAGGCGCTCGCGCAGGCGTGCCTGGGCTTCCGGGTCGGTCAGCGGCTGGCCGCGCTTGTCGGTGATGAAGAAGACGTCCTCGACACGCTCGCCGAGGGTGGCGATCTTGGCCGCCGACAAGGCGATGTTCTGTTCCATGAAGATGCGTCCGACGCGAGCCAGCAGCCCCGGGCGGTCCGGTGCGATCAGTTCCAGCGAGGTGCGGGCATTGGCGGGATCCTGCTCGATGATGACCTCGATCGGCACCCGGAAATGCTTCAGCTGTCGCGGGGTATGGCGGCTGACGATCTGCGGATAGTCGTCCGGGTCGTCGAGTTCCTCGACCAGATGACGGCGGATCGTTTCCAGTCGTTCCGGATCGCGAATGGCTTCGTCATCGTCATCCAGCAGGATGAAGGTATTGAGCGTCCAGTCGTCGCTGGACGTGGCGATGCGCGCATCGTGGATCGACAGGCCCAGTTGCTCGATGGCGGCGGCCGTGGCGGCGAACAGGTCATCGGCCGAACGGGTGTGGATGAACAGCTTGGTGCCGCCCTCGGTCATGTCCTCGCTGGGCGCGCTGACCAGGATCAGCGGCAGATGATCGTCACGATGGGCGAGAATGCCCTGGGTCTGCCAGACGATTTCGCTGGGCGTGTACTGGAGGAAATAGTCTTCGCCGAAGGTTTGCCAGAGTGCGGTGACACGGGCGATGTCGGCGCCGATGGCCCGCAGCAGGCCCGAGGCTTCCTCGCGGGTCTCGCTGGCCCAGCCCTGGCGATCGACGGTGTTGTCGAGCCCCCGACGCAGTACGCGACGGGTCTCGGTGTAGAGCTGGCGCATCAGCGAGGCGCGCCATCCGTTCCATAGCGTCGGGTTGGTGGCGCTGATGTCGGCGACGGTCAGTGCGTAGAGATAGTCGAGATGGGTTTCGTCGCGCACCGTGCGGGCGAAGGCGTGGATCACGTCCGGGTCGGAGATGTCGCGCTTCTGGGCGGTCTTCGACATCAGCAGATGATGCTCCACCAGCCATGCGACCAGGCGTGTATCCCAGTTCGACAGCGCGTGGCGCTGGCAGAATTCGGCGGCGTCGATCGCGCCGAGCTCCGAGTGATCGCCGCCGCGGCCCTTGCCGATATCGTGGTAGAGCCCGGCGATCCACAGCAGTTCGAGCTTGGGCAGTTTCTGAATCACGTCGATCGCGACGGTGTATTCATCGGTATCCCGTTCCTCGCGGAAGCGCTGGAGAAAGCTCAGGAGACGCAGCGTATGCGCGTCGACGGTATAGATGTGGAACAGGTCGTGCTGCATCAGGCCGACGGCTTCGCCGAACTCGGGCAGGTACTTGCCCAGCACCCCGTAGCGGTTCATGCGGGTGAGTTGGGTCGGCACATCGCCGCCGCTGCGTAACAGCTCCATGAACAGGCTCTGATGGCGCAGGTCGTCGCGAAAGGCGTCGTCGATCAGATGGCGGTGATCGCGGATCTGACGGATGGTGTCGGCACGCACGCCTTCGATCTCCGGATGCTGCGCCATCACCAGGAACAGCTCCAGCAACGCGCCGGGGCGGTGGAGAAAGACGTTGGGATGGCGCAGCTGGATGTAGCCGCCTCGAATCTCGAAGCGTGCGTTGATCGGCTTGACCTCGAGCGACTCGCCCGCGTGGAGGATCACCTCGTCGAAATGCTGCAGCAACATGTCGTTGAGCCCGGCCAGCGCGGTGACATGGCGATAGTAGGCTTTCATGAACTGCTCGACCGCGAGACGCTGCGGCGTGTCGGTGTATCCGAACAGCTTGGCCAGGGCGCGCTGATGATCGAACAGCAGGCGGTCTTCGGCGCGCTCCGCGATCATGTGCAGCGCATAGCGCACCTGCCACAGGAAGGCCTGGCCCTGGCTCAGAATCCGCAGTTCGGCGTCGTTCATGAAGCCTTGGGCGACGACATCCTCGTAGCGCAGCGGCCCGAAATGGCGCTTGGCCACCCAGCCGATCATCTGGATGTCGCGCAGCCCGCCTGGCGCGCTCTTGAGGTTGGGCTCGAGATGATACTCGGAGTTGTTGTGCTTGAAGTGGCGGGTAATCTGCTCCTGCCACTTGCCCTCGAAAAATGTGGCCGATGACCACATGTGCCGGGTCGACAGTCGTTCCCGCATCGCCTCGCGCAGACTTTCCGGCCCCGCCAGCGTCCGGGTTTCCAGCAGGTTGGTGATGACGGTGATGTCGCCTCGGGCTTCGCGTTCGCAGTCGTTGAGCGAGCGTACGCTCTGGCCGATCTCGAGGCCGATGTCCCAGAGGAAGGTAATGAAGCTGGTCAGCGACTCGCGATACGGCGTGTCATCGTCGGTGCCGAGCAGCAGCAGCAGGTCGATGTCGGAGTAGGGGTGCAACTCGCCACGGCCGTAACCGCCGACGGCGAGGAGCGCGACGTTGTCGTCCGGCCACTCGAATCGCTCCCAGGCAATTTCGAGCAACCGGTCCAGGCACCAGGCGCGACCGTAGACCAGGTCGCGTACGTCGGCACCGGCGCGGAAGCGCTCGTCGAGGCGCTCCCGGATCGTCCTGAGGGCCTGTTTGAACAGCGGGATCGGTTGACGATCCCGCGCCAGCGCCTCGCGAAAGGCCGTTGCATCGAATAGCGTCGGGTCGGGGTGAAAGCGATAGTGATGCAGCAGCATGCGACGTGCGTCTCCGATGGCGAGGCGTTGGCTGGACGATCAGGACGCCAGGAAGCTGAAGTCTTCGTCGGAACGTGCCGTCAGGACTTCCACGCCAGTGGCGGTAACCAGCAGGGTGTGTTCCCACTGTGCAGACAGGCTCTTGTCCTTGGTCACGGCTGTCCAGCCATCCTTCAATACCTTGGTGCGATAGCCGCCGGCGTTGAGCATCGGCTCGATGGTCAGGCACATGCCTTCGGCGAGTTCGACGTCGGCCTCCGGAGCATAGCCGTCGTAGTGCAGCACCTGCGGTTCTTCGTGGAAACCGGCGCCGATGCCGTGGCCGCAGAAGTCGCGCACCACCGAGTAGCCGGCTTTCTCGGCGTGCGCCTGGATGACGCGGGCGATGGTGGATAGCTTGACGCCCGGTCGAACCTCGGCGATACCTTTATATAGGCTCTCCTGAGTGATGCGACACAGGCGTTCGCCCTGGATCGTGTCGCCGATCACGAACATCATGCTGCTGTCGCCGTGGTAACCGTCCGGTGTCTTCACGGTCACATCGATGTTCATGATGTCGCCATTCTTGAGCTTCTTGTCGAAGTCCGGAATGCCGTGACAGACCACGTGGTTGATCGAGGTGCAGATAGACTTGGGAAAGCCGTGGTAATTGAGCGAGGCGGAGATCGATCCGAGTTCCTGGACCACGAAGTCATCGCAGAGCTTGTCGAGTTCGCCGGTGCTGACGCCTGCCCGAACATGTGGCGTGATCATTTCCAGTACGGCGGCGGCCTGGCGTCCGGCTTCGCGCATTTTCTCGATTTCTTCGGGGGTCTTGCGTGGAATGTTCATGCGCTCTCTCGATAGGGGCGATAGGGTGACGAGTCGTTTCGGGCGTCGATGAGAGGCTACCCTTGGCGAGAGGGTTGGACGACCGGCGACTTCATCTTGCGTGCGTTCTATGGTATAAATCCGCGCGCTCGACTGCAATTGCCCTGTCTTTAGGGGCAGGCAAGCTGGCATGCGATATGCATCATGTCGTTGCCATCACGGCAGTCGAGCCCGTAGCGACGAGGGCTTTCCCATGATTGCCTCGTCATCAAAAACACACACGCACCGACACATGGTCCCGGGTGCCGCGACGGCTTGGCCGAACGGTCGGATCCATGGGGTGTGTGGAGGCCTAACCCGATTCTTCAGGAGTCATCATGGCACAAGTCAATATGCGTGACCTGCTCAAGGCAGGCGCACACTTCGGTCACCAGACTCGTTACTGGAACCCGAAGATGGGTCAGTACATCTTCGGCGCCCGTAACAAGATCCACATCATCAACCTCGAGCACACGCTGCCGGCACTGCTGGAAGCGACGAGCGTCGTCGAGAAGATGGCCTCTTCCAACAACAAGATCCTGTTCGTCGGCACCAAGCGTTCCGCCAGCAAGATCATCAAGGAAGAAGCCAATCGTGTGGGTCAGCCGTTCGTCAACCATCGCTGGCTCGGCGGCATGTTGACCAACTACAAGACCATTCGTCAGTCGATCAAGCGTCTGCGCGAACTCGAAACCATGCGCGAAGACGGCACGTTCGAGAAACTGACCAAGAAAGAAGTCCTGATGGCGACTCGCGAGCAGGACAAGCTCGAACGCTCCATCGGCGGTATCAAGGACATGGGCGGTCTGCCCGATGCGCTGTTCGTGATCGACGTCGACCATGAACGCATCGCGATCAACGAAGCCAACAAGCTGGGCATTCCGGTGATCGGTGTGGTCGATACCAACTCCAATCCGGACGGCGTCGATTACGTCATCCCGGGTAACGACGACTCCATCCGTGCCATCCAGATCTATGTGCAGGCGATCGCCGATGCCTGCGGCAAAGCGAAGGAAGGTCGCCCCGACGAGTTCGTCGAGGTGAGCGAGACAAGTGAGACGAGCGACGCCGCCCAGTAAGCAAGAGGGAAGCGGCATCGAGTCTGCGCTGAGCATGCTCCCGCAGAGTGGCAGTCGTTTGCCGATCTCGGCGCAGATAAAAGGGGGCTTATAGCCCCCTTTTTACACTTACACCCGGAGCGGTGCTCTTTGGCGCCGCTCGTCAGACGAAACACGATTCTCAGGGGTAGAACATGGCAGCTATCAGCGCTTCTCTGGTCAAGGAACTGCGTGAGCGTACCGGTCTCGGCATGATGGAGTGCAAGAAAGCACTGACCGAAGCCGACGGCGATATCGAGCGTGCGATCGAAGATCTGCGCAAGAACTCCGGCTTGAAGGCCGCCAAGAAGGCAGGCCGTATCGCCGCTGAAGGCGCAATCCTGACTCAGGTCGCCGAAGACGGCAGCTGCGCCGCGATGCTGGAAGTCAATTCGGAAACCGACTTCGTCTCTCGCGACGACAACTTCAAGGGTTTCGCCGCTAAGGTTCTGGCCAAGGTTTTCGAGACCAAGTCCGAAGACATCGCCACGATCATGGAAGGTGAACTGGAAGACGCCCGCAACCAGCTGGTGCAGAAGATCGGCGAGAACATCTCCGTGCGTCGTGCGGTCGTCGTTGAAGCACCGGAAGGCGGCGTCGTCGGTGCCTACGTCCATGGTGACCGTATCGGCGTGCTGACCGTTCTCAACGGTGGCAACCCGGAAGTGGCCAAGGACATTTCCATGCACGTGGCCGCGATCAACCCGGTCGTCGCGCGTCCGGAAGACATGCCGCAGGCGCAGCTGGACAGCGAGAAGGCGATCATCCTGGCGCAGCCGGATATGGCAGGCAAGCCGGCGGAAATCGCCGAGAAGATGGTCCAGGGCCGTCTCAAGAAGTATCTGGCGGAAAACAGCCTGACCGAGCAGCCGTTCGTCAAGGATCCGAATCAGACCGTCGCGGCATATGCCAAGGCTGCCGGTGGCGAAGTCGTCGGGTTCACGCGCTTCGAGGTCGGTGAAGGCATCGAGAAAGAAGAAGTCGACTTCGCCAAGGAAGTGATGGAACAGGCTCGTCGCAGCTGAGTTTCCTGTAATGCCTAGGGTTGAGGATCAGGTATCATCGCCTGGTTCCAGCCTCATCGATGGCGTGCGCGAAAGCGCACGCCATCGCGTATCCGGCAGATGAGAAATGCATCTGTCATGACCTGCCGAACCCGACTCGTCAAACCAGGAGAAAGCGTCATGCCTGAAGTCATCGATCGACCCAACAAGCCCAACGAGCGTGGCGATAAGCCTGAACGTGGCGATAAGTCAAAGTACAAGCGCATATTGCTGAAGCTGTCAGGTGAGGCGCTGACCGGTGAGCAGGACTTTGGCATCGACCCCAAGGTGCTCGATCGCATGGCGCTGGAGATTGGTCAACTGGTGGGCATCGGTGTTCAAATCGGGATCGTGATCGGCGGCGGCAACCTGTTCCGGGGCGCGGCGTTGCATGCGGCGGGCATGGAGCGGGTCACCGGCGATCATATGGGCATGCTGGCCACGGTGATGAACGCACTGGCGATGCGCGATGCGCTGGAGCGCTCCAACATTCGTTCGCGGGTGATGTCGGCAATCCCCATGAGCGGTGTCGTCGAACACTATGATCGGCGTACCGCGATTCGCTATCTCACGTCCGGTGACGTGGTCATCTTCTCCGCCGGTACGGGTAACCCCTTCTTTACGACCGACTCTGCCGCCTGCCTGCGAGGCATCGAGATCGACGCCAACGTGGTGGTCAAGGCAACCAAGGTCGATGGTGTCTACGACAAGGACCCGGTCAAGCATCCGGAAGCCGTCAAGTACGAGCGTTTGGGCTACGATGACGTGCTGGACCAGAAGCTTGGCGTCATGGATTTGACCGCCATCTGCCTGGTACGGGACCATGACATGCCGGTTCGCGTCTTCGACATGACCAAGCCTGGGGCGCTGTTGAATCTGGTAGTCGGTGGGCGAGAAGGCACGCTGATTGATTGAGGTTTAGGACATGATCGACGATATCAAGAAAGACGCTAGCGCGCGCATGAAGAAGAGCCTGGAAGCGCTCCAGAACAATTTTCACAAGATCCGCACGGGGCGGGCACACCCGAGTATCCTCGACGCGGTGATGGTGGAGTATTACGGCAGTAACATGCCGATCAACCAGGTTGCCAACATCACGATCGAAGACGCCCGCACTCTGGCGGTGACGCCCTGGGAGCGGCCGATGGTGCCGAAGGTCGAGAAGGCGATCATGATGGCCGACCTGGGACTGAACCCTGCCACGGCGGGCAACGTGATCCGGGTTCCGATGCCGCCGTTGACCGAGGAGACGCGCCGCAACTATATCAAGCAGGCGCGTGCCGAGGCCGAGAACGCGCGCGTTGCGATCCGCAGCATACGCCGTGACGCCAATGGCGACCTCAAGACGTTGCTCAAGGACAAGGAGATCAACGAAGACGAGGAGCGCCGCGGTGAAGAGGAAATCCAGAAGCTGACCGATAAGCACGTCGCTGAAATCGATCGGCTCCTGGAAACCAAGGAACACGACCTGATGCAGGTATGAGGACCGGGGCGTCCGGGCTCGATAGGGGTCGGGCGCCACTGTCCACCTGTCTTGCGAGCTATCATGACAGACATGCAGTCGCGTGACGTTCAAGCGATGTCGCCGATGCCTCGCCACGTGGCGATCATCATGGACGGCAACAATCGCTGGGCGCGCGCCAGAGGGCTTTCCAGCGCGCAAGGACATCGTGCTGGCGTCGAATCGCTGCGTGCGGTCATTCGGCGTGCGGCAGAGCAACGTATCGAGACCCTTACGCTCTTCGCCTTTTCAAGTGAAAACTGGCGCCGGCCCTCGGCCGAGGTCAGCGCGCTGATGGAGCTTTTCATGCTGGTGCTCAAGCGCGAGGTGAAAAAGCTCCACGAAAACGATATTCGTCTCAGCATCATTGGCGATCGTCAGCGTTTCTCGTCGTCTTTGCAGAAGTCGATGAGTCGTGCCGAAGCACTGACCCGCGACAATACGGGGATGCATCTCGTGGTGGCGGCCAATTACGGTGGCCGTTGGGACATCGCTTCCGCAGCACAGCGCCTGGCGCGCAAGGTTGCCGAGGGTGTGATGAGTCCCGATGCCATCGACGAGACGGCGCTGGATCGCGAGATATGCCTGAGTCAGGAACCACCGATCGATCTGTGCATTCGCACCAGTGGGGAGCAACGAATCTCTAATTTCCTGTTATGGCAGCTTGCCTACGCGGAGTTCGTGTTTGCGCCGGAGCTGTGGCCCGATTTCGACGGTGCGGCATTCGATGCAGCGCTCGAGACTTTTCAGCAACGTCAGCGCCGTTTCGGCATGAGCCAGCAGCAGATCGAGGCCCAGGGTGCTTAAGCAGCGCATATTGACGGCGCTGGTATTGGCGCCTCTGGCACTCGGTGGCCTGTTCGGGTTGTCGGGGGGCGGCTTTGCGACGTTTACCGCCCTGGTGGTGCTGCTTGGCGCGTGGGAGTGGGCGCGTCTCGCCGGATTCGATGACGTCAAGTCGAGGCTGCTCTACACTGCTGGTCTCGGGCTGTTGCTATCGATTGTCTGGTGGGCGGATTGGATGCTGGATCGTTGGCCACTATGGATCGGCGCCATTGGCTGGTCGATCAACGCCTGGTGGGTTTCGCGCTATCCCCAAAAGACCGAACAGTGGCAGCCGCCGGCGCTGCGCCTGGGCATGGGAGCCTGGGTGCTGTTGCCTTGTTGGGTCGGGCTCTACCAGTTGCGGCAGGACGGTAGCGAGTGGCTGCTGTTCGTACTGCTGCTGGTCTGGGTGGCAGACATCGGTGCGTATTTCTCCGGTCGGCGCTTCGGCCGCCGCAAGCTGGCGCCGCACGTCAGTCCGGGCAAGTCCTGGGAAGGCGTCTATGGTGGCTGGGTAGCCGTGGCGATCCTGGTCTTCATCTACGCCGCGTGGCTGTCGCTCGATAGTCGTCAGACGCTGGCCTTGCTGGCCGTGGCGCTGGTCGTCGCGTTCATTTCCGTCATCGGGGATCTACTCGAAAGCATGCTCAAGCGCTTTCGTGGCCTGAAGGATTCCAGTCGTCTGCTACCGGGTCACGGTGGCATTCTCGACCGCATCGATAGCCTGACCGCTGCCGTTCCGCTCTTCGCTTTGATCCTCCCCTGGCTGGGATAGCACGCTGATGCCCTCATCTTCTCGCAAGGTCACCCTGCTGGGTGCAACCGGTTCCATCGGTCGCAGCACGCTGGACGTGATCTCTCAACACCCCGACGCTTACGAACTCTATGCGGTGACCGCGCATCGTTCGCGCGAGTCGCTGCTCGATATCTGTTTGCGTTTTGCCCCGGCCCGAGCGGTGATCGGCACGGAGAACGATGCCGAATGGCTTCGAACGCAGTTGCGCGAAGCCGGGCGTGGTGATGTCGATGTCGGCCATGGAGAGGCAGCGCTATTGGACGTGGCGCGCGCCGCCGAGGCCGATACGGTGATGGCGGCGATCATCGGGGCGGCGGGATTGCTGCCGACGCTGGCAGCCGTGGAAGCCGGCAAGCGCGTGCTGCTGGCCAACAAGGAAGCGCTGGTGATGTCCGGCGGGCTTTTCATGGATGCCGTGTCGCGTCATGGCGCGACTCTTTTGCCCATCGATTCGGAACATAATGCCATCTATCAGTGTCTTCCTATGCAGCATCGTGGCGGGTTGTCCCGTCACGGCGTGTCGCGGCTACTGTTGACCGCCTCGGGCGGGCCGTTCCGGGAGTGGTCTCGGGAGGCACTGGAAGCGGTGACGCCGGATCAGGCCTGTGCTCATCCCAATTGGTCGATGGGGCGCAAGATCTCGGTGGACAGCGCGACCTTGATGAACAAGGGGCTCGAATTGATCGAGGCCTGCTGGCTGTTCGATGCGGCGCCCGAGCAGGTCGAGGTGGTGGTCCATCCGCAAAGCATCGTTCATTCGATGGTCGGTTATGTCGACGGCTCGGTGCTGGCGCAGATGGGGAATCCGGACATGCGGACGCCGATCGCCTATGGTCTGGCCTGGCCGGCGCGAGTCGAAGCCGGGGTCGAGCCTCTCGATCTGTTCGCGGTGTCCCGGCTCGATTTCGAGGCTCCGGACGAAGCGCGCTTCCCCTGCCTGCGCCTGGCGCGGGAAGCCATGGCGGCAGGCGGTACGGCACCCGCGAGTCTCAATGCCGCCAATGAAGTGGCGGTGCAGGCGTTCCTCGATGGAAGACTCCCTTTTCTGGGTATCGCTCGTCTGGTGCAGGCGACCCTGGAGGCGACCGAGGTGCGCGCGGCGGATTCGCTCGACGTGGTATTGTGCGAGGATGCACGAGCACGGCAGTTGGCCGAGCGTTTGCTGCGTCAACGGTCTTTCCAGGAGGGGCGGGCGTGATGGATACGATCCAGAATGTACTGGCGGTCATCGTCGTACTCGGTCTGCTTATCACGTTTCACGAGTTCGGGCATTTCTGGGTGGCCCGTCGTTGCGGCGTCAAGGTGCTCCGCTTCTCGGTCGGTTTCGGCAAGCCGCTGTGGTCGCGCTTCGATCGGCAGGGCACGGAATATGCCATCGCTGCCATTCCGTTGGGCGGTTATGTCAAGATGCTCGACGAGCGCGAGGGGCCGGTAGCGCCGGAAGAGCTCGATCGCGCTTTCAATCGCAAGAGCGTCTGGGCCCGAATCGCGATCGTGGCGGCGGGACCGATTGCCAATTTCCTGTTGGCGCTGGTGGCCTACTGGGCACTGTTCGTTTATGGGTCGACCACGGTAGCGCCGGTGATCGGCGACGTGGCGCCGGATTCGCTCGCGTTCCAGGGCGGCTTGCGCAGTGGTCAGGAGATCGTCAGTGTCGAGGGCCACGAGACACCGTCGTGGAACGAGGTCAATCTGCAGCTGATCGCGGCCATCGGCGCCGATGGCGCGCTTCAGTTCACGACTCGCGATCCCTCGGGTGGCGCGACGCGAACGCACGCCGTGCCGGTGCAGCAGTGGCTGGTGCGTCAGGATCCGCCGCAACCGATGTCGTCACTCGGCATTACCCCGTGGCGCCCTGAAGTCCCGGCAACGCTGGGGCGCGTGCTCGAGGATAGCCCGGCGAGCCGTGCCGGACTGGAAGCGGGCGATCGGATCGTCAGCGTCGACGGCAAACCGGTTGCCGATTGGGTGGCGTTCGTCGATGTCGTTCGCAGCCATCCCGGTGCCGATCTGTCCCTGGAGGTCGAGCGAGACGGCGTGACGCGCAGCATCACGCTGAAATCCGAGTCGAGGCAGGCCGAAGATGGCGAGCACATCGGTTACGTTGGTGCCGCATCACAAGCGGTCGAGTGGCCTGAATCCTATCGCCGGGAGATTCGCTATGGTCCGATCGAGGCGATCGGGCAGGCAGTGACCAAGACGGGCGAGATGACGTGGCTGACGGCGGACTCGATCCGCAAGATGATCGTCGGCTGGATATCGCCTTCGAACCTGTCGGGGCCGATCACCATTGCTCGCATTGCCGGAGATTCGGCACGCAGCGGGGTCGAGACATTCATCGGCTTCCTGGCTTATCTGTCGATCAGCCTGGGGGTTCTGAACCTGTTGCCGATTCCGGTACTCGATGGGGGGCATCTGGCCTATTACCTGATCGAGCTGGTTCGAGGCAAGCCAGTGTCGGAAACCGCCCAGGCGATGGGCCTGCGCGTCGGCGTGGCGCTGGTCGGGTGCCTGATGATGATGGCGCTCTACTTCGATCTGATGCGACTGTGATGACAGAGATTTGATGCGACGCTAGCGACGGGATGCCGTTAGCGGTCAGCGCCGAGAATGCCGGCGCACGGGAAGACCCCATGAGTGGCAAGCCGTGAGCTTGTCAGTCATAGGGAGAAATGTATAAGGTGCCTGTTCGATACGCGGGCGGACCCCACAGAAGCGATTGATTGCATGAAACTCAAGACCATCGGATTGGCAGGACTACTGCTGGCCAGCTCTCCCGTTGCGCTGGCGGCACCTTTTGAGATTTCGGATATTCGTGTAGAGGGGCTGCAGCGCGTCTCGGCCGCATCCGTTTTCAACGCTTTCCCCGTCAGCGCCGACCAGACGGTCGATGAGCAGCAGCTGGGCGAGGCTGCTCAGCAGCTGTTCGACACCGGGTTGTTCGATGACATTCGGTTGTCTCGCGATAACGACGTGCTGATCGTCAACGTGGTCGAGCGGCCGTCCATTTCCGAGATCAATATCGAAGGCAACTCGCAGATTTCCGACGATGATCTGCGCAAGGGACTGACCGACGCCGGTCTGGCCGAAGGTCAGGTGCTGCAGCGTTCGACGCTGGAAGAGATGCAACGTGAACTCGAGCGTCTCTACCAGTCTCAGGGGCGTTACAGCTCGAACATCAAGACCTCGGTCGAACAGCTCGAGCGTAATCGAGTCCGCGTCAACATCGATATCAACGAAGGGGAAGTGGCGAAGATTCGCCAGATCAACGTCGTCGGCAACGAGGCCTACGACGACGATACCCTGAGCGATCTGTTCCAGCTCGAGGACAAGCCGGGCTGGTTCTTCGGCTGGTTCTCCGATGACGAATATTCCCGTGAAGCGCTGTCCGGCGATCTGGAGACGCTGCGTTCCTGGTATCTCGATCGCGGTTACGTCAACTTCGCGATCACCTCGACCCAAGTGTCGATCAGCCCCGACAAGTCGCGGATCTTCGTCACCGTCAATGTCGATGAAGGCAAGCGCTACAAGCTCGACGAAATCAGCTTCGATGGTGATCTGAAGATCGACGAGTCGACGGCGCGCTCGCTGGTGACGGCCAAGTCGGGTGAATATTTCTCCCAGAGCAAACTGACCGAATCCTCGGAAGCGCTGCGTCAGAAGCTCGGCGCCGAGGGCTTTGCCTTCGCCGACATCCAGGCGGTGCCGACCGTGGACGAAGCCGGCGACACCGTGGACATCACCTTCCGTGTCGATCCCGGCCGTCGTGCGTACGTTCGCCGGATCAACTTCGAAGGCAACACCACGACCCAGGACGAAGTGCTGCGTCGTGAAATGGTCCAGATGGAAGGGGCGCCAGCCTCGACCGATCAGATCTCGCAGTCGCGTCAGCGTCTCGAGCGGCTCGGGTTCTTCAAGCAGGTCGATGTGGATACCCGACCGGTGGCCGGCGAGCCGGATCAGCTGGACGTGACCTACAATGTTCAGGAGCAGCCCTCCGGTTCCATTTCCGCGAGCGTCGGCTTCTCTCAGTCGGCCGGGGTCATCTACGGCGCGGCGCTGTCCCAGAGCAACTTCCTGGGGACGGGTAACCGGGTCAACATCGGCGCGCAGCGAAGCGACACGTTCACCAACATCAACTTCGGTTTCACCGACCCTTACTGGACGCTCGACGGTATCTCGCGCGGTTACAACGTCTTCTATCGCGAGACGGATTACGAAGATTCCGACATCTCGACCTACTCGACCGACTCCTTCGGCGGCAACATCAATTTCGGCTACCCGATCAACGATCTGTCGCGTCTCAACTTCGGTGTCGGACTCGAGAGTCTGTCGATCGATACCTACGACGACACGCCGGCGGAGATCGTCCAATACACCGACGATCAGGGCGAAGACTTCTTCAACTACAAGCTGACGGCCAGCTGGACCCGCAACAACCTGAACCGCGGGATCATGCCGACGGCAGGCAGCTATCAGCGGGTCTCGCTGGAAGCCGCCATCCCGGGGTCGGATGCGGAGTATTACAAGCTGCGCTACCGTGGCCAGAAGCTGTTCGAACTCAATCCCGACTGGTCGCTCAAGTTCAGCAGCAACCTGGGCTATGCCGATACGCTCGGCTCCAACGATCCTTACCCGTTCTACGAGAACTTTTATTCGGGCGGCCTGGGCTCGGTGCGCGGCTACACCGGCAACACGCTGGGGCCGAAGACGACGGAGCGTGGCGATGGCGACGACGATACCCTGGGCGGTAACGTCCTGGTCGAAGGCTCTGCCGAGTTGATCTATCCGTTCCCGTGGATCGAGGATCGCCGGTCCCTGCAGACCAGCATCTTCCTCGATGGCGGTAATACTTATCTGACCGACTGCTATGCCGTCCCGGACGGTTACACGTCGAGCTGCGACAGTGGGGTCAATCTCGATGACCTGCGCTACAGCGTCGGCCTGGGGCTTTCCTGGCTGACGCCGGTCGGGCCGCTGACGTTCAGCGTGGCCAAACCGCTGAACGAGAAGGACGGCGACGATCCGCAGGTGTTCCAGTTCTCGCTGGGTCAGACGTTCTAATATCATGCCCTGGACTCACGGCGTCCTGGCGCCGTCGTGAGTCCAGACCGATTTTCAGACAGTTGGTCTGTCTAGTTTCAAGGAGATGCCGCATGCGCAAGATAGCAGGAGTTCTCGGACTCGGTTTGCTGACGATGGTTTCCGTACCGGCGATGGCGACGGAAGTGGGCGTGCTCGATTGGCGTGAAGCGCTGATGTCTTCCGATTCCGCCCAGGCATCGATGAATCAGCTGAAAAACCGTATCAGCGCTCAGCAGCAGCAGGCGCAGTCGTTGAGCCAGGAGCTGCAGCAGCTGCAGCAGCGTCTGCAGAAGGATGGGGACGTGATGTCCGAGTCCGAGCGGAACTCGGTAACCCAGCAGCTGCGCCAGAAGGGCGGCCAGTTCCAGCAACTGCGGGGCCAGATTTCCCAGGCGCAGCAGCAGGCCGAACAGCAGTACCTGAAGAGCGCCAAGCCCAAGCTCGACCAGGCGATTCAGCAGGTCGTCGACGAGCGCGATCTGGACGTGGTCGTGGATCGTGATGCCGTGGTCTATTCGGGTGACAGCCTCGATATTACCTCCGAAGTCACGAAGATCTTCAATTCGCTCAACTAATGGTTCAAACCGGCGCCCGTTCATGAAGAGAGATGCTTCTACCTCTTACACGCTTGGCGAACTTGCCGAGCGGATCGACGCTTGCGTGGTCGGTGACGCGAACCTGCGTGTCAGCGGGCTGTCGACGCTGACCGATGCCGGCCCGTCGGATCTGGCATTTCTCGCCAATCGGGCTTATCTGAAGTATCTGGCCACGACTCGCGCCGGTGCCGTACTGGTCAATCCGGCTCATGGCGACAGTTGTCCCTGTCCGCGACTGGAGCTGGACAACCCCTATCTGGGCTACGCCAAGCTGTCGCGGCTGTTCGATCCGCTGGTCAATCAGGCCTCTCGAGGCGTGCATGCGACGGCGGTGATATCGCCCGAGGCAACCCTCGGCAAGGGCGTCGAGATCGGCGCCCATTGTGTCATCGAAGCCGGCGTCGTCCTTGCCGATGACTGCGTCATCGGGGCAGGGTGCTTCATTGGCGCCGATACAGCGATCGGCCGCGGTTCCCGGCTGCATGCCAACGTGACGCTTTATCACGGTGTGGTCATCGGTGAGCGCGCCATTCTGCACAGCGGTTGTGTCATCGGCGCTGACGGGTTCGGGTTCGCCCACGACGGCAAGCAGTGGGAAAAGATCGCCCAGCTGGGTGGCGTCATTCTGGGCGACGATGTCGAAGTCGGCAGCTGCTCGAGTATCGATCGCGGTGCGCTGGGCGACACGCGGATCGGCAATGGGGTCAAGATCGACTCTCAGGTCCAGATCGCCCACAACGTGCAGATCGGCGATCACAGTGCGCTGGCAGGGTGCGTCGGTATCGCCGGTTCCACCAAGGTCGGCCGTCACTGTCTGCTGGGCGGCGGGGTCGGGCTTTCCGGCCATCTGACGCTGGCCGATGGTGTCCAGGTGACCGGCATGAGTCTGGTCACGAACTCGATTCTGGAGCCTGGTGTCTACTCTTCCGGCACCGGTTCGATGTCGAATAGTCAGTGGCGCAAGAACGCGGTACGCTTCAAGCAGCTCGATCAAATCGCCAAGCGATTGACCCGTCTCGAGCGTGATATCCGCGACGCCTGAGGGTTCCGGGCAGCCCTTCCGGGCCATTTCGATCGCACCCCCGAAGCTGGCAGTCGACCGGTGCGCCTGTATAATGCCCGCCCACACGGGTGAATGCTGTCTTACCGCCCTGTGCCTGCCCTTGGTCAAAGAGTAGGGGCAGGCATTTCGTTATTTCAGAGGTTGTATTGATGATCATGGACATCAACCAGATTCGCGAATATCTACCGCATCGTTATCCATTTTTACTGGTAGATCGCGTGATGGAGATCACGCTGGGCGAATCGATCGTGGCGTACAAGAACGTCAGCATCAACGAACCTTTCTTCAACGGCCATTTCCCCCATCATCCGATCATGCCCGGTGTGTTGATCATCGAAGCCATGGCCCAGGCTTGCGGCATCCTCGGTTTCAAGACGGTCAACAAGCTGCCGGCCGACGGCTATGTCTATTATCTCGTCGGTAGCGATAACGTACGCTTCAAGCGTCCGGTCATGCCGGGAGACCAGCTGCGGCTCGAAGCCAATGTCATCAAGGGCAAGCGAGGCATCTGGAAGTTTGCCTGTCGAGCCACGGTCGACGGCGAGTTGGCCTGCGAAGCCGAAATCATCTGTGCCGAGAGGAAAGTCGCTTGATTCATCCCTCCGCCATCGTCGATCCCTCCGCCCGGCTGGCCGATGACGTCGAAGTCGGTCCCTTCAGCGTGATCGGACCCGACGTCGAAATCGACGCCGGCTGCGTGATCGGACCGCACGTGGTGATCAAGGGGCCGACTCGAATCGGCAAGCGTAACCGGATCTTCCAGTTCGCGTCGGTCGGAGAAGATTGCCAGGACAAGAAGTACGCCGGTGAGGCGACACGGCTCGAGATGGGCGACGATAACGTCGTTCGCGAGAGCGTGACGATTCACCGCGGCACCATTCAGGATCGCGGCGTGACCACCATCGGCAACCGCAACCTGTTCATGGCTTACTCCCACGTGGGTCATGACTGCCTGATCGGCAACGATTGCATTCTCGCCAACCAGGCCACGCTGGCCGGTCATGTGACGCTGGGTGACTTCGCCATCATGGGGGGGCTCTCGGCCATTCATCAGTTTGCCCACATGGGCGAGCATGCCATGGCAGGCGGCGGATCGATCATCACCAAGGATATTCCCGCATTCGTCATGGTCAACGGTAACCCCGCCGCGGCGCATGGCCTGAACTCCATTGGCTTGAAACGTCGCGGTTTCTCGGCGGAAGCGGTGCGGGCGCTGGGCGAATGCTATCGTCTGGTCTACCGCAAGGGGCTGACGCTCGAGCAGGCCATCAGCGAAATCGAAAGCCGCTTCTCGCTCGACGAGACGCGCCGCTTCGTCGATTCGCTGAGAGCCTCTCAACGTGGCATCACCCGTTAGGGCGGGCGCATGCGCGTCTATCTCGTCGCGGGCGAACTTTCGGGGGATATTCTCGGTGCCGGCCTGATGCAGGCGCTCAAGCGCCGCCATCCGCAGATCGCGTTCAGAGGCATTGGCGGTCCGCGGATGCAGGCGCAGGGGCTCGAGTCGCTCTATCCGCTGGAAACCTTGTCGGTCATGGGTCTGGTCGAGGTGTTGAAGCATCTGCCGGGCCTGATCAAGGTGCGTCGTCACCTCAAGCGCGATGCCCTGGCGTGGCGGCCGGATATCATGGTCGGCATCGACGCCCCGGACTTCAATATCGGACTCGAGCGTCAACTGCACGACCAGGGCATCCGTACGGCACACTACGTCAGTCCGTCGGTCTGGGCCTGGCGCCAAGGGCGGGTCAAGAAGATCGCCAAGGCGGTCGATGGCATGTTGACCTTTCTGCCATTCGAGGCGGATTTCTACGCTGATCACCATGTGCCGGTCGCTTATGTCGGTCATCCGCTGGCTGACGAATTGCCTCTGGTCAACGACCGGGCATCGGCGCGGCAGGCTCTCGGGCTGGCGCTCGATGTGCCGACCCTGGCCGTACTGCCGGGCTCTCGCGGCAATGAAATTCGCTTCCAGGGAGAGATCTTCCTGCGGACAGCATCCGCGTTGCGCGACCGCCTTGGCGCGCTGCAGGTAGCGATCCCCGCGGCATCGCCGGAGCGTCGGCAGGAGCTCGATTCCCTGCTCAAGCGCTTCCCGGAGCTGGCGGCCAGCACGGTCGTCGTCGAGGGGCGTTCGCGTGAAGTGATGACCGCGTCCGATGCCGTGTTGCTGACCTCCGGTACGGCAGCATTGGAAACCATGTTGTGTCATCGTCCCATGGTGGTTGCCTATCGCATGGCACCGGCGACCTATTGGCTGGCCAGGCGGATGGTCAAGACGCGTTGGATCTCGTTGCCGAATCTGATCGCGCAGGAAACTCTGGTGCCGGAGCTGATCCAGGACGCCGTGACGGCCGACGGGCTGGTCGAGACTCTGCTGCCGTGGTTCGAGGATGAACAGGCGCGCTCGACGCTCGAACAGCGCTTCGCGGCACTTCACGCCGAACTCCAGCGCGGTGCCAGCGAGCGAGCCGCCACGGCCGTCACCTCGCTGGTCGAGCACGGGTCGCTGGACCCTGAAACTGGAAAGGTCTGACGAGAGAAGTCATGTCATCGAAGTCTCCGATTTCCGCCTGGCCGGACATCGTCATCGAGTACGACGGGCATCTGATTGCCGGCGTCGACGAGGTCGGGCGAGGGCCGCTGATCGGCTCGGTGGTCGCCGCCGCCGTGATTCTGGATCCTGATTGCCCGATCGACGGGCTGACCGATTCCAAGTGCCTGAGCGCGGCACGGCGCGAAGCCTTCGATCGGCAGATCCGGGAGTGCGCGCTGGCCTTCGCCGTCGGTGAAGCCACGCCACAGGAGATCGATTCGCTCAATATCTACCACGCGACGCATCTGGCGATGCGTCGTGCCATCGATGCGCTGCCGACACCGGCCGAGTATCTGCTGGTGGATGGCAACCGGCTGCCGGGACATGCGTGCCCGGGGCAGGCCGTGGTCAAGGGCGACCTGCGCCATCCCGCGATCAGCGCGGCATCGATTCTGGCCAAGGTGGTCCGCGATGCACAAATGGTCGCGCTCGATGCGCGTTATCCGCAGTACGGTTTCGCCCGCCACAAGGGCTATTCGACGCCCGAGCATCTCGAGGCGCTGGTTCGATGGGGGCCGCTCGAGGAACATCGCCGCTCCTTCGCTCCCGTGCGCGAGCAACTGGTTCTGATCTGAAGGCAAGTCAAGAATCGGATCGATCGACCATTGTGAGCCGTCGCGGCTTTGGGCATGCTGATGCTCTGCTCAAGCCGGAATTCATTCGCCGCCTGACTCGAGTTCGTCATGACAACACCCTTCGTTCATCTTCGTGTCCACAGCGAATACTCCCTCGTCGATGGCCTGGTCCGGCTCAAGCCGCTGATCAAGGCAACGGCCGAGGCCGGCATGCCGGCGGTGGCCGTGACCGACGACACCAACCTGTTCGGCCTGGTCAAGATCTACAAGGCGGCCCAGGGCGCCGGGTTGAAGCCGATCATCGGCGCCGACCTGTGGCTGCACAACGCGCACGACGAAAGCCATCCCTATCGTTTGACGCTGCTGGCGATGAACGAGGTCGGCTATCGCAACCTGACCGAGCTGATCTCGCGAGCCTGGACCGAGGGGCAGCGCCAGAACATGGCGATCCTCGACAAGGCCTGGGTCTTCGAACAGAGCGAAGGCTTGATCGCGCTGTCCGGCGCCCGGGAGGGGGAGATCGGCCGGTTTCTGATCGCCGAGCACGTCGACACCGCACGCCAGCTGCTGGCGGAGTGGCAGCAGCACTTCCCCGGCCGCTTCTATCTGGAGCTGCAGCGTACCGGCCGCCAGTACGACGAAGAGTGCGTGCACCACTCCGTGCGGCTGGCCAGTGAAAGCGGCGTACCGGTGGTGGCGACCAACGACGTCCGTTTCCTCCAGCGCGAGGATTTCTGGGCCCACGAAACCCGGGTCTCGATCGGCGAAGGCAAGGCGCTGGAAGATCCTAGGCGCGAGCGACGCTACAGCGAAGAACAGTATCTGAAGACGCCCGAAGAGATGGCCGAGCTCTTCGCCGACATCCCCGAGGCGCTCGAGAACAGCGTGATGATCGCGGCGCGCTGTAGCGCCAGCGTGCGTCTGGGCGAGATCTTCCTGCCGGAATACCCGATCCCGGAAGGGATGACCCAGGACGAATTCTTCCGCAAGATCTCTCACGATGGTCTCACCGATCGTCTCAACCAGCTGTTCGGCGGCGATACCCCGATCTATCCCGGGCGATCGCTGGCCGAGCACGAGCCCGAATATCGCAAACGGCTCGACTTCGAGCTCGATATCATCCTCAAGATGGGGTTCCCCGGTTACTTCCTGATCGTGATGGACTTCATCCAGTGGGCCAAGGACAACGACATTCCCGTCGGTCCCGGGCGGGGGTCGGGTGCCGGTTCGCTGGTGGCCTACGTGCTCAAGATCACCGATCTCGATCCGCTGGAATACGACCTGCTGTTCGAACGTTTCCTGAACCCGGAGCGTGTCTCCATGCCCGACTTCGACGTCGACTTCTGCATGGAGAAACGGGATCGGGTCATCGACTACGTGGCCGATCGATACGGCCGCAACGCGGTGTCGCAGATCGTCACCTTCGGCACCATGGCCGCCAAGGCGGTGGTGCGCGACGTGGCACGTGCCCAGGGCAAGCCGTATTCGATGGGCGACAAACTCTCGAAGCTGATTCCGTTCGAGGTCGGCATGACGCTGGCCAAGGCGATCGAGCAGGAGCCGCAGCTCAAGGAGTATCTCGAGTACGACGAAGAGGCTGCCGAAATCTGGGAGATGGCGCTCAAGCTCGAGGGCATCACGCGCGGCACCGGCAAGCACGCCGGGGGCGTGGTCATCGCGCCAACCAAGCTGACCGATTTCTCGCCGCTTTTGTGCGAGGAGAACGGCTCCGGCCTGGTGGTACAGTTCGACAAGAACGATGTCGAGGATGCCGGGTTGGTCAAGTTCGACTTCCTCGGTCTGCGCACGCTGACGATCATCGACTGGGCGCTGGAGATGGTGGACGTAGTGCGCGCCCGCGACGGGGTCGGCCCGCTCGACATCAGCACCATTCCGCTGGACGACGCCAAGACCTTCGACATGCTCAAGAAGGCCGAGACCACGGCGGTGTTCCAGCTCGAATCCCGCGGCATGAAGGAGCTGATCAAGCGCCTGCAGCCGGATTCGCTGGAGGACATGATCGCGCTGGTGGCGCTGTTCCGCCCGGGGCCTTTGCAGTCCGGCATGGTCGACGACTTCATCAACCGCAAGCATGGCCGTGCCGAGCTCGCCTATCCCAGCGCGGATTACCAGCATGAACTGCTCAAGCCGGTACTGGAGCCGACCTACGGCATCATCCTGTATCAGGAACAGGTCATGCAGATCGCCCAGGTGCTAGCCGGCTACACCCTGGGCCAGGCGGACATGCTGCGGCGCGCCATGGGCAAGAAGAAGCCCGAGGAGATGGCCAAGCAGCGCGCCGGCTTCATGGAAGGGTGTGCGGCCAACGGCATCGACAAGGACTTGGCCGGCAACCTGTTCGATCTGGTGGAAAAATTCGCCGGCTACGGCTTCAACAAGTCCCACTCGGCCGCCTACGGCCTGGTGTCGTACCAGACCGCCTGGCTCAAGGCGCACTATCCGGCGCCTTTCATGGCAGCGGTACTGTCGACCGAGATGGACAACCTCGACAAGGTGGTGCCGCTGATCGAGGAGTGCCGTCATATCGGGCTGACGGTAACGCCGCCCAACGTCAACGTGGGAGCCTACAAGTTCACCGTCGACGAAGGCGGCCAGGTCGTCTACGGGCTGGGCGCGATCCGTGGCGTCGGCGAAGGGCCGATCGGTGCCATCGTCGAAGCGCGCGAAGCGGATGGCGAGTTCTCGGACCTGTTCGATTTCTGCCGGCGTATCGATGGCAAGCGCATGAACAAGCGCACCCTCGAAGCACTGATTCGCTCCGGCGCGCTGGATACGCTCGGACCATCCCGCGCAGTGCTGGCGGCGTCGCTGGACGCGGCGATCAAGGCCGCGTCGCAGAACCAGACCAACCAGAACCTGGGCATGATGGACATGTTCGGCGAGGCCTTTGCCGACGCCGACGACCATGAGGATATCTACGCCGACTACCGCCACGCGCGCGAGTGGAGCGACAAGGAGCGCCTGGCCGGCGAGAAGGACACGCTCGGGCTCTACCTGACCGGTCATCCGATCGACGAATACGAGCACGAGCTCAAGCGCTTCGTGGCGACGCGCATCGTCGACCTCAAGCCTTCTCGCGAACCGCAGCGGGTCGCCGGGCTGGTCGTGGCGATGCGGACCATGAAGTCGAAGCGTGGCGACACCATGGCGTTCGTCACTCTCGATGATCGCACCGGGCGCATCGAGGCCTCGCTGTTCGGTGAACTGTTCGATCAGGTCCGCGGGAAACTGACCGCCGACCAGGTGCTGATCATCGAAGGCGAAGTCTCCAGTGACGACTATTCCGGCGGTTTGCGTCTGCGCAGCAAGGACGTCACCCTGATGGCCGATGCTCGTGCCCGCTTCGGCGAGGCGGTGGAGCTTTCGGTGGATGGCGGGCGTCTCAACGGCCAGTTCTCGCGTTCGCTGCACGATAGCCTGTCGCCATGGCTGAGCGAATCGGGCCTGCCGGTCCGCGTGCGTTATCGTAACGCCAAGGCCAGTGGCTGCTTCGAGCTTGCGGAGACGTGGAAAGTCTCGCCCAGCGACGAGTTGATGATGGCCCTGCGCGAAGTCGAGGGTTATGAAAAGGTTGCGCTACGCTATCGAGGTGGCTGACCCGCCGAAGCAGGGCGCCTCCTTGCTAACACTCGTGGAGGTGCGATAATAATCCGTTTCGCGGCACGCCAGTCGCCCGTGTTTCGCTCGTATTCAGACACCGAAGCTTGCCAGGATCACACAGTAGAAGCTCTATGAATCCCAATTATCTAGACTTTGAACAACCGATTGCCGAACTCCAGGCCAAGATCGAAGAGCTGCGACTGGTCGGCAACGATAGCCGCATCAGCCTGAGTGACGAGATCGGTAAGCTCGAAGAGAAAAGCCGTAAACTCACCGAGCAGATCTTTCGTGACCTGACCGCCTGGCAGGTGACGCAGCTGTCGCGCCATCCGCAGCGTCCCTACACGCTCGACTACCTGGACAGCATCTTCACCGATTTCGACGAGATGCACGGCGATCGCAATTTCGCCGACGATGCCGCTCTGGTGGGTGGCGTGGCACGTCTCGACGACAAGCCGGTAATGGTCATCGGCCATCAGAAAGGGCGCGACGTCAAGGAGAAGGTACGCCGCAACTTCGGCATGCCGCGCCCCGAAGGGTATCGCAAGGCGTGTCGTCTGATGGAGATGGCCGAGCGCTTCAAGATGCCGGTACTGACGTTCATCGACACCCCTGGCGCCTATCCCGGCATCGATGCCGAGGAGCGTGGCCAGTCGGAAGCGATCGCCTACAACCTTGCCGTCATGTCGCGCCTGAAGACGCCTATCGTCGCCACGGTCATCGGCGAAGGCGGTTCAGGCGGCGCCTTGGCCATCGGCGTCTGCGACGAACTGCAGATGCTGCAATACTCCACCTATTCGGTGATTTCGCCGGAAGGGTGTGCCTCGATTCTCTGGAAGAGTGCCGAGAAGGCCTCCGAAGCCGCTCAGGCCATGGGCATTACCGCCTCGCGCCTGAAGGAGCTCGGCTTCGTCGATTCGCTGATCGAAGAGCCGCTGGGTGGCGCGCATCGCAATCCGCGCAAGACTGCCCATCAGGTCAAGGAAGCGCTGACGGATAGCCTCGACCGCCTGCGGGCGATGGATACCGAAAGTCTTTTGGAGCGGAGATATCAACGCCTGATGAGCTACGGCGCCCCCGCCGCTTAACGGCTCTTCCTGCGCTCGCCCACACGGCGTTGAAAACCGGCTCGGCATGCTCATTGACACCCACGTCAACTCCGCTGCCTCGCCGGTTTTCGCCTTGTTTGGGCTTCGCTCGGAGCGAGCCCTCTAGGTCGTTAAGTTCCCAAGAGAATCTCACTCTATTTTCGAGGCCTAGCATAATTGCCGCAGCACGTAGGAGTCCGCCGTGCGACCCTCCCTCGAAGCTCTCGTCGATAACGTCCTGGCACGCCACGTGCCGGGGCGTGTCGTCTGGGTGGCGCTTTCCGGCGGTCTCGACTCTTCTCTGCTGTTGAGCGTGGCGGCGCCGTTGGCGCGCAAGGCCGGGGTCGAGTTGCGCGCGATTCACGTCAATCATGGTCTGCAGGCGGCGGCGGGCGGCTTCGAGACGACTTGCCGCGAACTGTGCGATTCGCTGGCCGTGCCGTTGACCGTGGCTTCGGTCCGGGTCGACGCCGCGGGGCAGGGGATCGAGGCGGCCGCTCGGGAGGCCCGTTACCAGGCTTTCGCGATGCATCTCTCTCCGGGTGACCGCCTGTGGCTGGCGCAGCATGCGGACGATCAGGTCGAGACCTTTCTGCTGGCCGCACTGCGCGGTAGCGGCGTGCGGGGGTTGGCCGGTATGCCTTCCCGGCGCGAGTGGCGAGGCATCCGGATCGAGCGGCCCTGGTTGAGCCTCCCCCGGTCGGCCTTGATGGCAGAAGCGCAGCGGCGTGGGCTCGAGTGGTCCGAGGATCCGACCAATACCGACCTGGCGTTCGATCGAAACTACCTGCGCCATCGGGTAGTGCCGCCACTGCGCGAGCGTTGGCCGGGCGTGGCCGGGGCATTCGGACAGAGTGCCGAGTGGCTGCAGGAAGCCGATGAGCTGCTGGCAGAGCTGGCGGCGATCGATCTGGATCAGGCCGGGGGCGAGCCCGGTCGCTTGCGGTTGGCGACGCTGGCCGCGCTAAGCACTTCTCGCCGTCGCCTGCTGATTCGTCATGCGCTCGAATGTCTGGGCATTCCCGCGCCGCCGGCTGCGCGCCTGGTCGAGCTCGAACGGCAACTGACGATGGTGGGGGCGGATCGCCTGCCGGTCATTCGTTGGCCGGGCGGCGAGGCGCGGGTCTGGCGGCATCATCTCTATCTGATGGCGCCGCTGTCGCCGGTGGATCCCGCTTGGCAGACGGCGTGGAACGGGCAGTCGCCGCTCGTCACCCCCTGGGGCGTGCACCGCGTGAGCCTCCATCGACTGCACGGGGCTGCCACGCCAGCGCTGCGGGTCGGGCTGCGTCAGGGGGGCGAAAGCCTGCGACTGGCGGGGCGTGGCAGCCGCGATCTCAAGCGCCTGCTGCAGGAGGCGGGGATTCCTCCATGGCAGCGTGATCGTCTGCCGTTGATCTGGTGCGGAGACGAGCTGGTGGCCGTGCTCGGCATCGTTTCGGCCGAAGGTTGGCATCAATCGCCGGCATCGCCTGATCCCGAAGCAGAAACGTGAACGTGTCTCCCGACGGTCACGACGCAGGCATCAGGCGTCGTAGTTCAACGTCAGTCCCGCAGCCTTCTGGTAGGCCGCTTCCTGTTCCAGATCGTTGAGCAGCAACGCCTGATGCCGGGTTTCCGGCAGCGTGAGATGCAGGGTGTCGCCGTCGCAGGCGAGACGGAAGTCGATGATCGCCTGTTCCGGCCGGGCGTGGTTGAGCATCACGGCGAGCCGGAGCAGGCGGGCCAGTCGTTGGTAGGTCGCCTGCACGGCGCTGGGCAGCGCCTCCAGCTCCTTCTGGGCGAATTTGCGCCGATGGGCGCGTACCAGAAACGCCAGCGCCTGCTGCTCGGGACGGGAAAAGCCGGTCAGGTCGGAGTACTCGATGAGATAGGCACCGTGGCGATGAAACTGGCTGTGGGAGATCGCCAGGCCGATTTCATGCACCTGAGCTGCCCAGTAGAGAAACAGGCGCTGCTCTTCGCCAAGTGCCCAGGCATCCCGGACCTGATCGAAGGCGGCCATGGCGGTTGCTGCCACATTTTCGGCATGGACCGTCTCGACGCTGTAGCGCCGCATCAGCAGGTCGACGCTGTGGCGGCGGGAATCTTCTGGAGTGTTGCGTCCGATCAGGTCGAACAGCACGCCTTCACGCAGTGCGCCGTCGGAATAGCGCATGCGTTCCAGATCGAAGGCTTCGAAGACCGCACAGAGGATGGCAACACCGGCCGGGAAGACCCGCGCCCGATCCTCCTTGAGACCTTCCATCGCGACCTTGTCCAGGTGGCCGAAGCCGATCAGCTTCTTGCGCAGTTTCATCAAGGCTTCGCGCTCGATCAGCGTAGCGTCGCCATCGCCTCGAGCAGCGATGACCGCTGCCGCGGCCTTGATCGTGCCACTGGAGCCGATCGGATCCTGCCATCCCAACTGGCGGTAATGGCGCTGGATGTTGGCCAGTTCGGAAAGCGCGGCCATCTCGGCGCGCCGGAAGCGCTTTTCGCTGAGCTCGCCGTCGGTGAAAAAGGTGCCGGTATAGGCCACGCAGCCCATATGGAGACTCTCCAGCGCCTGCGGCTCGAAGTCCTCACCGATGATGAACTCGGTGGAGCCGCCACCGATATCGACGATCAGGCGCCTGCCGTGTACTTCGGCCAGCGAATGAGCGGCGCCGAGATAGATCAGGCGCGCCTCTTCGCGGCCGCCGATGATCTCGATGGTGTGGCCGATCAGCGCTTCGGCGCGATCGATCAGCGCGTGGGCGTTATGGGCTGCGCGAAGGGCGTTGGTGCCGACGATACGCAGGTCGGCGGGCGAGACGCCTTCGAGAAAAGGGGCAAAGCGCTCGAGGCAGCCGAGCGCACGATCCATGGCGGCTTCGGTAAAATTTTCGTCGGCATCGAGGCCGGCGGCGAGCTGCACTTTTTCGCCCATCTTGGCGACGACCTGGAGTTGGCCGTGCTGATAATTGGCGACCAACAGGTGGAAGCTGTTGGAACCGAGATCGATAGCGGCCAGACGGCGCGTCGCGTCTTCGGCGGTCGAATTCCCGCTCATGGCGTGGCGTCCTCGAAAGCTGGCTGTAGACGGGCGAGCGCTGAGCGTCCCGATATCGAATCATGTTCGGGTAGGTAGGAGTCCAGCGCGCAGGATGCCTCAAGATTGCGGTGGGGGCGCGGCCTTGTCAATCGCCGAGGCGGCAGGCATGCTGGCGGCACTGGCACTACCCATCGAGAATCGAACCCATGCAGCCACAGCGGCGCCATCTGGACAGCGAGACGTTCGAGCGTCAGCGCGAAGAAGCGGAATCACCCTGGCTGGCGGTCTTCGTTGCCGATTGGTGCCAGCCGTGTGAAACCCTGCTGTCCCGGCTCGCTTCGGCTTCGCAGGAGTCGATCCGTGCGCTGTCGGTGGCGGTCGTGGACGTCGATCGCGAGCCGGCGCTGGCGGAGCGCTACGGTGTCAAGGGAACGCCGACACTGATCCTGTTCGTCGACGGCGAACCCAGGTTGACGCGTGTCGGTGCGTTGTCGGAACAGCAACTGCTGCAGATCGGTGAAGAGTGTGCGCGCCATTAGTCGAGGGCACTTGATAATGCGGCCGATGATCGCCATATCGATACTTGCTTTCGGAAGATAGCTTGTCTACCATCTGGACGTTCGCCTGTTCCGAATGCTTCTCGACCGCGTCGCGGTCCCCCAAGTCGTCAGTCAATCCCAGTACCGATCTTTGGACAGTGACCACTCTCTCGGATGACGCTTTCCGCGAGAATGGCAGGCGAATCGAACCGCTCTCCCGGCACCTTCGTCACACGGCCAGTCGGCATCCCGACATGCGTCGACGCTGGGCCAACAGACCATACGAATGCCTGACATCCTGGGACGACTGAACGCGCCGCGCGGCGTTTGAACTGACCGCCTCTTGTCCTTCTTTTCTATCTCGGCAAAAGTCATTGCCTGCGACACGAGCCTTCTCTGACAGAACTCATGAATCTAACCGAACTCAAGCAAAAATCCGTTCCTGAACTGCTGGATATCGCCCGCGAAATGGGTATCGATAATCTGGCGCGTTCACGCAAGCAGGACATCATCTTCGCCATCCTGAAAAAACACGCAAAGAGTGGCGAGGACATTTACGGCGATGGCGTCCTGGAGATTCTGCAGGACGGATTCGGTTTCCTGCGTAGCGCCGACTCCTCCTACCTGGCCGGCCCCGACGACATCTACGTTTCGCCGTCCCAGATTCGCCGTTTCAATCTGCGCAAGGGCGACTCGATTGCCGGCAAGATCCGCCCGCCGAAGGAAGGCGAGCGCTACTTCGCGCTGTTGAAAGTCAACGAGATCAACTTCGACAAGCCGGAAAACGCCAAGCACAAGATCCTGTTCGAGAACCTGACGCCGCTGTTCCCGCAGGAGCGCATGGTGATGGAGATCGGCAACGGCTCCACCGAGGACATCACCGCGCGGGTCATCGATCTCACCGCGCCGATCGGCAAGGGCCAGCGTGGCCTGATCGTGTCGCCGCCCAAGGCCGGCAAGACCTTGATGCTGCAGAACATCGCCACCTCGATCACGCGCAACAATCCCGAATGTCACATGATCGTGCTGCTGATCGACGAGCGCCCGGAAGAGGTGACCGAGATGTCACGGACGGTGCGCGGTGAAGTCGTGGCATCGACCTTCGACGAGCCGCCGGCCCGTCACGTCCAGGTGGCCGAGATGGTCATCGAGAAGGCCAAGCGTCTGGTCGAGCACAAGAAGGACGTGGTCATTCTTCTCGACTCCATCACTCGCCTGGCGCGCGCCTACAACACCGTAGTGCCGTCTTCCGGCAAGGTGCTGACCGGTGGTGTCGACGCTCATGCCCTCGAGAAGCCCAAGCGTTTCTTCGGCGCCGCGCGCAACATCGAAGAGGGCGGCAGCCTGACCATCCTCGCCACGGCGCTGGTCGATACTGGCTCGAAGATGGACGAAGTGATCTTCGAGGAGTTCAAGGGTACCGGCAACATGGAAGCCCACCTGGACCGCAAGCTGGCCGAGCGCCGCGTCTATCCCGCTCTCAACATTCGCCGTTCCGGCACCCGTCGCGAGGATCTGATCGCCTCCGAGGACGAGATGCAGCGCATGTGGATCCTGCGCAAGCTGCTCAACCCGATGGACGACGTGGCCGCTACCGAGTTCCTGATCGATCGCCTCAAGGATACCAAGACCAACCTGGAATTCTTCGAAGCCATGAAGCGTAGATAACATCGGTCTGCGCTCGGCAGTACGGCGTTGAACGCCGACTCGCCATGCTCATGTACGACAGTACACTCCGCTGGCTCGTCGTCGTTCGCCTTGTCCTGCCATCGTTCGATCCGATGTTCGGGTCTGATGGGATCGAGATTTGGAAATCGAGCAGAGATGCAATAGGGCAGCATGTTATGCTGCCCTTTTTGCGTTCTTGGATAGCGGGATGCGGGCAACGCCATGAAATATCACGATTTGCGGGACTTCATCGCGGCGCTGGAGGCGCGCGGTGAGTTGAAGCGTGTTACGGTCGAGGTGGATCCCTACCTGGAGATCACCGAGATCTGTGATCGCACGCTGCGAGCCGGTGGGCCTGCGCTGCTGTTCGAGAACGTCAAGGGTAGCGAGATGCCGGTGCTGGGAAACCTGTTCGGTACCCCGGAGCGCGTGGCCATGGGCATGGGGCAGGAAAGCGTCGAAGCGCTGCGTGAGGTGGGCAAGCTGCTGGCTTTCCTGAAGGAGCCCGACCCGCCCAAAGGTCTCAAGGATGCCTGGGAGAAGCTGCCGATCTTCAAGCAGGTCATGAGCATGGGACCGAAGACGTTGCGTTCGGCGCCGTGCCAGCAGGTCGTGCTCGAAGGCGATGAGGTCGATCTCGATCGTCTGCCGATTCAGCACTGCTGGCCGGGCGACGTGGCGCCGCTTGTGACCTGGGCGCTGGTGGTGACCAAGGGGCCGCACAAGTCGCGCCAGAACCTGGGGATCTATCGTCAGCAGAAGCTTGGCAAGAATCGATTAATCATGCGTTGGCTGAGTCACCGCGGCGGGGCGCTGGATTTTCGCGAATGGCAGCAGACACACCCCGGCGAACCCTTCCCCGTCGCGGTGGCGCTGGGGGCCGACCCGGCGACCATCCTGGGCGCCGTGACACCAGTGCCGGACACGCTCTCCGAGTACGCCTTCGCCGGCCTGCTGCGCGGTTCGCGGACCGAACTGGTCAAATGCGGCCACGCCGACCTGCAGGTCCCGGCTTCCAGCGAGATCGTGCTGGAAGGTTTCATCCATCCGGACGACATGGCCCCCGAAGGGCCCTATGGCGATCACACCGGATACTACAACGAAGTCGAAAGCTTTCCCGTCTTTACCGTCGAGCGGATCACCCATCGGCGTGATCCGATCTACCATTCGACCTACACCGGCCGCCCGCCGGACGAGCCCGCGGTGCTGGGGCTGGCGCTCAATGAAGTGTTCGTGCCGATCCTGCGCAAGCAGTTTCCCGAGATCGTCGACTTCTATCTGCCGCCGGAAGGATGCTCCTATCGCATGGCGGTGGTGACCATGAAGAAGCAATACCCCGGTCACGCCAAGCGGGTCATGATGGGCGTCTGGAGCTTCCTGCGCCAGTTCATGTACACCAAGTTCGTGATCGTGCTGGACGACGATGTCGATGCCCGCAACTGGGAAGACGTGATCTGGGCGATCACCACCCGGATGGACCCTGCCCGGGATACGGTGATGGTGGAGAATACGCCGATCGACTATCTCGACTTCGCCTCGCCGACGGCGGGGCTGGGCTCGAAGATGGGGCTGGATGCGACCAACAAGTGGCCCGGCGAGACGACACGGGAGTGGGGAGAACCCATCGTCATGGATCCGGCGATCAAATCGCGGGTCGACGAGCGCTGGGAAAGCTATGGTATCGATATCGCGCCACCACAGGCGCGAACCGGAAAACCCTCGGACGGCGGTGCGGCATGACGGCAAACGATGAGGTGAACATGACGGTCAGAACGTTGACCTGCCAGGTGGAAACCGTCGAGGATCTGACGCCCGATGTGTTCCGGGTCGTGCTCGAAGGGCGTGCCGAGGCGATTGCCCATGCGCCCGGGCAGTATCTCGAACTGGAATTGCATGAAGAGACCTGGGTGCCGTTCTCGATCGCCTGCGCCGAAACCGGCGACGGCCGTCTGGAGCTGCACATTCAGCATTGGCCGGAACGCACCCACTCGGCGCGCCTGCGGGAGCTGCTGACCCATCGCAATCGGCTGTCGGTCCGGCTGCCCAGCGGCGAGTGCACGCTACCTGCAGGCCGTTCGGAGCCGCTGCTGCTGATCGCCGCCGGTACCGGCTTTGCCCAGCTCAAGGCCATCGTCGAAGCCGCCCTGACCGAGAATCCCGAACGGGACATCTCGATCTGGTGGGCCGTGCGCGAGCGCCGCGATCTCTATGCTGAAACCCAGGCGCGGGAATGGGCCCAGGCGTATGCGAACGTTCGTTTTCACGCTGTGGTCGAAACCCCGGAGGCCGCGCTCGAGGCGCTGCCCGGCGTGCGCTGGCACACCGGGCGTATCGATGAGGTGCTGGCATCGCAGCTGGATACGTTGGAAGGCGTCGAGATCTACCTCGCCGGATCTCCCGGCATGGTCTATGCCTGCGTGGATACGCTGGCCCCGTTGGGGCTGGTCGAATCGCAGGTCCATTCGGACGTCTTCAGCTATGCGCCGCGGGTGCCGTTTCTGCCACTGCCGGAGAGCGACCCGGATCAGGCGCCGTTGACCCCGGGCGAGATCGCCTCGTCACCGGAGAAGAAGTCGTGAGCCAATCCCCGATCCTGATCACCGGTGGCACCCAGCGCCTTGGGCTGCACTGTGCCGAGCGGCTGCTCGACGACGGCCATCCGGTGATCGTCACCTATCGCCGCGAGCGGGAGTCGCTGTCGGCGCTACGGGAGCGTGGCGCGGTGACGCTGGCGGCGGACTTTGCCACCGAAGCCGGTATTCTCGACTTCATCGCCCGGCTGCGGGATAACACCGCGAGTCTGCGCGCCATCATTCACAACGCTGGGGAGTGGTTGTCGGACCCCGGCCCCGAGGCGGCCGGCGAAACCTTCGAGCGTCTGTTCCGGGTCAACATGCAGGCGCCGTATCTGATCAATCTCCATGCCCGCAGCCTGCTGGACGCCTGCCAGGAGCCGCAGCGCGACATCGTGCATATCACCGACAGCGTAGTACAGCGGGGCGCGGCGGGGCAGTCCGCCTACGCCGCCACCAAGGCCGGGCTGGAAAGCCTGACCCGGTCGTTCGCCGCCCAGTTCGCGCCCACGATCCAGGTCAACGCCATCGCGCCCGGTCTGGTGATGCTCGCCGAGGGCGAAGACGTAGATGGCGGCCGCGACCGGCGCGTGCCGGGGCCAGGGGTGATCTACCAGACCCTGCGTTACCTGCTCGACAATGACTTCGTCACCGGCACGATAATGCCGGTTGACGGCGGCAGCCACCTGGGCTGAAAGCGCCGCGATTCGTCTATAGCGAGACGGTGCTGTTGCGAATCTGTACCAGTTTGCCTTCGTCGATCACGGGGCCGGATGGCTTGCCTCCCGGCGCGCCGGAGCTCGGCTCCATGCTGACGGCGAAATCGGCGGTCTTCATCAGGCCCAGCATCTTGGCGGGCAACTGCATGGTGGCCTGGCCCTGAATCGGCAACATGCCTAGCGAAACCGGCGTACCGTTCTCCATCATCCACAGCTCGCCACCCTTGCCTGCGGGCATCGGGCCGGGTTTGACCGCCTGAACCATCATCTTGCCGTCGAGGGTGGCGTTGATAATCCAGGCCGGCTGGCCGCTGGCGTGGTTGATCACGAAGACATATTCACCGGGCATCATCGCCGGCTCCCGTGGCGTCAGCGCGATCACTGCCAGAACCAGCGCCGCCGCCGTCGCGAAACCGCTGAACGCCCGCCAGAAGCCGAGACGCTGCAGCAGGCCCGCTCTCAGGCCCAGGCGCGCGACAATGCCGGACCACAGATGGCCGGGCGGCGTCACCGGTTCCAGCTGCTGGTTGAAGATCTGCAGGTGCTCTCGCCAGGCATCGACGCTACGCTGCAGATCCGTGCTGACCGCCAGCAATGCCTCGAACTCGGCGCGCTGGTCTCGATCCAGCGTACCGAGAACGTACTCTCCGGCGGCCAGCTCGCGCGCTTCGGGGTCGCTCAAGTCAAACGTGTCATGCATGCCTTCAACCTCTCGAGGCCTCTGCGGACCCAGCTCTTGACGGTTCCCAACGGCGTGGTGAGATGCGATGCCAGATCTTGATGGGTCAATCCTTCGAAAAATGCGAGCTCGAGCACCTGGCGCTGTTGCGCCGGCAATTCGGTCAGGCACTGCTGCAGCGATTCCGCCTGCTGATTGATGTCGCTCTCGCTCTCGACATCGGATTCGCCGGGCAGTGAATCGATGATCGCTTCGCTATCGGCTTCCTGGGGGCGTTGACGCCGGAGCCAGTCGATGCCGATGTTGCGAGTGAGGGTCGAAAGCCAGGTCATCGGGCGGGCGCGGGAAGCATCGTACTGTCCGGCCACCTGCCATACCCGCAGGTAGACCAGTTGCAGGCAGTCCTGCGCGGCCGCTTCCTGCCGAACGATACGCAATAGCTGGGCGTATAGATGCGGACTGGTCGCGCGGTAGAGATTCTCGAAAGCGAGACCATCGCCACGGGCGCTGGCGTGAAGATTGTCGATCAGCACGTCATGAGGTGGGTAGGCCATGAAAGTCCTTGGAATCCTTTCTTTTTCTGATTTCCCAGTCTCGTCAACGGGCGAGAACAAGTAAAGCTCGGCGGCCAGCGTTTGCCTCAAAAGACTTGTCAAAACGCGCCGGGGCGTTAGGATAGAGAGACAATTTGCGACATCACGTCTTCGTGACGAACGATGTTTGCGAACGAACGTCTGTGAGAAAGATCATGACCGAACGCCACGATTCACGCTTCATCGACACCGCCAACGCCGTTGGCGGTGCGATGGCGTTTGCGTTCTTCGGTTATGGCTATTGGTTTAGGACTGGCGTGCCCGCCGGTTGGTCAACGTGACCTGAACCCGCGAGGCACGCCCGGAACCGGGCTGCCTCCTCCTCGCATCAAGAACCCCCGGATGGCAGGCCCACCCGGGGGTTCTCGCGTTTTCGGGTCTCGATTCTTGAACATCACCTGGAATGAGATCGTTATGGACGCTGCCACATCCGAATTGAAACCGGCCCTATCCACGCCGAAATCATCGTCTTCCATCAGAGCGCTGCCATTGCCGACGGCGCAGGAGCTGCGTCGGCAGCTGCCGGTGAGCGCGGCGCTCGAGGCCCGGATCGCTGCGAGCCGCGAGGCCATACGGGCCATCCTCGAAGGCGAGGACGATCGCCTGCTGGTCGTGACCGGCCCCTGTTCAGTGCACGACCCTGCCGCGGCGCTGGAGTATGCCGAGCGTCTGGCGGCACTCAATGAAGCGGTGGAGGACCGGCTTTTGCTGGTGATGCGCGTCTACGTCGAGAAACCGCGTACCACCGTCGGCTGGAAAGGGCTGGCCTACGATCCCCACCTCGACGGCAGCGACGACATGGCCGCGGGCCTGGCCATGGCGAGACGGCTGATGCGCGATATCGCCGAACTGGGCCTGCCGGTCGCGACGGAGCTGCTGCAGCCGATGGCCGGCGCCTACTTCGATGATCTGCTGAGCTGGGTGGCGATCGGCGCGCGGACCACCGAATCCCAGATTCACCGTGAACTCGCCAGCGGGCTGGCGGCGGCGGTCGGATTCAAGAACGGAACCCAGGGCAATGTCGATGTCGCTATCGCTGCCATGCAATCGGCGGCCCATTCGCATCGCCACTTCGGTGTGACCGCCGACGGCGGCCCGGCGATGATCGAAACGCCGGGCAATGCCGCCACGCATCTGGTGCTTCGCGGTGGCCGCAACGGGCCCAATCATGATGCCGAGAGCGTGGCTGCCAGCCGCCGGGCGATGACGCAGGCCGGGCTCGCGGCGAGGATCATGGTCGACTGCAGCCACGCTAACTCGAACAAGGACCACCGGCGTCAGACGGAGGTTCTCTACGATGTGCTGGAACAGCGCATGGCCGGTGATCGCAGCCTGATCGGCGTGATGCTCGAAAGCCACCTGTTCGAAGGCAAGCAGGCGCTCAATCCCGCGGCGCTGCGCTATGGCGTGTCGATCACCGACGCCTGCCTGGGCTGGGAGACCACCGAACAGCTGTTGCTGCGTGCGGCGGAGCGGCTTGGTCAGGCCTGAACCGTGTCCCCGGCGGTCGCCGGGGGGACATCATCTCGTCATATTCCCGGCTTAGCCTCGTCACGACGAGCAATCCGTGACGAGTCAGGGAGACAAACATGAGCCGGGATGTCGAAGATCATCGAATTCACAACAACAGCCAGAATCTGCCTTTCGGTGAGGTTGTCGAGCGCCATCTTTCGCGTCGCCAGATTCTCCAGGGTGGCCTGGGGCTGGCCGCGCTTTCCATGATGGGAGGGTTCGGGCTCGGCGGCAGCAATGGTGCCTGGGCCCAGAACAAGACGCCGCTGGCGCTGGCCTTCGAATCGATCAAGGGCTCGCACACCGATGCGGTCGTGGTGCCGCCCGGATATCGGGCACAGGTGCTGATTCCGTGGGGAACGCCGCTCAATGCCCGGGCCAGTGCCTGGCAGAAGGATCTCGCCATGACCCCCGAGCAGCAGGCGAACAGCGTGGGCATGCATCATGACGGCATGCACGCCTTCCCCCTTGATGCGGAAAGTGGCTCGCGCCGTTTTCTGCTCGCGCTCAACAACGAGTACATCGATCAGGATGCCCTGTGGGCGCCCCAGGGTGGCCCGACCCAGCCGGACGGTGTGCGGCCGGCCGATGAGGTTCGCACCGAAATCAATGCCCACGGCGTCACCATCGTCGAGATCCGCCGCCAGGATGATGGCGGCTGGACGCATGTGGTCGACTCTCCCTACAACCGCCGGATCACGACCGCCACACCTATCATGCTGGCCGGGCCGGTCGCAGGCAGCGACTATGTCAGGACACGCTACTCGACCGACGGTACTCGAACGCGCGGCACCAACAACAACTGCGCCAATGGCTACACCCCCTGGGGAACTTACCTGACCTGCGAGGAAAACTGGCCGGAAGTCTTCGTCAATACCGGCGAGCGCTTCAGCGACGATGCCCGCCTGGGCTTGCCGACCGATCGCGGGCGCTACGGCTGGGAAACGGCGGCCGGCGATGGCGAGCAGGAAGACGAGTTCTCGCGTTTCGATGTCACGCCCCGGGTGGGCGAGGCGAGTGAAGACTATCGCAACGAAGCGCGGACCTTCGGCTACGTGGTCGAGATCGATCCGTATACCCAGGCCATGGCCGTCAAGCGCACGGCGCTGGGACGTTTCCGCCACGAGGGGTGCTGGCCCGGGCCGGTCCGCGCCGGCGAGCCGCTGACGTTCTACACCGGTCACGACTCGCGCAACGAATATATCTACAAGTTCGTCAGCGCCGCCAAGTGGGACCCCGCCGATGCCCCTCGGCCGGGCAACGAAGCGGATCGTCTGGCCATCGGCGGCAAATACCTCGATGAAGGCACGCTCTACGCGGCGCGCTTCGATGAAGACGGGCGAGGCGAGTGGCTGCCGCTGACGCCGGATGCGAAAACGCCATCCGGCCAGACGCTGGCCGCGGCGCTGGGCCTGGCGGCCGACGATACCGCCGGCATCATCATCCACACCTGTGACGCAGCCGACCTGATGGGCGCGACGCCGATGGATCGGCCGGAATGGTCGAGCGTGGACCCTGTCTCCGGCGAGGTCTACTTCACCTTGACCAACAACTCGAAACGCACGGCGGCGGATACCGAAGCCAGTTTCACCAACGACGGCACGGCGATCGATGCCGGCGGCGTGGGTTACGCCACGGCGCCCGCCAATGTCGCCAACCCGCGCGCCAACAACGAGAACGGACACATCATTCGCTGGCGCGAGCAGCCGGACAATCGCTTTGCCTGGGAGATCTTCGTGTTCGGCAGCGACGCCGGCGCAGGCGACAATCGCTCCGGCCTGACCGAGGACAACCAGTTCGCGAGTCCCGACGGCCTATGGTACGACGCGCGTGGCGAAGGGCAGGGCATTCTCTGGTTCCAGACGGACAACAGCGACAATGCCGTGGCCGAATACACCAACGACCAGTTGCTGGCGGTGGTGCCGGGCGCGCTCGGCCAGGACGCCAGTGGTGCCGGCTCGGTCATCGATGCCGCCAATCAGAGTCATCTCAAACGCTTCGCCGTGGGGCCGAATGGCTGTGAGGTGACCGGTATCTTCGCCACGCCGGACCGCACCGCGCTGTTCATCAATATCCAGCATCCCGGTAACTGGCCGGCGGATGGCGACGCCTTGGGCCAGGACGCCACCCGGGCCACGAACGGCCAGGTTCGCCCCCGCGCGGCGACGGTAGCGATCTGGAAGGAAGACGGCGGTCAGGTCGGCCTCTGATCGATCGAGAGCGGGCGCATGAAGAAGGCTGGATGCGAAAGCATCCAGCCTTTTTTATCGAGTCATCAATTCATCCGGTCACCGCTATCGAACCATGAGATGACCGCGCTCACGCCTGGCTGGCGTAGGCGTAAAGCAGCGTCTCCTGAGCACTGATCGGCTCGGCATCGCCCGAGTCGCAGAGATGGTACTGACCCTCGGTGTCGAGTTCCCAGCTCTGGCAGTTGTCCAGTAGATAGGTGTCCAGATCCTTGCGCACCTGCTGAGCGACCTTCTTGTCCAGCAGCGGGAAGCAGGTCTCCACCCGATGGAACATGTTGCGCTCCATGGCGTCGGCGCTGGAACACCACACCTCGTGCTTGCCATCGTTGTGAAAGTAGTAGACGCGGGTATGCTCGAGGAAGCGACCGATGATCGAGCGTACCCGGAGATTGTCGGAGATACCCGGTATGCCGGGGCGGAGGCAGCACATGCCGCGAATGATCAGCTCGCAGGTCACGCCGGCCTGGGAAGCCCGATAGAGCGCGCGAATCAGCTTGGGCTCGGTGATCGCATTGCACTTGAGAACGAGCCTGGCCTTCTTGCCGCTCTCTGCCAGTTTGGCCTCGCGCTCGATCATCGCGATCAACGTCTTGTGCAGCGTGAATGGCGCATGCAGCAGCGTCTGGATCTTGCGTGGCTTGCCCATGCCGGAGAGCTGCTGGAACACCTTGTGCACGTCGTCGCACAGCGCCTCGTTGGCGGTCATCAAGCTGTAATCGGTGTACAGCTTGGCGGTCTTGGCGTGATAGTTGCCGGTGCCGAGATGGGCGTAGTGACGGAGCGTGCCTTTCTCGCGGCGCACGATGTGCATCATCTTGGCGTGGGTCTTGCAGGCCATGACACCGTAGATGACGATGGCACCGGCTTCCTGCAGCCGGGAGGCCAGGGCCAGGTTGTCGGCCTCGTCGAAGCGCGCCCTCAGCTCGATGACGACGGTCACTTCCTTGCCGCCGCGCGCGGCCTCCACCAGTGCGCCGACGATCGACGAGTCGGCGCCGGTGCGATAGAGGGTCTGCTTGATGGCCAGCACGTCGGGATCCCGTGCCGCCTGGCGCAGCAGATCCTCCACCGGGGTAAACGACTGGAAAGGATGATGCAGCAGGATGTCGCCCTGAAGAATGGCGGAGAACAGGTTGACCTCGCCGCGTAACGGCTTAGGCAGGCCGGGCGTGAAAGGGCGGTAGCGCAGGTCGGGGCGTTGGACGTCGCCGAGTACCGCCATCATCCGGGTCAGGTTGACCGGACCGTTGACCCGATAGAGATCCTCCTCGCCCAGCTCGAACTGCTTGAGCAGGAAATCGATGAGGCTGTCGGGGCAGTTGTCGGCCACCTCCAGACGGACGCCGCTGCCGTAGCGTCTGGCCAGCAGCTCCCCACGCAGCGCGGAGGCCAGGTCCGAGACTTCTTCGGGATCGACCGACAAATCGGCGTTGCGCGTCAGCCGGAACTGATAGCAGCCGCCCACTTCCATGCCGGGAAAGACCTCGTGGGCATGGGCGTGGATCATCGACGACAGGAAGACGTAGTCGGTGAAGCCCTCCTCGCAGAGCGCATCCGGCAGCCGGATCAGTCGCGGCAGCGAGCGCGGTGCGGGCAGGATCGCCATGCCGCCCTCGCGGCCGAAGGCATCTGTGCCATCGAGCTCGACGATGAAGTTGAGGCTCTTGTTGACCAGTCGCGGAAACGGGTGAGACGGGTCGAGCCCGATCGGACTGATGACCGGGGCGATCTCCTCCTCGAAATAGTCGGTGACCCAGGCCGCCTGCTCGGGTGTCCACTGGGCGCGGCGCCGGAAGCGTATCTTCTGCTCTTCCAGTGCCGGCACCAGCACATCGTTGAGAATGCGGTACTGGCGTTCCACCTGTTCGTGAGCGATACGTGACACCTCGCTCAGGACGCGAGCGGGCGTCATGCCGTCGGCACCGGTCTCCTCGCGAAACGAGGCAAGCTGATGCTTGAGCCCGGCCACGCGAATCTCGAAGAACTCATCGAGATTGGAAGAGAAGATCAGCAGGAACATCAGGCGGTCGAGTAGCGGATGCGAAGGGTCCAGAGACTGCTCGAGCACGCGGATATTGAACTGCAGGTGCGACAGCTCACGGTTGAAATAGAGCGCAGGATCGTCGAGATCCGCCTGGGAGGAGGGCGTCTCCTTGGCATGGATGCCCTTGCGCGTACGGTTGACGCGCAAGGGTTTCGCATTGATCTCCTCCCCGCTAACCGATAATGGCGTATCGGTTGAGGCGGCGGGTGTATCGATAGTATTGGGCGTGTCTGGTGTGCCTGAGTCTGTCATCTAAAGTCTCCGGTACCGGGGCAGACACGCCCGCGGCCCTCAGGAATTGAGCAATTGTGCGGCGCGTTTGGCGAAATAGGTCAAGATCCCGTCGGCGCCCGCGCGCTTGAAGCAGGTCAGCGACTCCAGGATCACGCTGTCGGCATCCAGCCAGCCCTTTTCGAAGGCAGCCATGTGCATGGCGTATTCGCCGCTGACCTGATAGGCGAAGGTCGGGACACCGAAGGAGTCCTTCACGCGCTGGATGACGTCCAGGTACGGCATGCCGGGCTTGACCATGACCATGTCGGCGCCTTCCTGAATATCCAGTGCCGTCTCGTGCAGCGCTTCGTTGGTGTTGGCCGGATCCATCTGGTAGCTGAACTTGTCGGCCTTGCCCAGGTTGCCGCTGGAGCCGATGGCATCGCGGAACGGGCCGTAATACTTCGAGGCGTACTTGGCCGAATAGGCCATGATCTGCGTCTCGTGCAGCCCCTCGCGTTCGAAGGTGGCACGAATCTCCCCGATCCGGCCATCCATCATGTCGGATGGAGAGATCACGTCCGCTCCGGCCTCGGCATGGGACAGCGCCTGCTTGATCAGCGCTTCGATGGTGCGATCGTTCATCAGATAGCCGTTCTCGTCCGGCACCCCGTCCTGACCGTGGGTCGTGTAGGGGTCGAGCGCCACATCGGTGATGATGCCGAGATCCGGGAAGCGCTCGCGCAACGCCCGAATCGCACGCTGGATCACGCCGTCCGGATTCCACGCTTCGGCGCCGTCGACAGTCTTCTTTTCCGCCGGCGTGAAGGGAAAGAGATCGATCGCCGGGATGCCGAGTTCGACCAGCTCTTCGGTCTCGCGCAGCAGCTCGTCGATGGACAGACGCTCGACGCCCGGCATCGACGCGACCGGCTCGCGGCGCTTCTCGCCGTCGAGCACGAAGACGGGAAGAATCAGGTCGTCAGTCGTCAGTGTCGATTCTCTGGCCAGGCGGCGGGAAAAATCGCTCTTGCGTAGACGACGCAGGCGGGTGGCCGGGTACTGACGAGGCAGGTTGTAACGCATGAATGTCTCCACGGTGGACGGCGAACATGCCTTGCGGCACGTTCGCGGCGCCGGTAGCTACTCTACCGACGGCGAATGACAGAACGATGACAGTGGGTTCGATGCCTCAGTATAACAACCGTGAGGGCCGACAGGATGAGGGCGGTTGTCGCAGCGGCTTGTCACGGCAGTGCCGCGCGAACGGATCAGTCCGCGCCGGTCGGATCTTCCGCGCGGCGACGCTGGACGATACGGCCGAAGACGATGCCGACCTCGAACAGAAGCCACATGGGCACGGCCAGCAGGCTCTGCGAAATGATGTCCGGCGGGGTGAGCAGCATGCCGATGATGAAACAGATCAGGATCACATAAGGGCGCTTCTTGCTCAGGCTCTTCACGTCGGTGATCCCGGTCCAGATGACCAGAAAGGTGGCGATGGGGATTTCGAACGCCACGCCGAAGGCAAAGAACATCTTCAGCACGAAGTTGAGATAGGCGTTGATATCCGTCATCACCGTGACGTCCTGCGGCCCGGTATGCACGAAGAAGCTGAACAGCAGCGGGAACACGACATAGTAGGCGAAGGCGGCGCCGCAGTAGAACAGCAGAATGCTGGAGGCGAGCAGCGGGAATGCCAGCGCTTTTTCGTGCTTGTAGAGCCCCGGCGCGATGAACGCCCAGGCCTGATAGAGAATGAACGGGATCGCGGCGAAGATCGCGACCACCATGGTCAGCTTGAACGGTGCCAGGAACGGCGAGGTGACCTCGGTGGCGATCATCTTCGATCCCACCGGCAACAGGGCCACCAGCGGGTCGGCGACGAAGCGGTAGATCTCGTTGGAGAACGCGTAGAGCCCGACGAAGATCACCACGACGACGATCACGGCCTTCATCAGTCTGGAGCGCAACTCTATCAAGTGCTCGATCAGTGGCGCCTGTGGCTGCTGTTCATCTGGCGGTGGAGAAGAGGCATCGCTCATCGGGAAGCCGAATCCTTGTCCGCGGGGGAGGAAGAAGAGGCAGCGGGGGGCGACTCAGGGGACGACGACGGCTGCGGGTCGGCGTCGGAGGTTGCCCCGGCCGATTGCCGGTCATTCCCGGAAGAGGGCGTCGATATCGAGGGCGTCGATGTCGAGGGGGACGAGCCGCCTTTCGAGTCGCTTTCGAAGTGCTTCTCGACGCCTCGGCGCGCCTGGTTGACGCCCTCGTCCAGTTTCTTCTGCTGCTCGGCCAGTTTCTGGCGCAACTCCTCGGCCTCGAGCTGAGAGGTGATCTCCCGCTGCATGGTCGAGACGCTGCGCTTGATCCGGCCGACCCAGAGGCCGGCGGTACGGGCTGCCTTGGGCAGGCGCTCCGGCCCCAGTACCAGCAAGCCCACGATGCCGATCAGCAGAAGTTCGAAGAAACCGATATCGAACATGTCGGTTACTTGCGCTCGGCCTTGTCGCTGGACGTCTGCGTCTCGTCGGCGCGGCTATCGAAGTTGCTGTCCTGGGTGGTGTGGTTCGCCGAGTCCTGGGAGTGGTTGATGCTATGCTGCGTCGTGCTCCCTTTTTTCTCGTCTTCGTCTTCACCGACGGCCTTCTTGAAGCCCTTGACGGCACCGCCCAGGTCGCTGCCGACGTTGCGCAGTTTCTTGGTGCCGAAGATCAGAATGATGATCCCGAGAACGATCAACAACTGCCAGATGCTAATCCCGCCCAGCATAACTTTCTCCTTACCGATGCGCGTTGGCGCGATGATGATTCATGAGTCTCGCTGGCGCGATGCCTTTTCGTCCAGCCCCGAAACGCCGAAGCGCCGGGCCAGTTCCGCCAGTACTTCACGGTGGTCGATATCGAGGTGCGACAGCATGACCAGACTGTGAAACCAGAGGTCGGCCACTTCGCCGACCAGATCCTGACGGCTCTTTGCATCATCCGCCTCGACATCCTTGGCAGCAAGCAGCGTTTCCGTCGCTTCCTCGCCGACCTTTTCCAGGATCTTGTTGAGGCCTCGATGATGCAGCTGCGCGACATAGGAGCTATCCGGGTCCGCGCTGCGACGGGCGTCCAGTACCGCCGCCAGTTGCTCGAGAGTATCACTCATGAGATGACATTCCTGCTTCTGAGGCTAGATTGGCTTCGAGCCGCCCCGACTGCGTCGGAAGCTGTAAGCCGTAAGCTTTAAGCCATAAGAAAAACCAAGTCGCGAGCTTCGGGCGCCGGCTTCGGGGCGCTGTAAAAAGCAGCTTCGAGCTCGATGACTTCGACGTACGGGGCGTCATCATACACTCAGCGCCACGCCAGCAGCACTACGCCCAGGCCGGCCGCGACCAGCACCGGCCACGGTTGCTGTTCCGCCCACGCCAGCATCGGCTGCCAGGCCAGCGCCACCGCCAGCAGAACCGCGCCCAGGCGCAGGCGTCGGGCGCGGGGGGCGGCTCGCTGGAAGCGGGCTTCCAGGCTCGTCAGCGCCTCCGTCTGCTGACGGTTGAGCCGACGCTGCTGCTCGCGGTCGGAGAGAGCCTGGTGCGCGAGCACCGGCAGTTCCGGAATCTGATGCGCCAGTTCCGGCGCGTGCTTCTGCAGTGTCTTCCAGAAGCCCTTGGGCCCGGCGCGCTCACGCATCCAGCGCTCGAGATAGGGCTTGGCCGTGCTCCACAGGTCCAGATCGGGATAGAGCTGGCGACCGAGTCCTTCGATGTTGAGCAGCGTTTTCTGCAGCAGTACCAGCTGTGGCTGGACTTCCATGTTGAAGCGCCGCGCGGTCTGAAACAGCCCCAGCAGCACCTGACCGAAGGAGATGTCCTTGAGCGGCTTCTCCAGAATCGGCTCGCACACCGCGCGGATCGCCGACGCGAACTCGTTGGCTCGCGTGCCTTCGCCGACCCAGCCGGATTCGATATGCAGTACCGCGACTTCGTAATAGTCCTGGCGGAAGAACGCGAGCAGGTTCCGCGCCAGATAATCCTGGTCTTCCCGGGTCAGGCTGCCGACGATACCGCAGTCGATGGCGATGTAACGAGGCTCGGTGGGGTTGTCCCGCGAGACGAAGATATTGCCGGGATGCATGTCGGCATGGAAGAAATTGTCGCGGAAGACCTGGGTGAAGAAGATCTCGACGCCACGCTCGGCCAGCTTCTTGAGATCGGTGCCCTGGGCGCGCAGGGCATCGATATCCGCCACCGGAATGCCGTTGATGCGTTCCTGGACCATGACCTGACGGTGAGTCAGCGACCAGTGGATGGCAGGCACGTAAAGTAGCGGCGAGCTCTGGAAGTTGCGCTTGAGCTGCGAGGTATTGGCGGCTTCCTTGTTGAGATCGAGCTCGTCGAACAGTGTCGCTTCGTAGTCCTGGACCACTTCCACCGGCCGAAGGCGACGCGCTTCGGGAATCCGGCGCATCAGGCGCGCGAAGGTATACAGCAGCCCGATATCTTCGCGCATGATGCGATCGATACCGGGGCGAATGATCTTGACCACGACCTGCTCGCCGCTGTGCAGCTCGGCGGCGTGCACCTGGGCGATCGACGCCGAGGCCATCGGCTCGGTCTCGAACGCCGCGAACGCTTCCTCGACCGTCTGGCCCAGCTCGAGCTCGACCATGGCGCGGGCGGTTTCGCCGGGGAAGGGCGGAACCTGATCCTGCAGCCGTTTGAGTTCATCGGCGATATCCGGCGGCAGCAGATCGCGTCGCGTCGACAGCATCTGGCCGAACTTGACGAAGATCGGGCCCAGCGATTCCAGCGCCAGGCGCAGTCGCTTGCCCCGCGAATGGTCGCCGATCGGGATCAGGCGAACGGGAGCGAAGCGCCACAGCCAGCGAATGACCGGTGGCAGGCGTTCCTGGGGAACCAAGCTGTCGAGGCGATAACGGGAGACGGTCCAGGCGATGCGAAATAGCCGCAAACTCATGAATGCGACTCCCGGCGACGTTGCAGCCGAGCCACTCTGGCCCCGAGTCGATCGACGGCCTGCTGGAGTTCGGTCAGATGGTCACGGGCGACGGCCAGCTGGTCGCGTCCCGCCAGCCAGCGTCGTTCCTCGAACAGATACTCATGCATGTCCTGTTGCCATTCGTTGGCCAGAAAACGGGCCTGACGGTCGAGATGACGGATACCGCTGGCCACGCCGTGCGCGGTGCCATTGCCCAGGATGCTGGCCAACGCGCCTTCCCAGTCGATGTCGAGATCCATGAACAGAGTCTGGATGGGAGCCAACAGCCCCGTCTGGCCGGTAACCGGCAATTGCCCGCTGAACAGCAGCCGTTCGGGCGAGTCGCCCGCCATCAGGCGGGTGAGGACGTCTCGGGTGACGGTGATCTCGAGATCGTCCGCGTCGTGCCAGTCATGCACGCGCCCCAGCGTGACGCCATCGTCATGAAAGGCCACGCGCAGTCCGAGCCGGGCCTCGGCGAAAGTCAGGCGCAGGGTATGACCGGCCAGTGCCGCCAGCCTCGCGGGCGATGCGGGGTCACGTCGCAGCAGCGTGTTCAGCGAGCGCTCCAGCGCGACCAGGGCGAATGTATCCAGCATGAGGCCAGCCCTCAGAGCTTGATGCCGCGGTGGAGCGCGACGATGCCGCCGGTCATGTTGGTATATTCGACGCGCTCCAGACCGGCAGCCTGCATCATGCCCTTGAGCGTTTCCTGATCGGGATGCATGCGGATCGACTCCGCCAGATAGCGATAGCTGTCGGCGTCGTTGGCGACCAGTCGGCCCATCTGCGGCAGCAGGCGGAAGGAGTACTGGTCGTAGGCCTTCGACAGCAGGCCGTTGACCGGCTTGGAGAACTCCAGCACCAGCAGGCGACCGCCGGGCTTGAGAACCCGCGTCATCGAACGCAGCGCCGCGTCCTTGTCGGTGACGTTGCGCAGGCCGAAGGCGATGGTGATGCAGTGAAAGCTGTTGTCCGGAAACGGCAGGCTTTCGGCGTTGGCCTGCACGTATTTGACGTTGTCGCCGACACCATGATCAATCAGCTTGTCGCGTCCCACGCGCAGCATGGATTCGTTGATATCGGCGAGAATGACGCGGCCACTGGGTCCTACGCGCTTGGCGAACTGTCGGGTCAGATCGCCGGTGCCGCCAGCGATGTCGAGAACGCGGTGGCCCTGGCGAACGCCGCTGCGCTCGAGCGTCAACTGCTTCCAGAGACGATGGATACCGAACGACATCAGGTCGTTCATGACATCGTAACGCGCGGCCACCGAGTGGAAGACGTCCGCCACGCGGGCGGCTTTCTCGTCGATCGCTACTTTCTCGTAGCCGAAGTCGGTCGTGCGCTTGTCCATGTGCTTTTCTCCGAGATGACGCGAGCGGCGATCGTGCGCCATTGGGGCGGTGATGTCGCTGTCTGGGCGGTGTGCTGCCAGGCGGCTCGAGCAGGTGCGAAAGGCGCGCTCGCGGCCGGGGTAAATCGATGTGAATCGACCGAGTCCGCATTGTAGCGTCTGGTCGCAAACTTGTCTTTGCGCATCATGACGCACCAACAAACTTGTCTTTGCGCATCATGACGCACCAAAAAGAAGACGGCGGCCCGTTGGCCGCCGTCACGCTCAAGGGTCTGGCATCAGACCTGATGGATCTGGATCACGCTGGCCTCGCGCGAAGCACCGGCGCGCTGCAGTCGGGCGAGATAGTCGTCCCACCAGGCTTGCCGATGAGTCGCCATGTCGTAGAGATATTCCCAAGTGTAAAGCCCGGTATCGTGTCCGTCGTCGAAATGCAGCTTCAACGCGTAGCGACCGGCCTGGGAGATATCCAGCAGACCGACATTGCGCTTGCCCGTCTGCAACACGGCTTCGCTGGGGTGATGACCCTGGACTTCCGCCGAAGGCGAATAGACGCGCAGCAACTCGATCGGCAAGCGATAGCTTTCGCCATCGGGATAGCCAAGCTCGAGCTCGCGATCGCCCTTGTGGTAGTGAACGCGGTTGGGAACGGGGGCAGGCATTGGAAGACTCCTAGCTTCGACCGCGCCGGAGTTGGGGCGCGATAGAGAGTAGCTTCGAGTGAAGCCGCTTGTCGATGCGACAAGCGGCGGTCATCGTTTCGCGGCTCGCGGCTCGCGGCTCGCGGCTCGCGGCTCGCGGCTCCTCGTCAGAGGATATACCGCGACAGGTCTTCGTCCACGGCGAGTTCGCCGAGCTTGTCATTGACATAGTCGGCATCGATGACCAGCGGGCTGGCGAAGTCGCCGCCCTGGAACGAGGCTTCCTCGAGCAGTCGCTCCATTACCGTATGCAGGCGTCGGGCGCCGATGTTCTCGGTGCCGTCGTTGACCTGCCAGGCGATCTCGGCGATGCGGGAAATGCCGTCTTCGGTGAACTGGACATCCAGCCCTTCGGTGCCGAGCAGTGCCCGGTACTGCTTGGTCAGCGCGGCCGACGGCTCGGTCAGGATGCGCTTGAAATCGTCCGGCGTCAGCGCCGTCAGTTCGACCCGGATCGGCAGGCGGCCCTGCAGTTCCGGAATCAGATCCGACGGCTTGGAGAGGTGGAAGGCGCCGGAGGCGATGAACAGGATGTGGTCGGTACGCACCATGCCGTGCTTGGTGGAGACGGTGGAGCCCTCGATCAGCGGCAGCAGGTCACGCTGGACGCCCTCGCGGGAGACATCGCCGCCGCTGCCGGATTCGCCGCGCTTGGCGACCTTGTCGATCTCGTCGAGGAACACGATCCCGTTCTGTTCGACCGCTTCCAGCGCGCGCTGCTTGATCTCTTCCTCGTTGACCAGCTTGGCGGCTTCCTCGTCCTGCAGCAGCTTCCAGGCGTCCTTGACCGTGACGCGACGCGTCTCGGACTTCTGCTTGCCCATGTTGGCGAACAGGCTCTGGAGCTGGTTGGTCATCTCCTCCATGCCGGGCGGCGTCATGATGTCGACCCCCTGGCTGGCCGGCGTCACCTCGATGTCGATCTCCTTGTCGTCGAGCTGGCCTTCACGCAGCTTCTTGCGGAAAACCTGACGGGTGGAGGAGTCGTCGCGACCGGCATCGTACTCGCTGCCCCGCGGACGCGGCAGCAGGGCGTCGAGAATACGATCCTCGGCGGCATCCTGCGCCTTGTGGCGAACTTCGGTCTTGGCCTGCTCGCGGACCATCTTGATCGCCATTTCCATCAGGTCGCGGATGATCGATTCGACATCGCGGCCGACATAGCCGACCTCGGTGAACTTGGTCGCTTCAACCTTGAGGAAGGGGGCGCCGGCCAGCTTGGCCAGCCGCCGCGCAATCTCGGTCTTGCCGACGCCGGTCGGGCCGATCATCAGGATGTTCTTGGGCACGATCTCGCCGCGCATGTTCTCGTCGAGACGCATCCGGCGCCAGCGGTTGCGCAGCGCGATGGCGACGGCACGCTTGGCGTCGTGCTGGCCGATGATGTACTGGTCGAGCGAATGGACGATCTCACGCGGCGTCATCGAAGACTGGGTCAGCGCCGGCTGCATGCTGGCGGTTTCCTGGGAAGGAGTCTGAGACATGGGAATGGGGCCTCGTTACAGCTCTTCGAGCGTGATCTGGTGATTGGTGAAGACGCAGATGTCGGCGGCGATGTTGATCGACTTCTCGGTGATCTCGCGTGCGCCGAGATCGGTGTTCTCGAGCAGTGCCCGCGCCGAGGCCTGGGCGAAGTGGCCGCCGGAGCCGATGGCGATGATGCCGCGCTCGGGTTCCACCACGTCACCGTTGCCGGTAATGATCAGCGAGGCGGTCTTGTCGGCGACGGCCAGCATCGCTTCCAGGCGGCGCAGCGCGCGGTCGGTGCGCCACTCCTTCGCCAGCTCGACCGCGGCCTTGGTCAGATGCCCCTGATATTTTTCGAGTTGCGCCTCGAAGCGCTCGAACAGGGTGAAGGCGTCGGCGGTGCCGCCAGCGAAACCGGCCAGAACCTGGCCGCGATGGAGGCGGCGAACCTTGCTGGCATTGCCTTTCATTACCGTATTGCCCAGCGACACCTGGCCATCGCCGGCCAGGGCAACCTGATCGCCACGGCGCACGGATACGATTGTGGTCATGCAATTAACTCCCAATGGCGCGCCGTCAAGTCTGGCCGACGGCGCCGAAAAACCGGTGTCATCGCGTCCGAATCAAGGATGACGGGTACGACGCGATGCAGCATGAATCATCAAGTGCGGGCAGGACCTTCGGAAATCAAGCCATCGGCGAGCAACGGCGGGAAAGCGGCGAGGCACAGAGGGGCAGAACACAAAGGGCAGAAGAAGGGAAAAGACGGGAAAAGACGGGAAGAATGATAGGGGGAGAGACGCAGGGGAGAAAGACAGGAGGGAAAACCGCGAAGGCGTAACGGCCGGCGAAGAGTGCCGGCCGTGTTCTGTCTCGTGCTCGCGACGTTGCAGACGTCTCGCCTGCGGGGCTCAGTTCTGCAGGCGCAGCAGCAGCGGCTCGATGCCCTGGGTCACCATCAGGTCCTGGGCACGCGAGAGTTCGCGCTTGTCCTCGTAGGGGCCGACCTGAACCCGGTGCCACAGTTGATCGCCGTTGGCGCGGACATCGGTGATCTTGGCCAGCAGGCCGAAGTCCTTGAGCCGGTTGGCCAGGCGCTCGGCATCGCCAAGATCCCGGAACGAGGCGGCCTGCAGGACATAGCGGCCACCGCTGGGCGTCGGCTGCTTGGTCTGGTTCGCGGCGTCGTCGGCAGCGGCTTCCTGCGTCGCCTTGGCGGTCGGCTCCGGCGACGAGCTATCGCTGCTGGGCGCGATGACTTCCGTTTCCGGCAGCAGCGTGTAGAACTCGAACGTCGGCGTGGCCGGCTGTTGTGCAGTGCTGTCGCCGGCATCGGCGTTGCCACCACTCTGCTGGCCCTCGCTACCGCCGCTGGTCTGAGTGGAGGTCGGGCGAGGCACGACGGCAGCGACGGGCTCCGGCGAGGAGCGGTCCAGATACTGCGACAGGGCGAAACCGGCGATCAGGCCGGCAATCGCCCACAGCCACCCCGGAATGCCGCCGAGACCACCGCCTGGACTGCTGCCGGATCGGCGCGGGCGAGCCTTCGTCGTTGCACCTTTGGGCGAAGAACGGGAGGGGGACGGGCGGCTGTTCTGAGCGGGGCGGCGTGCCATGTCTTACATCTCCTCCGGGGCGCTGACGCCGAGTAGCGCCAATCCATTGCCGATGACCTGGCGTGTCGCCAGACCCAGTGCCAGGCGTGCGTTACGCAGCTCGGCATCGTCTACCATGACTTTCTGGGCGTTGTAGCAGGTGTGGAAGTCACTGGCGAGCTCGGTCAGATACTGCGCGATCTGATGCGGCTCGCGGGTGCGGGCGGCGCGCTCGACGACATCGGGATAACGCGCCAGACGATTCATCAGCGCCTTCTCCTGGGGGGCATCGAGACGCTCCAGATTGGCCATCGCGATGGCGTGGTCGAAAGCGAGATCGTCGCTTTCGGCCTTGCGCAGCACGCTGCAGACGCGGGCATGGGCGTACTGGATGTAGTAGACCGGATTGTCGTTGGTCTGCGACCGTGCGAGATCGATATCGAACGTCAACTGGGAGTCGGCGCGTCGTGCGGCGAGGAAGTAGCGCGTGGCATCGCGGCCGACTTCGTCGATCAGATCCCGCAGCGTGACGTAGCTGCCGGCACGCTTGGAGAGCTTGACCTCGACACCGGAGCGGGTCACCAGCACCATCTGGTGCAGCACGTAGTCCGGCCAGCCCTGCGGGATGCCGGCTTCCAGCGCTTGCAGGCCGGCGCGCACGCGAGTGACGGTCGAATGGTGGTCGGCGCCCTGTTCGTCGATCACGGTGGTGAAGCCGCGCTGCCACTTGTTGTAGTGATAGGCGACATCGGGCACGAAGTAGGTGTAGTCGCCGTCGCTCTTGCGCATCACCCGATCCTTGTCGTCGCCAAAGTCGGTGGTGCGAAGCCAGAGCGCGCCGTCGGCCTCGTAGGTGTGCCCGCCGGATACCAGCGCTTCGACCGTCTCTTCGACCCGGCCTTCGGCATATAGCGACGATTCCAGAAAATAGACGTCGAACTCGACTCCGAACGCCTTGAGGTCGAGATCCTGTTCGCGACGCAGGTAGGCCACGGCAAAGGCGCGGATGGCATCTTCGTCTTCCGGATCGGCCTTGGCGGTGACTTCGCGGTCGTCGGCAGTCACGGTTTCGCCGGCCAGATAGGCCTGGGCGACATCCTTGATGTAATCGCCGCGATAGCCGTCCTCGGGCCAGCCTTCGTCGTCGGGGCCGAGGCCGAGGGCGCGGGCCTTCACGGAGCGCATCAGGTTGTTGATCTGGGCGCCGGCGTCGTTGTAGTAGAACTCGCGGGTCACGTCGAAGCCGGTGGCTTCCAGCACCCGGCACAGGCAGTCGCCGATGGCGGCGCCACGGCCATGGCCGACATGAAGCGGCCCGGTCGGGTTGGCGGAGACGAACTCGACCTGCACCTTTTCTCCGGCGCCGATCATGCTGCGCCCGAAGGTGTCTCCGGCATCCAGAATCTGGCTGACGATGCCCGCGATGGCATCGGTCGCGGCGAAAAAGTTGATGAAGCCCGGCCCGGCGATCTCGGTCTTGCGGATCGCGTCGTTCTCGGGAATCGCGGCTACCAACTTGTCGGCGAGGTCGCGCGGCTTGCAGCCGGCCGGCTTGGCGAGCACCAGCGCCAGGTTGCTGGCGTAGTCGCCATGGGCCTTGTCGCGGGTCGGGTCGACCTTGATTGCCGGACTCACGTCTGCCGGTAGATCGCCTGTCTGCTGCAGCTTGGCGATGGCGGCTTCGAGCAGTTCTGTAATCGTCTCTTTCATGGGTTACTTCGTAGTCGTGGGGCCTGGGCTTGGGGCTCTCGGCCCGACCCGGCGCGGGGTGCCGCGGATCTGGGCGTCGTGAACCTGCCGTCACGACGCGGGAAAAAGGCAGCCATTATCGGTGATTGCGGCATGGCTTTAAACCCTAACCACCGAGCTTCGAGCTTCGAGCTTCGAGCTTCGAGCTTCGAGCTTCGAGCTTCGAGCTTCGAGCTTCGAGCTTCGAGCTTCGAGCTTCGAGAAAGGGATTGCGAACTTCGTGAGTTGGCGAGGATCGTGTTCGCGGCTCGCGGCTCGCGGCTCGCGGCTCGCGGCTCGCGGCTCGCGGCTCGCGGCTCGCGGCTTCAGCTCAACGTCATCGGGTCGATATCCAGCGACCAGCGGACGCGTCGCGAGGCGGCGTTCTCAAGCCAGCCGACCAGCCAGGCGCCGGCTTCGTGCAGGGCGCTGCGTTTTTCCGCCGACAGCATCAGTTGCAGGTGATACCGGTTCTGGCGCCGTTCCATGGGCGCCGGCACGGGGCCGAGACAGTGGACTGCCAGACGACGTTTGGCAAGCCAGGCGCGTACGGCATCACCGGCCGCGTCTGCGGTCTCGCGGGCGTCTTCCTCGCGGGTGGCTTCGAAACGCGCCAAGGCCAGATAGCGATAGGGCGGCAGCCCGGCCAGGCGTCGCTCTTCCAGCATCTGATAGGCCAGCGCGTCGTAGCCGCTATCCGCCAGCAAACGCAGGTTCGGGTCGTCGGGATGCAGCGTCTGGACCAGCACGCGGCCGGCTCGGTCCGCCCGCCCGGCGCGTCCGGCCACCTGTACCAGTAGCTGGGCGCTCTGCTCGAGCGCGCGGAAATCGCTGGCGTAGAGGCCGGCGTCGGCATTGACCACGACGACCAGTGTCACGTGGGGAAGATGGTGGCCCTTGGCCAGCATCTGGGTGCCCACCAGGAGGCCCGGTTCGCCGCGGCGGATCTCGGTCAGCAACTGGTCGAAGGCTTCCTTGCGTCGCGTGCTGTCCCGGTCGATGCGATAGACCGGGACGTCCGGAAACAGCGTGGTCAGCGTTTCCTCCGTGCGTTCGGTTCCGGCGCCGAGCGGCCTCAGGTCCGCACTGTCGCAGCTCGGGCAGGCGTCCGGTTGCGGCGTCTGGTGTTCGCAGTGATGACAGACCAGCCTCGGCGGCTGGCGGTGCAGGGTCATGCGCGAGTCGCAGTGGCGGCATTCGGCGATCCAGCCGCACTGGTGGCAGGCCAGCGAAGGCGAGAACCCGCGCCGGTTGATGAAGACCAGTACCTGCCCCTCGGCTTTCAGTGCCTGGCGGATGGCATCGATCACTGGCGGAATCAGGCCGCCCTGGCGCAGGCGGCCGCGCAGATCGACCAGCTCCAGCTTGGCCGGGGCATGACGACTGGCGCGCTGGGTCAGGCACAGGTGCCGGTAGCGGCCGCTGCGTGCCTGGGCCAGCGTTTCCAGCGATGGCGTCGCGCTTCCCAGCAGGATCGGCACCCCGTCGCGTTGCGCGCGGGCCATGGCCAGGTCGCGGGCGTGGTAGCGCAGGCCGTCCTGCTGCTTGAACGAGCCATCGTGCTCTTCGTCGACGATGATCACGCCGGGCCGCGCCAGTGGCGTGAAGATGGCGGAGCGGGTGCCGATGATGATCGGGGCGCGTCCGCTGCGGGCGGCCTCCCAGGCATCCAGCCGCTCCAGGTCGGTAAGCCCGGAATGCAGTGCCACCACCGGCGCACGAAAGCGCTTGCGAAAGCGCGATAGCGTCTGCGGTGTCAGGCCGATCTCAGGCACCAGTACCAGTGCTTGGCGGCCCTGTCCGAGCACGCCTTCGATCAGTTGCAGGTAGACCTCGGTCTTGCCGCTGCCGGTAACGCCATGGAGCAGGCAGGGGTGGAAGCGGTCCAGCCCTTCGTGCAACGCGGCCAACGCTGCCGACTGCTCGCGATTGAGCGGCAGGGCGGGTTCGGCCAGCAGCGCTCCCGACCACCCTTCGCCGGCGGTCAGCGGCTCCCGAATGCAGGTGATCAGCGCCTTGTCGAGCAGCCCCTGCAGTTGGGCACGGGTGTAACCTTGTGCGGTTATCGCGGAGGTGATCATGCCGTGGCGATGCTGGGCCAGGAGCTTTACCAGTTCACGCTGGCGCGGCGCGCGGCCTAGCGCGTCGAGGGCGAGGGCTTCCGAGGCGTTCAGTTTCCAGCGTTCGCGAACCCGGGCCTCGAGCGGCCGTCCCTGGCGTAGCGGGCCGGGCAGGGCATGATGCAGCGTATCGCCCAGCGAATGCTGATAGTAGCGGGCGGTGAACTGGCACAGCCATAGCCAGTCCGCCGGCAGTGGCTCGTCGTCGAGGCGCTCCGTGATCGGCTTGAGCTGCTGGGCGGGCAGTTCGCTGTGCGTGGTACATTCCATCACGACCCCGACCAGGTGGCGCCGGCCGAACGGGATCTTGACGCGCAGCCCCGGTCGCCACCCGCCTGCGGGCGGTTGACCGGCGGGGCGATAGTCGAAAAGTCGCCTCAGCGGCGTAGGAACGGCAACGCGAAGAATCCGAGGAGGCGTTGATGCGCTCTCGGGGGCGATACGGGAATCTGCCAATTGGCCTCCATGAAGAGTTCTGCTAAAATACGCCGCCTTCCGACGTAGGGTTCGTCTTTTATCCGTGGTGCGATCATCGCCTGGCGATGCCGACTACGGGATTCCAGGCGGGCCGGTCGCGCGGGAGTGAACCGCGATTCCCTATCCGTGTACGGTGCCTGGCAAGAGATCAGGTGGCGGTACACCGCAAAGCGAGGCTTCACGATGAAACAGTCTATTCATCCCGAATACAAGACAGTCACGGCGACCTGTTCCTGTGGCGCGACCCATTCGATCGGCACCACGGCCAGCGAAGATTTCCACATCGACGTCTGCTCGCAGTGTCATCCGTTCTACACCGGCAAGCAGAAGCAGGCGACCACCGGTGGCCGCGTCGAGCGTTTCAACAAGCGCTTCGGTGCTGCAGTGCGTCGCGGTTAAAAGCGCGTCTCGCTACAACCGATTGGTTGTCGAAAAGCCCGCCTTGATGGCGGGCTTTTTTGTGCCCGCTCGATGGCTTTTTAAGTTTTAAAAGGCAAGGGTTAAGTTTTAAAAGATAAGGGGCATCGGATTTATCGACTGCCCCGAAGAGATGGATAAGGAATGTTTTATGGCTGAGGCTCTAGATATAAGTGTCGCCAAATGCACCCAAGTGGTTCAAACAGGCGCTTAAAATTCGCGAAAGGCAGAAAATGGGCAAAAGTTGTGTGGGGTGGGTTTTTTCTATAATCTGATCCGACTTCAGGCAAGACACTGTCGAAAATTCCCATCATTTGTCTTTGGAAAATCCTCATGAGTGACGATAAGAGACAGGCGGCGCTCGATTACCACGCAAAGCCGATTCCGGGTAAGTTGTCGGTCGAGCTGACCAAGCCGACCAACTCCGCCAAGCATCTTGCGCTGGCCTACAGTCCCGGCGTGGCGGAACCGTGCCGGGAAATCGCGCTGGATCCGGAAAACGCCTACCTCTATACCGGCAAGGGGAACCTGGTAGCCGTCGTTTCCGACGGCAGCGCCATTCTGGGGCTGGGCAATCTGGGACCGCTGGCGAGCAAGCCGGTCATGGAAGGCAAGGGCGTTCTGTTCAAGCGCTTCGCCGGCATCAACTCGGTGGATATCGAGGTCGAGGCCGACTCGGCCCAGGCTTTCATCGATACCGTGGCCAACATCGCCAATACCTGGGGCGGCATCAACCTGGAAGACATCAAGGCGCCGGAGTGCTTCGAGATCGAGGCGGCGCTCAAGGCGCGCTGCAGCATTCCGGTATTCCACGACGACCAGCATGGTACCGCGATCGTGACCGCGGCAGGGTTGCTCAACGCGCTGGATATCGCCGGCAAGACGCTGGCCGAAGCGCGCATCGTCTGTCTCGGGGCCGGTTCCGCCGCCATTGCCTGCATGAAGCTGCTCATCGAATGTGGCGCCAAGGCCGAGAATATCTTCATGCTGGATCGTAACGGCGTCATCCATAGCGGCCGCAACGATCTCAATCAATACAAGGCGCAGTTCGCGACCGAAACGCCGCTGCGTACGCTGGACGACGCCATCGAAGGCGCCGATGTCTTCGTCGGTCTGTCCGGGCCGAACCTGTTCAAGCCCGAGCAGCTCGAGAAGATGGCCGCGAACCCGGTGGTCTTCGCCTGTTCCAATCCGGACCCGGAGATCCACCCCGACGTGGCGCGGGCGACCCGGAGCGACGTGATCATGGGTACGGGGCGCTCCGATTACCCCAACCAGGTCAACAACGTGCTGGGGTTCCCGTTCATCTTCCGGGGTGCGCTGGATGTCCGGGCCACGGCCATCAACGAGCAGATGAAGATCGCGGCCGTTCATGCCCTGAAGGATCTGGCGCGAGAGCCGGTGACCCAGGAAGTGCTGGATGCCTACGAGCTCGACTCGCTGGAGTTCGGTCGCGGCTACATCATCCCGACGCCGGTGGATTCGCGCCTGCTCGAGAAGATTCCGGCGGCCGTCGCCCAGGCTGCGGTGGAATCCGGCGTGGCACGCAAGCCATATCCCGCGCACTACCCGCTGAAGAGCGTCAAGGAGATCTACGGCTGATCGCGAGCCTGTCATCTCCAGACGACGATGCCGCCCACAGGGGCGGCATCGTCGTTTGTGGCATCCAGTGCAGGTCTTCCACGCTGTCTCGCTACACTTCTGCGGCTCGTGGCTCGTGGCTCGTGGCTCGTGGCTCGTGGCTCGTGGCTCGTTACCAGCTGTAGAGAAGCGATACCGATGTCGTGGTATCGGTGCGCGCTTCGGCATCGGGCGGCGGGTGCGTGTTGCTCCTGACATCGTAGGAGACGCGTAGCGCGAGGTGGGAGTTCAACTGCGAGGTGATCGTCGACAGCGAACGGGTCGTGACGCTGATATGCGTTGCTTCCGCGGACAGCTCCTGGTCGAAGGAGATGTCATCGCTGAAGTGGTAGGTGTAGTCCAGTGCCGAGTAGGCCAGGGTCAGGTCGTCGCTACCGCCGGCCGCGTAGGCGTCGTGACGATAGCCCGGGCCGACTTCGGCGGAAAGCGTATGCGTCGGCCCGGTCAGCAGTTGACGGCCGTAGCCGGCGATAGTGGTGAGCTGCGAGTCGTAGCCGCTGAACCGGTCGCGCTCCCAGCGCGCAAAGCCGAACAGGTAGTTGTTGTTCTCCAGTTCGTAGCGTTCACGGGCACCGACCAGATACCGCTCGGAGGTGGTGTCGTCGTTGTCCTGGACACTGCGGGTTTCGGCGCGGAACGTATGGGTGTTGCGCCCGGTCAGCCAGGTCAGGCGAGCCTTGGCGAGCAGCGTCTGGGTATTGGCGTTGCCGGTCAACTTCGTATAACCGAGTTCCGCACTGCCGCTGAAGTTGGGGGCGTTCTCTTCCGGCGCCGGCGGTGCGTAGAAAAGCTCTGCATATGACGGTGATGCCATCAGGCAGGTGGTCAACAGCCACCAACGGCAACTAGGCAGGGACATGATATTTCTCTCAGCGTCGCTGCGACGTCCTGTTGCGGTGAAGAGCGAGTGTGGGACGAAAAAGTCGGGGCCAGAGCCCCGACTCATGTATCAGAAGATCGCTTCGTAAGTGCCGGTGCCCTGCGAGCCGCTCTCGTCTTCCAGTTCCGGACGAATACCGCGCGGCTGATACTCAGGCAAGTTGTCCTTGCGGAATATCTCGCTGATGCCGCCGGGCTGGTCATCGTGCAGGCGCTTGCCGGTATCCGGGTCGATGCGAACCTGAACGATATCGTCGGGGGCGTCCGGGATCACCTCGGGCGTGCCTTCCAGTGCCGGACCCATGAACGCTTTCCAGATCGGCAGGGCGGCTTGAGCGCCGTATTCCGCCGTGGTGGTGTTATCGTCCTTGCCGACCCAGACCGTGGCCACGAGCGAGTTGTTGAAGCCGGAGAACCAGGCGTCACGCTGATCGTTGGTGGTGCCGGTCTTGCCGACGATGTCGCTGCGATCGAGCGACAGGGCGCCGCGTCCGGTGCCGTGTTCGATGACATCACGCAGGATGCTGCGCAGGATGTAGAGCGCGTCGGGTTCCACCACGCGGGGGGCGATGCGACGCGGCTCGCCATCGATGACGGTCTGGGTCGCGCCGGGTGCGCAGTCACGGCACGCCACCAGCGGATTGGCCTGTTCGACCACGGTATTCTGGCTGCCCTGGGTGACCTTCTGAATGTACCAGGGCGACACCTGGAAGCCGCCGTTGGCGAGCACGGCGTAGGCGTTGGCGATCTCCAGCGGTGTCAGCGAGGCACTGCCGAGAGCCAGCGAGAGACCGTGGGGCAGGCGGTCCCGTGCAAAACCGAAGCGCTCGAGGAAGTTCAGCGCGTTGTCGAGTCCGAGCGACTGCAACACACGGATGGTCACCAGGTTGCGCGAGGTGTAGAGCCCGACGCGCAGACGCGTCGGCCCCTGGAACTGGCGCTCGGCATTTTCCGGGCGCCAATCGTCACCGCTGAACTGTGACATGACCACCGGCGCGTCATTGATGATGGTCGCCGCGGTCATGCCGCCTTCCTGCAGTGCAGCCAGATAGACGAACGGCTTGAAGTTGGAGCCGACCTGACGCTGGGCCTGGATGGCGCGGTTGAACTTGCTGGCGGCGAAGCTGAACCCGCCCTGAAGCGCCTCGATGGCACCGGTCTGCGGATCGAGGACGACGATGGCCCCTTCGGCGCCGGGGCGTTGCGACAGGCGCCAGTGGTCGCCTTCCTTGAGGATGCGTACCAGATCGCCGCGGCTCGCGATCGCTGCGGCATTGGCGGGAACCTCGCCGCGCCACTTGGCGCTGTGGTAGACCCTGGCCCACTTGAGGCCGTCCCAGTCCAGCGTGATCACCTTGCCGTCGGCATTGAGCACGCGCATCTGCTTGCCGTCGGTGGCGGTGACGATGGCCGGCTGGAGCGGGCCGAACGACGGCGTGCGCTCAAGCACCTTGAGCCAGTTGCTGACGTCACCGTCGACACCCTCGATCGTGGCCTGGCTGCTCTGGGCTGCCTGGCGGGCGGTTTCGATGACCTCGGGGGATTCCGAGAGCTCTTCTTCCAGGCCCTGGCGTTCGGTTCGGTCCTGCGCTTCGACCAGACTCGGCGGCACGTCCTTCTCTTCGGGGCCGCGCCAGCCGTGGCGGGTATCGTAGTCGATCAGGCCCTGCACCAGCGCATCGCGGGCCTCGGTCTGCAGACGGCTGTCGAGGGTGGTGGTGATGCGAATGTTGTCGGTATAGGCCTTGTCGCCGAAACGCTCGACGGCGTAGGCGCGGGCCATCTCCGCGACGTAGGGAGCATCGACTTCCGAACGCGCCGTATGGCGGCTGGCCGTGATCGGCGCCTTGACGGCCTGGTCGTAGCTCGCCTGGTCGATGGAGCCGAGCTCGCGCATGCGGTAGAGAATCCAGTTGCGGCGGATCAGGGCGCGCTCCGGATTGGTCAGCGGATTGAAGCTCGACGGTGCCTTGGGCAGCCCGGCGATCATGGCATACTGCGGCAGGGTCAGATCCGTCAGCGGCTTGCCGTAGTAGGTATTGGCCGCGGCGGCGATGCCGTAGGAACGGTGACCCAGATAGATCTTGTTGACGTAGAGTTCGAGGATCTCGGGCTTGCTCAGGATCTGTTCCATCTGCAGTGCCAGCAGAATTTCACGGATCTTGCGCGTGAAGGTCTGATCCAGAGTCAGCAGGTAGTTGCGTGCGACCTGCATGGTGATGGTGCTGCCGCCGGACTGGATATCACCGGAGGAGGCCAGCTCGACCGCGGCGCGCAGGAGCCCTTTGGGATCGACCCCGGGGTGGTTGTAGAAGTTGGCGTCTTCGGCGGCCAGCAGGGCGTTGATCAGCGGTTCGGGAATCTCGTCGTAGCTGACGGGCATGCGACGTTCCTCGCCGTATTCTCCGATCAGCTTGTCGTCTTCCGTATAGATGCGCAACGGAGTCTGGAGTTCGTAATTCTGGAGCTGATGCACGTCGGGCAGGCCAGGGGCGAAGTAGAGCCCGGCGCCAATGACTGCCAGCACCATGCCTGCGCAGAGCGACAGCAAAAGCCAGAAGGCAGTCGTCAGTAGGCGGGTAAAAAGCTTCATATAAAGGGGTAATCCTTGACTGGTGGCGGTCCGGCCGCGTGTTCGCTATCCCTGGCGTCGGATGATTCAGCATCGGAGCATTATATGGATGCGGTAGAGCCGGGGCCAGTTTCGCCCCTTCCGCTTCCTGCAAGTAAAGCGAAATAACTGTAACGGAACGTTCAAGTTGTCCGTGTCACCGCCGTTAAATCCGGTTAGGCTTTTCCTGCTTAGGCTTTTCCAGTTTCGGCGAGGTGAGACAGTGTTGCGCTTGAAAAGATCCTCGAAAGGATTGGTGGGAGTGGACATCACGTCTGCCACCGTCAAGCTGCTGGAGCTGGAACATCGCGCCGGCGGCTTGAGAATCGACAGTTATGCGGTGCGTCCGTTGCGTGAGGGGGCCGTGGTCGAAAGGCGCATTCGCGACAAGAGCGAAGTCGTGGATACGCTGGGCCGGGCGGTCGATCACGCCCGGCTGCAGTCTCGGCGCGCCGTGGTCGCGGTGCCCAACTCGGCCGCCATCACTCGCGTGCTGTCGTTGCCCTCGTCGCTCAGCGACGACGACATCGAGGCACGGATTCAGATGGAATCCGACAAGTACATCCCGTTCCCGCTCAATGAAGTCGCCTTCGATTTCCAGCGTCTGGGCCGCCATTCGCGTTACGACGACCAGCAGGAAATCATGCTGGTGGCCTGCCGTCTGCAGGATATCGATACGCTGTCGTCGGTTCTGGATGCCGTGGGGCTCGAGACGGTGGCCGTCGATGTCGAAGGCTTCGCGCTCGAGCGCGTCTGTCGTGCTTTGCAGACCTCCGAGGATAAGGAGGGAGATAGCACGGCACTGGTCGATATCGGCGCCAACCTGTGCGCGTTCCATGTGCTCAAGGAGGGGCGGATCGTCTATAGTCGCGACAGCCTGTGTGGTGGGCGGCAGCTCACCGATGCCATCAGCAAGCGCTACGGCATGAGTTTCGATGAAGCTGGTCGCGCCAAGAAGCGTGGTGGATTGCCCGACGATTATCGCCAGCAAGTCCTGTTGCCTTTCATCGATACCCTGATCCAGCACATCGGACGCTCGCTGCAGCTCTATTACACCTCCGCGGGCCAGCAGCAGATTCGGCGCCTGGTCCTGGCCGGCGGGTCGAGCGCATTGCCGGGCTTGGCGGAGCGATTGCGCGCCCAGAGCGGGCTGGAAGCCACGCTCGCCAACCCTTTCACGCACATGCGGATCCATCCGCGGCTGGACGTCACGGCGTTGGCCGCGGATGCGCCGGCCATGCTCACGGCCTGTGGCCTGGCCATGCGAGCGCTGCCATGACGATCGAAATCAATCTGCTGCCATGGCGGGAGCAGCGCCGCTTGCGGAAGACCCGGCGCTTCAAGCAGAGCCTGCTGCTGGTGCTGCTGCTCGGGCTGCTGGTCGGTTGGGGCATCGCTCAGTACGAAAAATCGATGGTGCGGGCGGGACAGGCCCGGTTGGCGCTGATCCAGCGGGAAACCGATGCGCTCACTCGCGATATCCAGGAGATGCACAATTTTCGTCAGCTGCGGGAGCGCATGCTGAAACAGATCGATCTGATCGGCGAGCTGCAGTCGAGCCGCCCGTTGACCATCCGCGTGCTCGATCAACTCACGGCCACGCTAGTCGATGGCGTCTACTATACCGAGTTGACTCGCAAGGGTAGCCGGCTCGAGTTGAGCGGCGTCGCGGCCTCGAATCGTCAGGTGTCCGACCAGATGCGAGCGCTCGACAACAGTCCTGCGTTCGATACGCCATTGCTCTCGGACGTGCAGTCCGCAGAAGGGCCGGCAGCGGCCAAGCGCTTTCACATGAGTGTCGATGAACATCTTGGCGACGACACTCAGGCTGGAGCTGGCCCATGAAGCGCCCGACGCTGAATGGTCCACGATGGAATGCCTTGCGGGAGGCGTTCACAGAGCAATGGCGCCAGCTGCGTGAACTGCAGTGGCGTGAACTCGATATCAGGGAGGCGGGTAGCTGGCCGGTCAGTCTTCAATGGCTGATTGCGCTGGGCGTGCTGATGGGTTCGATATGGGTCACGCAGTGGTTGTTCGCCTCCACTCCCCGGGAAACGCACGAGCGCCTGGTCATGCAGCAGCAGCAAGCGTTGCAGCGCTTCGAGACGCTCTCTTACCAGGCGGTCAATCTGCCGGCGATGGAGCATCAGATGGAAGAGCTCCAGGGGCGCATGCAGAGCGTGCTCGAGATGCTGCCCAGCGATGCGGAAGTCCCCGCCTTGCTGGACGCCATCAGTGATGCGGCGCGGCAGCAGCAGCTCGATATCGACAGCATCAAGCTGCGACCGGCAGTCGAGCAGGCGTTCTACATCGAGCAGCCTTTCGACATTCAGGTGCGCGGCGACTTTCACCAGATCGCCTCGTTTCTGGCTCGTGTCGCCGCGATGCCTCGGATCGTCACGCTTCATGATTTCACGCTGAAGCCGATGGGTGACCGCCTTCAACTGTCGATGCTGGCAAAAACGTACCGCTATCGAGAGGATGTCGATCCAGGCAAGGAGGGCGGAAAGTCGTGAGTTCACAACGATTCGTTCTCATCGGGCTGCTGTTTGCAAGCATCGTGCTGAGCGGGTGCGAGGACGCCGACCTGGAGGGGTTGCAGGCGCGACTGAATACCCTGCGAAACAATCCGAAGGGGCAGATCGCCTCGTTGCCGGAGATGCCCCGGTACGCCACGGCCAGTTACGACCAGCAGCAGCGGCGGAGCCCGTTCGTGGCCGAGCAGGCTGTCGCCGCCGCCGCCCCGAGCGAGGTCTCGCCGCTGCCGGATGCCGATCGGCCGCGCCAGCCACTCGAGGCCTTCGAGCTGGATAACCTGAGCCTGGTCGGCACGATGATCGTGGGCAAGACGCCCTCGGCGCTGATCGCCGCGCCGGACGGCAGGGTTCATCGGCTCTTCGAGGGAGATTATCTGGGCCGGGACTACGGCCGCATCATCAGCGTGGAACCCCGTGGGCTGACGCTCCTCGAGACCGTGCGCGGCCCTGGGGGAGAATGGACCGAGCGTCGTCAGCGCCTGGAAATGGCAGGACAAGACTCCGACGGTGCCAGCCGGCGGCAACAGTAGCAGGGGACAACATGACTTCTCGACGGCGCCTGGCCGCAGGCTTGGCAGCACTGACATTGTGGGGACTGGCGTTTTCCGCCTGGGCGGCACCGACCTTGACGGCGATGACCTTCACCGATCAGGGAGCCGGCCGCCTGGACGTCGGGCTCGATTTCGTCGGCGGCGTCCCGGAGATTCGCGGCTATCGTACGGAGGCGCCGCCACGGCTGGCGCTGGATCTGCTGCAGGCCCAGAGCGGCCTGACGCAATCGAGCTTTGCCATCGGCAGTGGCGGTGTCGATTCCGTCAGAGTGCTGGGGGCGGGGGCGCGTACGCGCCTGGTGTTCGATCTGGCCTCGCCCACCGATTATCGACTCGAACGTCTGGATGACAAGGTCATCGTGCATTTCGGTGACGAAGCTGCGCCGGCTGCGACCGACGCATCGCCCGAGCGTTCCGCGGCGGCGCTGCCGCGCCAGCCGGAGGTGAGCTCGATCGATTTCCGCCGGGGCGAAGACGGGGCCGGCCAGCTCGATCTGGCGCTAGATCGCGCCGGAGTGGCGGCGGAAGTCTCCGGGCAGGGGCGTCAGGTCTCGGTCTCGCTACCTGGCGTGACCTTGCCCGACGCGCAGTATCAGACGCTCGATGTCAGCGATTTCGGCACTGCCGTCGAGCGCATCGTGCCGCGTCGGAGCGCTGATGGCGTTACCTTCGATATTGTGGCATCCGATGCGGTGGAGCCGCTGGTGACCCAGAACGGGCGCCGTTTCACGATCGAACTGGCGCCCGCGGGCAGCCTCGAGCGCCCCGAGACGGACTCCGGCCCCAGCTATACCGGTCACCGCATTACCCTCGATTTCCAGGACATCCCGGTGCGTGACGTGCTGTCGATCATCGCCGAGGAGTCGGGACTCAACGTGGTCGCCAGCGATAGCGTGCAGGGTAACGTGACCCTCAATCTGACCGATGTCCCCTGGGATCAGGCGCTCGATCTGGTGCTGCGCAATCATGGCCTGTCGGCGCGACGTGAAGGCAACGTGATGATGGTGGCGCCGACCGGCGAGCTGGCCAATCTGCAGCGCCAGACGCTGGAAACCCGTGAACAGACGAAACAGCTGGCTCCGCTGGCCACGGAGTTCCTGCAGATCCGTTACGCCAAGGCCGAAGATCTGGCGGCGCTGCTGCGCGGTGGTGAGGGTGTCGGCATGATGTCGGAGCGCGGGCGTGTTACCGTCGACCCACGCACCAACACCCTGATCCTGCAGGATACGCGAGAACAGCTCGATGCCATTCGGCGAACCATCGAGCATCTCGATGTGCCGGTGCGCCAGGTGCAGATCGAGGCGCGAATCGTGATCGCCCGTGACAGCGCGACCCGCGAGCTCGGGGTCAACTGGGGGCTCTCTTCTCCGGCGGGTCGACATCTCGATCTGAGCGGGGCGGCCGATGGCGATCCCTCGACCGTGCCGACCACGTCGGACGACCCCGATACGTATGGCGGCGGCCTGGCGGTGGATCTGGGCAATGCCGTCAATCCCGCCAGCGCGTTCAGCTTCGGGTATGTTTCCGGCGACATCCTGATCGATCTGGAGCTGCGGGCGCTGGAGAGCGAAGGCAAGAGCCAGACCATTTCCCAGCCCAAGGTGATCACCGCCAACCAGCGCACGGCGATCATCAAGCAGGGCCAGGAAGTGCCTTATCAGGAAGCTTCGTCCAGCGGTGCCACCTCCACCGAGTTCAAGGAGGCCGTGCTGTCGCTCGAGGTGACACCGCAGATTACCCCGGACGACCGCATCATCATGGATCTGCGCATCAATAACGATGATATTTCCGACACCCGCTACGACGGCGCGCCGGCCATCGATACCAACGAGATCCAGACTCAGGTACTGGTCAATAACGGCGAAACCGTGGTGCTGGGCGGGATCCTGACCTCCGAACAGCTGCGGACGCTGTTCAAGACACCATTCCTCGGCGACCTGCCGGTGATCGGCAACCTGTTCCGCTATACCCAGAACAGCAACGAGAAGGTAGAATTGCTGGTATTCATCACGCCCAAGATCATCGAGGACGGACTGGCCATTCGCTGATGCGGTCGCTTCCCAATCTTTTTCTCATCGGTCCCATGGGGGCCGGCAAGAGCACAATCGGCCGCCTCCTGGCGGCCGAATTGCAGCGCGAATTCCTGGATAGCGACCATCAGATCGAGGCTCGCTGCGGGGCGAATATCCCATGGATTTTCGATGTCGAGGGTGAGCAGGGCTTTCGGGACCGCGAAACGGCCATGATCGACGAACTCACCCAGCGCAGCGACATCGTCATGGCAACCGGTGGCGGCGCGATCATGCGCGAGATCAATCGCCAACTGCTGCGGGAGCGGGGGACGGTCGTCTATCTCGCCACCACCGTCGAACAGCAGATCCGGCGCACCTCCCGGGATCGCAATCGGCCGCTGCTGCAGACGGCCAACCCCGAGCAGGTGCTGCGGGATCTGTTCGCGGTTCGCGATCCGCTCTATCGCGCAACGGCGGATATCATCGTGCGCACAGACCGCCGAGGCCCCAGGAGTGTGGTGAACGACATCCTGCGCCGGGTTTCGCATCTGACGGAGCCGCTTGGCGAATCGGTATCTCTTTCGCATCAGAGGTGATGTCTCATTCTCGTCGGCCTTTCCCGCGGCCGTCTTTTCTACACTCGTCTTCCTACATCCGTCTTCCATATCAAAGGTAATGCCCATGTCCTCCGCTTCGTCGCTTCCCGTGGAATCGCTGAACGTTTCGCTGGGTGACCGCAGTTACCCCATTCACATTGGCGCGGGCATTCTGACGAGTCGGGAACATCTGCTGCCATACCTGGCCGGGCGTCAGGTCATGATCGTGACCAACGAGGTGATCGCGCCCCACTATCTCGCGGCACTCAAGGCGACGCTCGCCGATGCCGACCTGGACGTCCGGGAAGTCATTCTGCCCGATGGCGAGGCGACCAAGTCGCTGGCCTCGGTCGAGCGCATCTGGGACGCCCTGCTGGCGGCCGGATTCAACCGCCGCTGTACCCTGATCGCGCTCGGTGGCGGTGTCATCGGCGACATGACGGGCTACGCCGCCGCCAGCTATCAGCGCGGTGTCGCTTTCGTCCAGATTCCCACCACGCTGCTGGCCCAGGTGGACTCCTCCGTGGGCGGCAAGACCGGTGTCAATCATCCGCGCGGCAAGAACATGATCGGTGCGTTCTGGCAGCCCCGGGCGGTAATCGTCGATACCGATACCCTGCGGACGCTGCCGGCACGGGAGCTCTCCGCCGGGCTGGCGGAAGTGATCAAGTACGGTCTGATCTGGGATTCGGCGTTTCTCGAATGGCTGGAGAACAACCTGCCCGCGCTGCGCGCGCTCGAGGAAGCCCCCGTTCGTCACGCCATCCGGCGCAGTTGCGAGATCAAGGCGGAAGTGGTGGCCGAGGACGAGACCGAGCAGGGCGTGCGCGCGCTGCTCAACCTGGGGCACACCTTCGGCCACGCCATCGAGGCGCATCAGGGCTATGGCAACTGGCTGCACGGCGAAGCGGTGGGGGCCGGCATGATGATGGCCGCGCAGCTCTCCTTCGAGCGCGGCTGGCTGAGCGAGGCCGATGTCGAACGTGTCGCTGCGATTCTGAAGGCGGCGGATCTCCCGGTTACGGCGCCGGCCAACATGCAGGCAGAGGATTTCCTTGCTCGCATGCGGCTCGACAAGAAGAATCTCGACGACCGGCTGCGGCTGATTCTGCTCGAAGCGCTGGGTAAGGCGTGCGTTCGAGACGATACGGACGCCGATCGGCTCGAGCGGCTGCTGGCGAATTTTCCGCGAGCCTGATCGGATCCGTTCTCGGGAGCCGGATCGTCCGTGATTCGGCCCTCGATCCCGATCCCCTGGCCAGCCTGGCTGACTTACTTCCCTTCCTTTGCCGATCACCTTGCCCTGTCGGCGCCGATTGGCGGCGTCCGTTTCCTGTCGCCTCCTCAAAGCCATCGTCTGGTACTGCTGTCGTCCGGATCCGTGTGATCGATGCCGCCCCATTACTTTGCCGCCCCATTGCCTTGTCGCTCCGTTATCTTGCCGGCACATGCGCGGTGGCGATGCCGCATGTCGACAATCTGGATGATCGCTGCTGCTTTTTCGAGGCGTTGACGATATAATTGGTATGCTCCATGCCGTATCGGTATGGGGTTCGCGCCACGATCCCACCCTGATCGGGCCACGGCTCAAAAGATTAAGACTTTAGTCTTACCCTCATGTCTAAGCCTTTGAGCTAACAGCGTATTTTGGCCAGTATTCCGCTAAGTATTCGATTTTAAATGCGTTTGCGGGGGAAATGCCCGACGGCTCAATTGCGCTGTGACGGGTAACTGGCTATTCTGTCCGGCCTTTTGGCGACCGCCAGTAGCAATATTGTCGGTGTTTCGAGACGAAAATAGGCCGGATATTCAGCCATCAATTCGGTCATAAAAATAACAAAACCTTAAATTATCTCTTTTTATTCGATCGAATGCAAGATCTGTATTCTGACACAGCTTTGTGAGGCACGCCCATGATGAGAGGTCTTCACCAGCCCGGCGAATTCCGCGACAACTGCGGTTTCGGCCTGATTGCTCATATGGAGGGGCAGGCCAGTCACGATCTGCTCAAGACGGCGATCGAATCCCTGACATGCATGACCCACCGAGGTGGTATCGCGGCGGACGGCAAGACCGGCGACGGTTGCGGCCTGCTGCTGAAGATGCCGATGAGCTTCATGCGAGCGCTGGCCCAGGAGCAACTGGACGTGACCCTGGGCGAGCGTTTCGCGGTCGGCATGGTGTTCTTCCCCGATGACGACGCTCGCGAGCAGCACGCACGGGAAATCCTGGAAGGCGAGCTGGCCGAGCGCGGCTTGAGCGTCATGGGTTGGCGCGACGTGCCCACGGACCCCAGCGTCTGCGGGCCGATGGCGCTCGAGTGCCTGCCGCGCATTCGTCAGGTGTTCGTCGAAGGGGATGCGTCCCAGTCCGACGCCGCGTTCAATGTCGAGCTGTTCATGGCTCGTCGCCTGGCCGAGCAGAAGCTGCGTCAGGAAGAAGAGTTCTACGTCTGCTCGCTGTCGTCCAAGGTGGTGTCCTACAAGGGCCTGATGATGCCCGTGGATCTGCCGACCTTCTATCAGGATCTGGGCGACGAACGTCTCGAAACCGCCGTCTGCGTCTTCCACCAGCGTTTCTCGACCAATACGGCGCCGCGCTGGCCGCTGGCGCAGCCGTTCCGCTTCATGGCGCACAACGGCGAGATCAACACCATCGAGGCCAACCGCAGCTGGGCCAATGCGCGCAAGGCCAACTTCGTCAGCGAACTGCTGCCGGAGATCGAAGGCCTCGACGAGATCGTCAACACCACCGGTTCCGATTCTTCGAGCATGGACAACATGCTCGAAGTGCTGCTGACCGGCGGCATGGATCTCTACAACGCGGTGCGCATGATGGTGCCGCCGGCGTGGCAGAACGTGGAGACCATGGACGGCGACCTGCGCGCCTTCTACGAATACAACTCCATGCACATGGAGGCGTGGGACGGCCCCGCCGGTATCGTCATGACCGACGGCCGCCATGCCGTCTGCATGCTCGACCGCAACGGTCTGCGTCCGGCGCGCTGGGTGATCACCGACAACGGCTACATCACCCTCTCCTCCGAGATCGGGGTATGGAACTATCAGCCGGAATCCGTCGTGGCCAAGGGCCGTGTCGGGCCGGGGCAGATCCTCGCCGTCGATACCCAGACCGGCGAGGTGCTGCATACCGACGATATCGATCAGCGGCTCAAGTCCGCCTACCCCTACCGTCGCTGGCTCAAGGAGCACGCCCACTATCTCGAGTCGGCGCTGACCGAGCTGGCCCGCTTCCAGCCGATGGAAACCGACGAGCTCAACGTCTATCAGAAGATGTTCTCGGTCACCTTCGAAGAGCGCGATCAGCTGCTCAGGCCGCTGGCCGAGAGCGGTCAGGAGGCGGTCGGGTCGATGGGCGACGACACGCCGATGGCGGTACTGTCGCGGCAGAACCGTCTGCTCACCGATTTCTTCCGTCAGAAATTCGCCCAGGTCACCAACCCGCCGATCGACCCGTTGCGTGAAGCGATCGTGATGTCGCTGGAAACCTGCATGGGCGCGGAACTCAACGTCTTCCAGGCCACCCCCGAGCACGCGCATCGCCTGATCCTGACCACGCCGGTGCTGTCGCCGCGCAAGTTCACCGCCCTGGTGACCCAGGAAGATCCGGCGTTCACCTCGATCCGGCTGCCGTTGCACTACGACCCGGAAACCACCTCGCTGCGCCAGGCGCTGGTAGCGCTCTGCCAGCAGGCCGAGCAGGCGGCTCGGGATGGCAAGGTGATCCTGGTGCTGTCCGATGCCGAACTCGAAAAAGGCAAGCAGCCGATCCAGGCGCTGCTGGCGACCGGCGCCGTGCACCATCATCTGGCCAGGCTGGCGCTGCGCCCGCGCGTCAATATCGTGGTCGAGACCGGCTACGCCCGTGACGCGCACCAGATGGCGGTATTCTTCGGGGTCGGCGCCACCGCGGTCTATCCGTACCTCGCCTACCAGGTGATGGCGGACATGCACCGCACCGGCGAGCTGGTCGGCAACCCGGCGGACGCGCGCGAGAACTACCGCAAGGGGATGCAGAAGGGGCTTTACAAGATTCTGTCGAAGATGGGCATCTCGCAGATCTCTTCCTACCGGGGTTCGCAGCTGTTCGAAGCCGTCGGACTGGGTTCCGAAGTCATGCAGATGTGCTTCGACGGCATGATGTCGCGCATCGAGGGCACCGGCTTCAGCGAGCTGCAGATGCAGCAGATGCTGGCGGCCCGCGATGCCTGGATTCCCCGTAAAGGCATCCGCCAGGGCGGCCTGGTCAAGTTCGTCCACGGGCACGAATACCACGCCTACAATCCCGACGTGGTGATGCTGCTGCAGCAGGCGGTCCAGCAGGGCGACTACGCCAAGTGGAAAGCCTTCGCGCGGCTGGTCAACGAGCGTCCGGTGGCCACGATCCGGGATCTGCTGAAGCTCAAGCCGGCTCCCGAGCCGTTGCCGCTGGACGAGGTCGAGCCGGTGGAAAACCTGCTGCCGCGCTTCGACAGCGCCGGCATGTCGCTGGGCGCGCTGTCGCCGGAAGCCCACGAGGCGCTGGCGCAGGCGATGAACGAAACCGGTGGCCGCTCCAACTCCGGCGAAGGCGGCGAGGATCCGGCCCGCTACGGCACCATCCGCTCGTCGAAGATCAAGCAGATCGCCTCCGGGCGCTTCGGTGTGACGCCGGCCTATCTGGTCAACGCCGAAGTGCTGCAGATCAAGGTCGCCCAGGGCGCCAAGCCCGGCGAGGGCGGCCAGCTGCCGGGTGGCAAGGTCAACGACATGATCGCGCGGCTGCGCTATGCGGTGCCGGGCGTGACGCTGATTTCGCCGCCGCCGCATCACGACATCTATTCGATCGAGGATCTGGCTCAGCTGATCTTCGATCTCAAGCAGGTCAACCCGAGCGCCCAGGTCTCGGTCAAGCTGGTCTCCGAGCCGGGCATCGGCACCATCGCCACCGGGGTGGCCAAGGCCTACGCCGACCTGATCACCGTCTCCGGCTACGACGGCGGCACCGCGGCGAGCCCGATCACCTCGATCCGCCACGCCGGGAGCCCGTGGGAGCTGGGCCTGCCGGAAGTGCACCAGGCGCTGCGCATCAACGGCCTGCGCGACAAGATCCGGTTGCAGACCGATGGCGGCCTGAAGACCGGGCTCGACGTGGTCAAGGCGGCGATTCTTGGCGCCGAGAGCTTCGGCTTCGGCACCGCGCCGATGGTGGCACTGGGCTGCAAGTATCTGAAGATCTGCCACCTCAACAACTGTGCGACCGGCGTCGCGACCCAGCATCAGGAGCTGCGCGACGAGCACTTCCGTGGCACGGTCGACATGGTCAAGCACTACTTCCGCTTCATCGCCGAGGAAGTGCGTGAATTGATGGCGCTGCTCGGCGTGCGCCAGCTCACCGACCTGATCGGGCGCACCGACCTGCTGGAAATGCTTGAAGGCGAGACTGCGGCGCAGCGCAAGCTCGACCTGAGCCCGCTACTGGCCAACGATTTCGTACCCGCGGACGCGCCGCAGTTCTGCGAGGTCCGCCGCAACGTGCCGCATGATCCGGGTGCCAAGAACCAGGAAGTGTTCGACGCGTTGCTGCCGGCGATCGAGTCGAAGTCCGGTGGCGAGTTCTCGTTCACGATCACCAACTGCGACCGCTCGGTGGCGGCTCGGGTTTCCGGCGAGATCGCCAAGCGCTACGGCGAGGCGGGGCTGGAAGATGCACCGATCACGGTCCGCTTCAAGGGTGTTGCGGGTCAGAGCTTCGGGGTATGGAACGCGCGCGGGCTGAACCTGTATCTGGAAGGCGATGCCAACGACTACGTCGGCAAGGGCATGAACGGCGGCAAGGTGGTGATCGTGCCGCCCAAGACCAGCCGCTTCCAGAGCCACGAGACGGCGATCATCGGCAACACCTGCCTGTACGGTGCCACCGACGGCAAGCTGTTCGCCGCGGGAATGGCCGGCGAGCGCTTCGGCGTGCGCAACTCCGGCACCCACGCGGTGATCGAAGGGGCCGGCGACCACTGCTGCGAATACATGACCGGCGGCCTGGTCTGTGTGCTGGGCAAGACCGGGATCAACTTCGGTGCGGGCATGACCGGCGGTTTCGCCTATGTGCTCGACGAGGATCGCGGTTTCGTCGACCGCTACAACCACGAGCTGGTGGAAATCCATCGGATCAACACCGAGTCGATGGAGGCTTACCGCCGTCACCTGCGCGAAGTGATTACCGAGTACGTGGAAGAGACGGACTCGCCACGCGGGCGAGCGATTCTCGAGGATTTCTCCGACTTCATCCGCCACTTCTGGCTGGTGAAGCCCAAGGCCGCAAGTCTCAACGGTTTGCTGGCCCAATCCAGGCGGCAGCCTGAATAAGAGGCGGCGACAGCCCGAACGGCCCCCGGTGTCAGCCACCGGGGCAGGGGCTACAGCTGCAATCCGAGAGCGTCGTCGGCCCAGTGAGGAGAAAAGACATGGCAAACCGTTTGAGTAACGACTTTCAGTTCATCGATGTAGGGCGACGCGATCCGCAGAAAAAGGATGCGCGCAGCCGGGCGAAGGAGTTCGCCGAAATCTACGAGCCGTTCAAGCCCAGCGAGGCGGCCAGCCAGGCGCATCGCTGCCTGCATTGCGGCAACCCGTACTGCGAGTGGAAGTGTCCGGTTCACAACTACATTCCCAACTGGCTCAAGCTGGTCAGCGAGGGGAACATTCTCGAAGCGGCGGAGATGTCGCACCGCACCAACTCTCTGCCCGAAGTGTGTGGCCGGGTCTGCCCGCAGGATCGCCTGTGCGAGGGCGACTGCACGCTGAACGACGGCTTCGGCGCCGTCACCATCGGCTCGGTGGAGAAGTACATCACCGATACCGCCTTCGCCATGGGCTGGCGTCCGGACATGTCCAGCGTGACCATGACCGACAAGCGCGTCGCCATCGTCGGTGCCGGGCCGGCCGGACTGGGCTGCGCCGATATCCTGATCCGCAACGGGGTCAAGCCGGTGGTGTTCGATCGCTACCCGGAGATCGGCGGTCTGCTGACTTTCGGCATTCCCGAGTTCAAGCTCGAAAAGCACGTGATGGAACGCCGTCGCGCGGTGTTCGAGGAGATGGGGGTCGAGTTCCGGCTCAATACCGAAATCGGTCGGGACATCACCTTCGAACAGCTCAACGACGAATTCGATGCGGTCTTCCTCGGCATGGGCACTTACAAGTACATGGTCGGCGGCTTTCCCGGCGAGGAGACGGAAGGCGTCTACAAGGCGCTCGATTTCCTGATCGCCAACGCCAACCATCACCTCGGCTTCGAGAAGGATCCGGCCGACTACGTGTCGATGGCCGGCAGGCGCGTCGTCGTCCTGGGCGGTGGCGATACGGCGATGGACTGCAACCGCACCTCGATTCGCCAGGGCGCGGCCAGCGTGACCTGTGCCTATCGTCGAGACGAGGAGAACATGCCGGGCTCCAAGCGCGAGGTGGCCAACGCGCGCGAAGAGGGCGTCGAGTTCCTGTTCAACCGCCAGCCGGTGGCGATCGTCGGCGAGGGCAAGGTCGAGGGCGTCAAGCTGGTACGCACCCGCATGGGGGAGCCGGACGAGAAAGGACGGCGCAGCGCGGAAGTGGTGCCGGGCTCCGAAGAGATCCTGGCCTGCGATGCGGTGGTCATCGCCTTCGGTTTCCAGCCCAGCGAGATCGAATGGTTCGACACGCACCAGATCGAGGTGGACGAGCGCGGCCGCGTGCTGGCGCCAGAGATTCCGGCGCAGATGGAACGTTTCGCCTATCAGACCAGCAACGAAAAAGTGTTCGCCGGTGGCGACATGGTGCGCGGCTCCGACCTGGTGGTGACGGCTGTCTACGAAGGGCGTCAGGCGGCGGAAGGCATCCTCGGTTATCTCGAGGTGTGAGGGTTGCGGCTCGTGCTGGCGGTAGCGCCGGCACGAGCCGCCCGGCGCTACCGATCGCGTTCAGCGGTGGTATAAAGTCGGATGAGCCTTTACAGTGGCGCGCTCGAAACGAACTGCAATTCTCAAAAGGTCACACCATGATCAGGCTTGAACGCAACATTCTCGACCAGGCAAACACGCAGCTGCGAGCGCTGGAAGACCATGTGCTGGATCAGGACGGCGGCTATCAGGCCACCATGATCAGTGGCCAGTTGAAGGCCCTGTTCTCGCTCGCCAAGCTGCATGACAGCGGGATGTCCGACGAGTGCGCCGGGATGCTCGAGGAGATCGAGCGTCGTTCCAATATCCTGGTTTCCCGCCTGCCCGAGTCCAGCTGACGCCGCGGGTCACCAGGCCCGGTTACCGAATTGCCGGATCAAAAGCGCCAACGTCATCGTTGGCGCTTTTTCGTTGAAGGCATTCGCATGAATGTCATGCAGGGCCCCGATCACGACCGGGCAATGCGGCCCATCAGGGTATCGGGGCGCTGCGGTGACTTGTCCGCCAATACCTCGCGAGCCTCGTCGAGCTTGTCGGCTTCCAGGTTGAGCAGCAGTACGCCGACGACGTTCTCAATCTCATTGTCGAGATAGTAATAGACGCCTTTGTCGTCTTCCACGTCCTCGACGGTTGTCAGCGAACTGTCGAGCTTGCCCACGGCTTTCCAGGCGAAGTCGAACACGTTCGAATAGAAGTAGGGCGTGTAATCGTAGGTCTCGTCGCTGCCGGCCATGATCCGGCCGACCGTCGCGCCCATCTGGTTGGCATTGTCGACGTGCTCTGCGTGCCAGCGGCCGAGAATGTGGTCCGGGTAGGTCACGATATCGCCGGCGGCGAAGATGGCGTCATCGCTGGTCTCGAGGCGCGCATCGACCACGACCATGCCGTCCTCGACCTCCAGCCCTGCCTGTGCTGCAAGCTCGACTCGCGGCTTGACTCCCAGTCCGAAGACCGCCGCGTCCACTTCCAGGCCGTTGCCATCGTCGAGTTCGAGCGTGACCTTGCCGTCGGCCTCGCGCCCGCCGCTGACCTTGCGGCCATTCAATAGCTCGACGCCCTTGTCGAGATAGGTCTGGTGGAAACGGTCTGCGAGGCTGGGCGGGAACATCTGGCTTCCCAGTACCTCATGGGGATGTATCAGGGTCACCCGGCATCCATTCTGGATCAGTGCCGCGGCCAGTTCCGTACCGATATAACTGCCGCCGATGACGGCAATGTGCAGCCCCTTGCCGGCAAGTCTTCTCAGGCAGTCGTAATCCTCGACCGTGCGGAAATAGCGCACGCGGTCGCTCGCCGGCAGATCGATCGTCATCGGTGCGCCGCCAGTCGCCAGCAGCAGTTTGCCGTAGCCGATGGTGTCGCCGTCATCCGTCGTCACCGTTTTCTGGTCGCGATCGATGGCCGTGACGCGAGTGCGGGTATGCAGCGTGGTGCCGTCGTCCTGCTCCGGCTGCATCCAGATCTTGTCGTAACCGAATTCGGGGTCGGTCCAGAGCTTTTTCGTTAGCGCTGGCCGCGTGACCGGGCCGTTGGGCTCGGCGCCCAGAATGCCGATCGTGCCTTGGGTGTCCTTCTCTCTGATGCCTTGAACGGCATTGGCGGCGACCATGCCGGCGCCGACGATCAGGTAGTCGTAGCGTTGCATATCCACTCCCTGGCATGCCTTGAGTTTAGACGAGACACCACCGTTCAAAGTGGCGTCGCTCGCTCGGTATTCCCGTTCGATCCTTGGGGTCGATGGTGTCAGCGTAGTTCAGTCGTGAGGCACTGTGCCAAAAACGCGAGGTCGGGAGGCATCCCGCCATCGCTGAAGGTAGAATGCGCGTCGGGTCGGTTATCCGCCGCTCGTCCATACAACAATCGCTTTCACGCATTCGGAAATCGCCGGCGTCGACCGGTCGTTTCCCTGGAGAACAAGTTCGATGTCATCCTGGTTCCCCCGCTGGCGCCGCGTCGATGCCGCTCGCCAAGATCTGGTCGCACCCGACGAGACGCTGCCACCCGCGCAGACGCTATTGATGGGCGTGCAACACGCCGTCGCCATGTTCGGTTCCACCGTGCTGGCGCCGCTGCTGATGGGGTTCGATCCCAACCTGGCGATCCTGATGTCGGGGATCGGTACGCTGCTGTTCTTCGTGATCGTCGGCGGGCGGGTTCCCAGCTACCTGGGGTCGAGTTTCGCCTTCATCGGGGTGGTGATTGCCGCCACCGGTTACGGCGGGAGCGGCGGCAATCCGTCGATCGGGCTGGCGCTGGGCGGCATCATCGCCTGCGGCGCGATCTATGCGGTCATCGGCCTGATCGTGATGGCCATGGGCACGCGCTGGATCGAGTTCCTGCTGCCGCCGGTCGTGACCGGAGCCATCGTCATGACCATCGGTCTCAACCTGGCTCCGGTAGCCGTTTCCAGCGTGGCCGGCTCCAACTTCGATGCCGCGATGGCGCTGGTGACCATCCTCTGCATCGGCCTGGCGGCGGTGCTGACTCGCGGCATGCTGCAGCGGCTGCTGATCCTGGTCGGGCTGGTTGCCGCCTACGCGATCTATGCGCTGGTCACCAACGGCCTGGGCTGGGGCACGCCGATCGATTTCTCGATCATCGAAGAGGCCGCCTGGTTCGGGATGCCCGCGTTCACCGCCCCGACGTTCAGCCCGCACGCCATGGTGCTGATCGCCCCGGTCGCGATCATCCTGGTGGCGGAAAACCTGGGCCACATCAAGGCGGTGGGAGCGATGACCGGGCGCGATCTCGATCCCTATATCGGCCGGGCCTTCCTGGGTGACGGACTGGCGACGATGGTCTCCGGGGCGTCCGGCGGCACCGGCGTGACGACCTATGCCGAGAACATCGGCGTGATGGCGGTGACGCGGGTCTACTCGACATTGATCTTCGTCGCGGCGGCGGGATTTGCCATTCTGCTCGGGTTCTCGCCGCGCTTCGGCGCGCTGATCCAGACGATCCCCGGCCCGGTGCTGGCCGGCGCTTCGATCGTGGTGTTCGGCCTGATCGCGGTTGCGGGCGCCCGCATCTGGGTCCAGAACCAGGTCGACCTGGGGGAAAATACCAATCTGATCGTCGCGGCGGTCACCCTGGTGCTGGGCGCGGGCAACTTCTCGATCGATTTCGGCGGCTTCACGCTCGACGGAATCGGTACGGCGACGTTTGGCGCGATCCTCCTGCATCTCGTCCTGCGTCACGGCACCGGAGGCGGGCGGGGTCGCGCGATCTGACGTTTGCATCTCGTCCAACTAGCGCTTCGCTTTGCGCCCGTTGGACGTTAGTCTGGGGTGATGGCATCGCCACGTCGATGCCATCACCCTTGTTTTCCATGAACGTATCGATCGCGCCCGAGATTAGAGTCCCAATGAGTGAGCCGCAGCCCAGCGCTATCAGTGTCGATGAAGAAGAGACTTCCGCCGGAAAGTCGATCGCCATGACCCGCGAGGTGCTGGAGCAGGATCTGATTCGTCGCCACTTCGAAGCCGTCTACCCCGACGTGGCCTTGAAGAGCCACGAAGAGCTGCAAAGCTCGATCCATCAGGTGCTGGCCTCGGCGCCGCCCGGCGTGCAGTGTCGCGACGGTGTCTATCTGTTCGCCTACGGCTCGTTGATCTGGAACCCTTGCGTGGAGGTCGACGAACGCCATACCTGCCGCCTCTACGGCTACCATCGCGATTTCTGCCTCAAGCTCGACCACGGCCGTGGCACGCCAGATACGCCCGGACTGATGCTGGCGCTGGCGCCGGGCGGCTCCTGCCGTGGCGTCGCGCTGCGGGTTCCCGGTGACAATCTCGAACGCGAGCTGACGCTGGTGTGGCGGCGCGAGATGCTGACCGGCGCCTACCGCCCGCGCTGGATCAAGCTGAAGACGGACGTCGGCCCGATCTGGGGCATCGCCTTCGTGATCAACCCGCATCACGACCGCTATATCGGTCGCCAGCCCGACGAGACGGTAGTGCATCTGCTACGGACCGGCCGCGGCGTGCTGGGGTCGTGTCGCGAGTATCTCGACAACACGGTGGGCGACCTGCATGCGCTGGGAATCCGGGATCGTCGCCTGGAGTCGTTGCAGCGCGCGGTGGCGAACTGACGTCCGGATGTCGGCGCGGCACGCGATCCAAAATTGAGCCTTTCGATCGAGTCTGGTAATCTGACGTCCCATCCTGGCCCGACTTCTCCCCCGGGTCTTTTCTCACGAGCTTTACGACCACGATTCGACAGGTTTTCCATGACACGATATATCTTCGTGACCGGCGGCGTTGTGTCCTCCCTGGGCAAGGGTATTGCCTCCGCTTCGCTGGCTGCGATCCTCGAGGCCCGCGGCCTCAAGGTCACCATCCTCAAGCTGGACCCGTACATCAATGTCGATCCGGGCACCATGAGTCCGTTCCAGCATGGCGAGGTGTTCGTCACCGAGGATGGCGCGGAAACCGATCTCGACCTGGGCCACTACGAGCGCTTCATCCGTACCAAGATGACCCAGAGCAACAACTTCACCACCGGCCGGGTCTACGAGCACGTGCTGCGCAAGGAGCGCCGTGGCGACTATCTCGGCGGTACGGTGCAGGTGATTCCGCACATCACCGACGAGATCAAGCATCGTGTGATCAAGGGGGGAGAAGGTTACGACGTGGCGCTGGTGGAGATCGGCGGCACCGTCGGCGACATCGAATCGCTGCCGTTCCTGGAATCCATCCGTCAGCTGCGCAGCGAAGTGGGTGCCAACCGCGCGCTGTTCATGCACCTGACGCTGGTGCCCTACATCAAGACCGCCGGCGAGACCAAGACCAAGCCGACCCAGCACAGCGTCAAGGAGCTGCGCTCGATCGGTATCCAGCCCGATATCCTGATCTGCCGCAGCGAAGTCGAGCTCGAGGAGAGCGAGCGGCGCAAGATCGCGCTGTTCACCAACGTCGAAGAGCGTGCGGTCATCCCGCTGCAGGATGCCGATACCATCTATCGCATTCCGCTGATGCTGCATGAGCAGGGTCTCGACGATATCGTCTGCGACAAGTTCCGCCTCGAGGCGCCGCAGGCGGACCTGGCCGAGTGGATCCACGTCCTCGACGCCAAGCTCAATCCGCTCAAGACGATCAACATCGCCATGGTCGGCAAGTACATGGAGCTGCTCGACGCCTACAAGTCGCTCAACGAGGCGCTGATCCATGCCGGCATCCAGACGCGGGTGAAGGTCAACGTCGAGTACATCGATTCCGAATTGATCGAACGTCACGGCACCGAGCGTCTGGCCGGCAAGGATGCCATCCTGGTGCCGGGCGGCTTCGGCGAGCGCGGCGTGGAAGGCAAGATCCAGGCCGCCCGCTTCGCGCGCGAGAACGACGTTCCCTATCTCGGCATCTGCCTCGGCATGCAGGTCGCGGTGATCGAGTTCGCGCGCCACGTGGCGGGTTGGGAAGACGCCAACTCCACCGAATTCACCCGCGATACCCAGCATCCGGTGGTCGGCCTGATTACCGAATGGATCAACCCGGAAGGGCAGATCGAGTTGCGCGACGAGGCCTCCGACCTGGGCGGCACCATGCGTCTCGGCGGGCAGGAATGCCGACTCAAGCCCGGTTCCAGGGCGCACGAGGTGTACGGTCTGGACACGATCACCGAACGTCACCGTCATCGCTTCGAGGTCAACGAGCAGTTTGTCGAACAGCTCGAAGCCGCGGGCCTGATCGTCTCGGGCAAGAGCGGCGATCAGTCGCTGGTCGAGATGATCGAGCTGCCGGACCACCCCTGGTTCCTGGCGTGCCAGTTCCATCCCGAGTTCACCTCTACGCCCCGCGACGGCCATCCGCTGTTCACCGGCTTCGTCAATGCGGCGCTGGAGCACAAGGCGCAACGCCAGCGCCAGCATGGCATGGCGCATCAGGAGTGATCGAATGACCGGCGGGGGATGAAGCGATTCATCCCCCGCCATCGTTGGAGACGCTGGACCTGACCCGCCAACGCTGGATAAGCTCCAGAACTGCTACCATGACCGAATCATCGCGCCCGGAGTCCGCGCAAGAGCCGGGCGCTTCACCCTCGATCATTGATTTTTCAACCGACAGGACGACGTAACATGGCTGAGATCGTTGATATCCGCGCCCTCGAAGTACTCGATTCCCGCGGCAACCCCACCGTCCAGGCACAGGTCACGCTGAGCGGCGGCATCACGGGCAGCGCCTGTGCGCCCAGCGGTGCTTCAACCGGCTCTCGCGAAGCGCTGGAACTGCGTGACGGGGACAAGTCGCGCTATCTGGGCAAGGGCGTGTTGAAGGCCGTCGACGCCGTCAACGGCAAGATCCGCGAGCGCCTTCTGGGCATGGACGCCAGCGATCAGCGCGCTCTCGACGACGCCATGCTGGCGCTGGATGGCACCGACAACAAGGCAAGCCTGGGCGCCAACGCGATTCTCGCCGTATCGCTGGCCGCGGCCAAGGCAGCGGCGACCGAGAAGGGCGTGCCGCTCTACGCCCACATCGCCGAGCTCTACGGCCAGCCGGGCCAGTACACCATGCCGGTGCCGATGATGAACATCCTCAACGGCGGCGAACATGCCGACAATAACGTCGATATCCAGGAATTCATGATCCAGCCGGTGGGCGCGCCGAACTTCCGCGAAGCGCTGCGCACGGGCGCCGAGATCTTCCATTCGCTGAAGAAGGTGCTCTCTGCCAAGGGGCTTTCCACCTCGGTCGGCGACGAGGGCGGTTTCGCGCCGAACCTCTCCTCCAACGCCGAAGCGCTGGCGGTCATCAAGCAGGCGGTCAGCGACGCGGGCTACACCCTGGGCAAGGACGTCACGCTGGCGCTCGACTGCGCCTCCAGCGAATTCTTCAAGGACGGCACCTACGATCTCGCCGGTGAAGGCAAGCATTACGACGCCGCCGGCTTCACCGACTATCTGGCCGATCTCTGCGACCAGTATCCGATCGTTTCCATCGAAGATGGCATGGACGAGTCGGACTGGGATGGCTGGAAAGCGCTGACCGACAAGCTTGGCGACAAGATCCAACTGGTCGGCGACGATCTGTTCGTCACCAACACCAGGATCCTGAAGCGCGGTATCGACGAGAAGATCGGCAACTCGATCCTGATCAAGTTCAACCAGATCGGTTCGCTTTCCGAGACGCTGGATGCGATCAAGATGGCGCAGGATGCCGGCTTCACCGCGGTCATCTCCCACCGTAGCGGCGAAACCGAAGACACCACCATTGCCGATCTCGCCGTGGGCACCGCCGCCGGCCAGATCAAGACCGGCTCGCTGTGCCGCTCCGATCGCGTCGCCAAGTACAACCGCCTGCTGGTGATCGAGCAGGAGTTGGGTGATAAGGCCGCCTATCCGGGCCTAAAGGCCATTAAAGGACAGTAATGTCTGCCTGATCGATCGAAACGCAAGAAGGCCGCTCAATGAGCGGCCTTCTTGCGTTCTTAGGCAGCGAGCGTGAGCGCAGACCAGACAAGGCGAAATCAATCTAAAAAGCGGAGTTTACGAGTTGTAAATGAGCACTTTGAGATTGATTTCAACACAGTATGGCCAAGCGCAATAGCAAATCAGCGTTCGAGCAGTTCGATCTTGTTCGGCTTGCCATCCCACTCCTTGGCGTCCGCCGGCGGGTCTTTCTGTTCGGCGATGTTGGGCCACACCTCGGCGAGTTCGGCGTTGAGTTCGATGAACTGCTGCTGGCCTTCGGGCAACTCGTCTTCCGAGAAGATCGCCTCCGCGGGGCATTCCGGCTCGCAGAGCGCACAGTCGATGCACTCATCGGGATGAATGACGAGGAAATTGGGTCCCTCGTAGAAACAATCCACCGGGCAGACTTCGACGCAGTCGGTGTATTTGCACTTGATGCAGTTCTCGGTGACGACGAACGTCATGGGTGTTCTCTCCTGATTGACGGCCCGGCCACGTGACTGGTTTTGCCACAGCCCTAAGTCGAAGCTCTATGTCACAGCTCTTGGTCACGGTATTGGCGGATAGGAAGACGTTGTTGAAATCACCGTTTCCACGGTGCCGCCGCATGCTGTTCGAATGGCGCCATATTTTAGGCGGGTGGCGCCAGCGTCGGCAAGCCGCGGCGTGAAACATCGAGGAATGGTGTTATAGCCACCGGGCCATTCAGCACTGCTCGCGCCAGGCATAGAGCAGGTCCAACGCGGCCCGCGGCGTCAGCGAGTCGACGTCCAGCGACCCCAGCGCTTCCAGTACCGGGTGCGGCGTCGCGGCAAACAGGTCCGCCTGCTGCGGCCCGGCGGACTGCGTGCGGGCGTCGGTGGCGACCGGCATGGCTGCGGGCTGCTCGAGACTGGCCAGCTTGTCGCGGGCACGGGCGATCACGCGCTGCGGCACGCCGGCGAGCTGGGCGACCTGCAGGCCGTAGCTCTGGCTGGCGGGGCCGTCCTCGACCCGGTGCATGAAGACGATGCCATCCTTGTGCTCGGCGGCCGTCAGATGGACGTTGGCGACCGTCTCCTGCTGTTCGGCCAGCGCGGTCATCTCGAAGTAGTGGGTCGCGAACAGCGTGAAGGCGCGCTGGGCCGCCAGGTGTTCGGCGCTGGCCCACGCCAGCGAGAGGCCATCGAAAGTGCTGGTGCCACGGCCGATCTCGTCCATCAGCACCAGACTTTCCGAGGTGGCGTTGTGGAGAATGCTGGCGGTCTCGGTCATCTCCACCATGAAGGTGGAGCGCCCGCCGGCCAAATCGTCGCTGGAACCGATACGGGTAAAGATCCGGTCCACCGGGCCGATCTCGGCGCTGTCCGCCGGCACGAAGCTGCCGGTATGGGCGAGCAGAGCGATCAGCGCCGCCTGACGCATGTAGGTCGACTTGCCGCCCATGTTGGGGCCGGTGATCACCAGCATGCGGCGATCCTCGTCGAGACGCAGGTCATTGGGCACGAATGGATGCTGGCTGACCTGCTCGACCACCGGATGGCGGCCGCCGACGATATTGAAGCCGGGGGTTTCCAACAGTCGAGGACGTACGAACTCCAGGTTTTGCGCACGCTCGGCGAAGGCGCAGAGAACGTCCAGCGCCGCCAGCGCCCGGCCGGTGGCCTGCAGCGCGTCGAGATCGGCATTGAGGGTGTCGATCAGGCTCTCGTAGAGCAGCTTTTCCCGTGCCAGCGCGCGGGACTTGGCGGAGAGCGCCTTGTCCTCGAACTCCTTGAGCTCGGGGATGATGAAACGCTCGGCATTCTTCAGCGTCTGGCGACGAATGTAGTCCGCCGGCACCTCGCGCGCCTGGGCGCGGGGGATCTCGATGTAGTAGCCGTGGACCCGGTTGTAGCCGACCTTGAGACCGGGCAGGCCGGCGCGTTCGCGCTCACGGACTTCGAGCTGGACCAGATAATCGCCGGCGTGCTCGGCCAGGCCGCGATACTCGTCGAGTTCAGCATCGAAACCCTCGCGGATGACGCCGCCGTCCCGGATCACTACCGGCGGGTTGTCGATCAGCGCCTGGGTGAGCGTCTCGGCGAGCTCGGGATAGGGATGAATATGACGGGCGAGATCGTCCAGTGCGCTTTCGCCTTCGATGCGCTGCAGGTCGCCCTGGAGCGCCGGCAGCACGTTGAGCGCATCGCGCAGGCGGGCCAGATCTCTCGGCCGGGCGCTGCGCAGCGCCACGCGGGCCAGGATGCGCTCGACGTCGCCGACCTCGTTGAGTGGCTCGCGAATCAGCAGGTACTGGTCATTGTCCAGCAGCAGTTGCACGGCGGCCTGGCGCCCGCCGATCTGGGCGCGATCCCGCAGCGGGCGGTTGAGCCAGCGCTTGAGCAGCCGCGAGCCCATCGGCGTGACGGTGGTGTCGAGTACGCTGGCCAGGGTGTTGTCGCCGGTGCCGCCGAGGTTGATGTCGATCTCGAGATTGCGCCGGCTGGCGGCATCGATCACCACGGATTCGTCGCGGCTCTCGACGCCCAGCGCGGTGACATGCGGCAGGCGCGACCGCTGGGTATCCCGCGCGTAGTCGATCAGTACGCCGGCCGCGATCAGCGCGGTCTCGAGATGCGTGCAACCGAATCCCCGCAGATCGGCGACCTCGAACTGGTCGCACAGCAGCCGGTGGGCGGTCTCCAGATCGAAGTGCCAGTCGTTCTGGCGGCGCAGGCCGGTTCGGGTGGCCAGCGAGGGCGGCAGGTCGAGGCTCTCGGCGGCGAGCAGTTCGGCGGGCTGCAGGCGATGGATCTCGGCCAGCATGTCGGCTTCGCCTTCGACCTCGAGCACGCTGAAGCGGCCGCTGGAGAGTTCGAGCCAGGCAAGCCCCCAGCAGTTGCCCGTCTGGTGCAGAGCCACCAGCAGGTTGTCGCGCCCGGCATCCAGCAGCGCCTCGTCGTGCAGCGTGCCCGGCGTGACGATACGCACGACGCGACGCTCGACCGGCCCCTTGGAGGTAGCGGGATCGCCGATCTGCTCGCAGATCGCCACCGATTCGCCGGACTTCACCAGCCGGGCCAGGTAGGACTCGGCACTGTGGTAAGGAATGCCGGCCATGGGGATGGGCTTGCCCGCCGACTGGCCGCGCGCCGTCAGCGTGATGTCGAGCAGCCGCGATGCCCGCTTGGCATCATCGAAGAACAGCTCGTAGAAATCGCCCATCCGGTAGAAGAGCAGTACGTCAGGATGCTCGCGCTTGATCTTGAGGTACTGCGCCATCATCGGCGTATGCTGAGTGCTCTTGCTGGAGGCCACGTCCTGCATGGTGTCTCGGAAGCTCCGTCGATTCTTGGGGCACAGAGGGGCATCGAAATGCCGGGTCGTACGGTGAAGGGCAAGGTTACCACGCCGTGGCCGGGTCCAGCACGGCGCGGGGTCGACGGCCGGCCTGCCTTAGAGGGGATCATGCCTCAGGTCTAGTGATTTCAGCCTGAGTACCTGTCGATAACTCGTTACAGTGTCAGAAACCGGCACTCGAGGACTCCCATATGGCCCGGTTGGTGCTCAACCACCTCAGCGATTCCACCTATCGACTACTGGCGACCGAGGCCAGCAAACGTAACGTCAATGTCAGTGAGCTGGCCGTGGTTCTGCTGGAGATCGCCGTCGCCGAGCTGGCGGCTCGTCAACCGGCAGTGATGACACCGCCCGTCCGGGAGCCCCGCGAGCCGGAGTGATGCCCGCTGCTATGATGGGACTGGATCGGCGGGACTCGATCAGCCCCGTGTTTCGAGCCGCCTCGTTGCCGGGCGGCCGGACGAACACCTTGCCGGAGGCATGAACCGTTCAGCTCGGTGCTGGAACGAGCGATCAATACATGCCGCCGTTCACCGCGATCACCTGACGCGTGATGTAGGCGGCATCCGCCGAGCAGAGAAAGCTCACGGTGCCGGCGACTTCCTCGGCGGTCCCGGTGCGCTGCATGGGAATCAGCTTGCGAATCTCGTCGCGGGGCAGCTCATCGGTCATGCGCGTCTCGATCCACCCCGGCGCGACGCAATTGACTGTGATGCGGCGCTTGGCCAGCTCGACGGCCAGCGCCTTGCTGGCGCCAACGATCCCAGCCTTGGCCGCGCTGTAGTTGACCTGGCCGCGATTGCCTATCAATCCGGACATCGACGAGAGCGCGACGATACGTCCGGGCCGGCGCCGCTGGATCATCGGCATGACCAGCGGATGCAGGACGTTGTAGAAACCGTCCAGATTGGTTCGCAGCACGCTGTCCCAGTCCTCGCCCGTCAGCGCGGGAAAGGGCTTGTCCGCGGTGATGCCGGCGTTGCAGATCACGCCGTAGTAGCAGCCGTGCTCGGCGATGTCCGCCTCCAGCACCGCCTTGACGGTTTCCCGCTCGGCGACGTCGAAGTGGACGATGCGCGCCTGGCGTCCCTCGGCTTCCACTGCGGCCTTGACCGCGTCGATGTCGTCGCCGGGGCGCCGGCAGTGCAGTACCAGATCGTGACCGTCGCTGGCCAGGCGTCTGGCGATCGCTTCGCCGATGCCGCGATTGGCGCCGGTGACCAGAATCGTCTCGGGATGTCGTTCTTCCATGGGGCCTCGAGCGCAGAGCTGCGAATGGTGAAGTCAGGGCGTCAGGCGCCGTTCAGTGCCGGCATCGCGGCGGGGCGATAGAGCGTCAGGCTGCCGCGAGCCAGCGGCTCGGCATCGTCCGGCACCGCCGTGGCGTGCTTGTCGATGGCATGCAGGGCGCCGCTGACCTGGGTGATGCCATTGTCGGCGACGAAGTCGATGGTGACGGTGACACGGATCCGATGGTCGAAATCGAAGACCGGCACGCGCGCACGATAGCGTTTGGCGCCCAGCAACAGACCCGGGGCCGGTGCCTCGCCCGATGCGGCGGCCCGGAAACCGGCCCAGGCGGCGACGGCCTGAGCCAGCCACTCGACGCCGACCCACGCCGGGATGCCGTCGGGCTCGGCGAACAGATCGTCGCGCCGGGTCACGGTTTCGGCAGTCGCCCCCTCTTCGTGGACCTCGACCAGCTGCGTCAGCAGGCACATCCCTCTAGCGTGGGGGACCAGTGGCGCGACGGGGCAGGGGAGCGAAGGCGTATCGGATGCAGTCAAGGGAATTCCGTCGTCGTTCTTGCGTTTCTCTTTCCGGGCAAGCCGGCGCTTCAATCGGCCCGGGACAGCAGCAGACTGGCGTTGTTGCCACCGAAGGCAAAGCTGTTGCTCAGGGCATGACACAGCGGGCGCGCCGGCGTGGCGTTTTGCGTCACCAATGGCAGGGCGGGAATGTCCGGGTCGTAGTCATCGTCGAAGACGTGTATCGGCAGATGGCCGCGATCCAGAGCCAGCCAGCAGAACGCCGCCTCAAGTGCACCGGCCGCGCCCAGAGTGTGGCCGGTCAGCGCCTTGGTCGAGCTGCAAGCCGGGGGCGTGGCGAACAGCGTCGCGACGGCCGCGGCCTCCATGCTGTCGTTGAGCGGTGTGCCGGTGCCGTGGAGGTTGAGGTAGTCGATCTCCGCCGGATCGCGTCCGGCCATCGCCATTGCCTGGCGCATGGCCTCGGCGGCGCCGCTGCCGTCGGGACGCGGAGCCGAGATGTGGTGCGCATCGACACTCTCGCCGACGCCGGCAAGCTGGATGCCGCCGGCCTCCGGGGTAACCACGAACAGCGCCGCCGCCTCGCCGAGATTGATCCCGTCGCGATGGCGGGAAAAGGGCAGGCAGGGCGCGTCGCTGACGGCTTCCAGGCTGGCGAAGCCGTTGACCGTGAGGCGGCAAAGGCTATCCGCGCCGCCGGCGATCACCGCGTCGCATTGGCCGCTCTTGAGCAGACGCCTGGCGCTGGCCAGCGCCCGGGCGCTGGAACTGCAAGCGGTGGAGAGGGAATAGCAGGGCCCGGCGCTGCCCAGCCGCTCGGCAATGAAACGTGCCGGCGCGCCCAGTTCCTGGCGGGCGTAGGCGAAGTCCTCTGGCAGCGGCCCTTCACGGCCGCTGGCGGCCAGCGCCAGCTCGGTTTCGCCGATGCCGGAAGTGCTGGTGCCGATCACCACGCCGATCCGATCGCTGGGCACCCGGGTCAGCAGCGGTTCGATTTCCGCCTCTAGCCGTTCCAGCGCCAGCGCCAGCAAACGATTGTTGCGGCTGCGGTGATTCTTCGGCCAGCCGGTGACGTCCGGCAGTTCGCCGACGACCCGGCCCAGGGGCAGGGGGCGGCCCGGAGTGAAGGCATCGCTGGTCGTCAGGCCGCGCTCGCCAGCGAAGAGCGCGCGAGCGATCGCATCCAGATCGTCACCCAGCGAGCAGACGACGCCGGGGCGGGACAGGCGACAGGGAAAGACAGCACTCATGAGTCAGCGTTCTTCTGCATTAGTTCTTCTCCATTGGCGCTTCTCCATCATCGCGCGCCTGCATCGGGTCGATCGTCAGTCGATAGTCGCCCTGGCGATCGTCCAGGGTCAGCGTCCTGGCGTGTTCGCGGTCCGGCACCGGGGTGATGCGGGCGGCCAGCTCGCCGCGATAGAGAATGTCGCGATGCGCCGAGTCGTCGACGACCTGCCAGGCGCTTCCGTCGAAGGCGTCACGCAAGGCGTCGAGCGGCCACAGGCTCCACTCCAGGCGCGATGCCAGCCACGCTGGCGGGATCGGCAGCGGCGATTCGCCCGGGGCGTCGCCGGCCTCGAATCGCGCGCCGTCGGCATCGCGGACCAGCGTCGTCACGCGCTGACCGTACGGCGTGACCAGCACGGCTCGCAGTCGGTCGGGATCGATGCGGATGAAGGCGATCAGCGTACGGGGTTCGCCCTCGTCAGGCTGGAACGTCAATCGACTCTTCAAGGTATCGGCGGTGGTCGCGGCGGCCAGGGGCGGCGTCGGTGATACCGGCGGCGTCAGGCTGCAGGCGCTCAGGACCATCGCCAGACAGAGTAGCCCTAGCGGCCGCAGGCTGCGCTTCATGGTCTGTTCTCCGTCGCCCGGGCGGGCGGCCGTGGGGTCTCGGTCTGTGTCGTCGAAGACTCCGCCTGCCTTTCGCAGATGGCCGCGAGCGTGTCGAGATGACGACGCGATGCGCTGACGAACGGATTGCTTCGGTCCCACGCGTATCCTGCCAGGATGGCACTGATGCGCCTCTTGATGTCGCTCGGCGCGTCGGCATGGAAGATGATCGTCTGCAGGCGGCCGTCGTACCAGGCATCGACGAAGGCGCGAAACGTCTCGATACCCTCGCGCAGCGGTACCTCGAACTCGGCATGCCAGTCGATCGCATCGCCACCCAGTTGGCGGTCGACCAGCGGCGCCGCCAGGCTGGCCGACCGCAGGGCGATGGTCACGCCGGACGAGAACACCGGGTCCAGGAATTCGCCGGCATTGCCCAGCAGCGCATAGCCGGGGCCGTGCAGACGTGTCACATCGGCGGAGTAGCCGCTGAGCTCGCCCACTGCACGCGTGGGCCGAGCGCCTTCGAGGAGCTGGCGGAAACGGGGTTCGGCATCGATCAGCGCTTGCCATCGTGCTGCCGGGGTGGCGCCGTAGGCTTCGAGGCGCTCGGTCTCGCCGACCACACCTACCGAGGCACGCTGGTGCCGGAACGGGATCAGCCAGTACCAGATGCCGGCATCGTCGGGATGCACGCCGATCAGGATCTTTTCGCGATCGTGGCTCGAATCCGCAGGGTAGGCCTCGACGTGGGTAAACAGCGCCGTGCGGGGATCCTGACGCGCGTCGCGCTCGAGATGCTCGAGCCGGGCCAGCACACGGCCATAGCCGCTGGCGTCGAGCACGAATCGGGCGGTCAGCGTGCGGGCGTTGCCGGATTCATCGACCACGTCGACCTGCGGGCGGTCGTCGTCGGCCCGGAACGCGGTGACGGTAACGCCGAATTCGACCTCTGCACCCTGGTCGCGGGCGCCATCGATCAACCGATGATCGAAATCGGCGCGTTCGACCTGGAACGTGGTGCCCCAGCCCGGGGTGAACTTCTCGCGGAAGTCGATTGCCGTCTCCAGGCCGTCGCGGGTGAACGCGGCGCCATTCTTGGGCTGGTAATCGGCGGCCAGGACGCTCTCCAGCAGACCGGCCTCCTCGAGATGACTCATGCACTGCGGCAGCAGGCTTTCGCCGATGGAAAAGCGGGGAAAGTGGCTGCGCTCGACCACCAGCACGCGTCGGCCGAAGGCTGCCAGGCGTGCGGCGGCCGCGGCCCCGGCCGGCCCGGCACCGATGACGATGACATCGTGATCGACTTCAGCCATGTTCGTTCTCCTGTTGATGGATCCGGTCTGGATCGACAGGTCTTACCCAGGGAACCAGAACCCACACGCTGGCCAGCCCGATCAGGCAGGTCAGACCCAGATAGTGCAGCGCCGGCGTGGCACTGAAGGCGAGCATGCCGAACGCCAGCAGACTGGTCAGGGTCGACAGCGTGATCGCGAGCCAGGCGGATGGCTGTCTGGCGTGCTCCACGTTGAAGATGCCGGCATCCAGCCCGATCCCCAAGACCAGCAGCAGGCCCAACTGGTTGAAGATATTGAGCGGGACGCCGCCAAGGGCGAAGGCCGCCAGCACGATCAGGGTGGCACCGAAGGGCGGCACGATCACGCGCCACGCGCGGCGCCGATACCGCCACACCAGCGCCAGCGTCATCAACGCCATCGCCAGCACGACCCAGAGCGCGGTATGGCGGCGCAGCTCGCCGAGCAAGGCGCCGATCCGGTCGACCCGATCGACATACTCGACCCTGGCTTGCGGGCCGCCCACGGCCTCGGCCACTGCCTGCAGGGTGCGCCCGGTCTCGGCGTCTCTGGCCCCGGAGACGACCACCATCGCGGCGACGCCGCCCTCCGGTGTCTCGCCCAGCCATAGCCGCTGCTGGTACTGCCCCAGCGGCGTGTCCAGCCAGTCGGACACGGTCAGCGGGGCAGAGGTGTCGAGCCGCGCCCTGGCTTTCTCGGCCACCTCGGCCGGTAATCCGGCGCGCCGGATCAGATCGTCTAATGGCTCGCCATAGAGGGAACGCACCCTTGCCAGGTTGGCCTGCTGCTGCGCTGCCGTCGGCACTGCGTCGGCCAGCGATTGAAAGTCGATTTCGAGCCCGTCGGCAATGGCGCGATCGAGCGCGGTGTCGAGCGAGTCGAGCCGGGCCAGCAGCGTTTGGGTATCCTCGGCCTGAACCAGGAAGTAACGGCTGCCGGTATCGCGATCGAGCAGTTGCTGTACCCGCTGCTCGTCCTGCATCAGCGCCGCCGGCGAGGGGTTGAGCAGCTCCAGGCTGTCGTCGCTGGTCAGGCGGACGGCGCAGATGACGACCAGCACGACGGCGCCGATCAGGGCGAGCCAGGGCGGCAACCGCCAGCGAGGTTGGCACAGCCGCCACCAGCGTGTCGCCAGACGTGCGGTGAACGGGCTGGCATGAAGCGTGAAGCGAGGCAGCCACAGCACGACCGTCAGCCAGGCACCGACAAGGCCGAAGGCGGCGAAGGCGGCCATCTGGCGCAATCCCGGCATCGGTGTCAGCGCCTGCGCCACGTAGGCGACGACGCTCGAGATCAGGCCCAGCGCGAGACTCGGCAGCAGCCGGCGCAGGCGGAACCCGGCGCCGGTGATGGCGCGATCGCACTGCAGGTGCAGCACATAATCGATGGCGATACCGATCAGGCTGGCGCCGAAGGCTAGCGTCAGCAGGTGCAGGCGGCCGAAGAAACCCAGGGTCAATGTCAGCGCGAACAGCGAGCCGGCCAGCAGTGGCACCATCAGTTGCAGCAGCACCCGGGGCGAGCGAAAGACGAACCCGATGATCAGCAGCACCCCGAGCAGGGAGGCCGCGCCGATGGTGGACATCTCGTGCTTCGCCTGGCGCGCGCCGGCGGCGGCGTGGAACACCAGGCCGGAGCGCAGCAGCTCGGCGTCGGGATGCTGCTGCTGGAACTGCTCGAGCGTCGCGTGCAGAGCGTTCTGCATCGGCTGGTCGTAGGGCGAGCCCTCGAGTTCGCCGATCAGCACGCTCCACTGTCGGCCGTCGCGACCCAGCGTCAGCAGGCCATCGGCGGCCCCGATGGGGCTGCCGGGCAGGCGTGCAAGCCAGGTATCCAGCAGGCCGAAAGGGTCGGCGACGGGGTCCGGGCGTGCCGTCGGCGAGAACAGCCGGCGCAGCGCCGGCTCCACCAGCGTGCCGGCGTCGCCGCGATCGATGGTTTCCTGCCATTCCGGTGTCAGCAGGCGATAGCGCCACTGGCCCATCCAGTCGTGAGGATCGGCATCGGCCAGATCCAGCTCGCGCCAGTCGATGGCCGCAAGCTGGCAGTCGTCGACCAGCGTCTGCAACGCCTGCCCCAATGCCCGGGTCGTCGTGACGCGCTCGTCGTCGCCGAGCAGCAGCAGGAAGCGATTCTCGAAGCCGCGTCCCAGTTCGCGGTCCGCCTGCTCGATCAGCGGCGCCTGCCGATCGGCGGGCAGCAGCGCGGTGAGGTCGGTATCGGCGGGCAATCCGTGGCGCAGCATCCATCCGAGCCAGATGGTGCAGAGCGCCAGAACCGCGAACCAGAGCCAGCCGAGCCGGCGATAGCCTGCGCGGCTCATGAACCGTTCAGCGGGTGCTGGTCGAACAGACGAACCTCGAGCCGGTCGCCATTCGGCGTGCGCATGTCGAGACGATCGATGGTGCGATCACCCTGCAGGGTGATTCCGGCGATACGTTCACGCAGCGCCGCTTCTTTCGGGGTCAGCGCGACCTGCCAGGCATCCTGATCGCCGGAGAGCGCCAGCGTGAAGCGCGACTCCAGCGCCTGCCAGTCCCCTTCCAGCAGTTGCAGGAACAGCTGGGCCACCTGTTCGCCGCCGGGGGGCGCACTTTCGCCGCTGCCATTGGTGATCGCTTCCGGGGTGAGCTCGATGCGCTCCTCGACCGGGGTTTCGAGCTGCCAGACGACGCGCTTGCCGCGCTCGAAGAGGAACGTGCCCCGGCTGGTGAGAGAGCTATCGAGATCCGCCAGTTCGCGCTGCTGTTCGAAACTGCCTGCCAATGCCGGGGTGGCGGCGAGCTGGCGTTGCAGGTCGTCCAGATCGAAGGCCTGGGCGCTCAATGGCGCCAGTAGAAGCAGAAGCGTGATCAACCATCGGCGAAGCGGCATGCGGAAGTCCTTTTGGGGTTTCAGGTCTCGAGTGGCGAGGGTCAGCCGGCGGGTCGCCCGTCCTCGGAGCCGGCGTCCGGGTGGGCGTCGTCGCAATCCAGCCAGAAGGGAAAGAAGTTGAACCACTGCAGCGGCGTCTTCTCGCATTGCCGTGTCAACCAGTCGACATAATGCTGCATGGCGCTGTCGATCCAAGCTGCCCGATCCCGGCGGCTCAGTTCGCTGGTATCGTCGAAGTGGTCGAAATCGACGCGGTAGCCCTTGGCCTCGCGAAAGCAGCCGATGGTGTAGACCGGACAGCGCAGCAGGCTGGCCAGCCAGAACGGCCCCTCCGGGAATCGTGCCGGGTGGCCCAGAAAGGGCAGGGTACGGGCGCGGCCGCTGTCGCTGATCGGCACGCGGTCGGCGGCGATGACCACGAAACCACCTTCCGCGATCCGGCGGCCCAGCTTCATCGCCGTCGTCGGGGTGATCTCGCTGACCTCGATGATCTCCGGCGGATTCTCGCGGTGGGTCGAGCGAGCGAGGACTTCGTCGAACTGCTGCGCGTTACGGGTGTGCATCAGCAGCGTCGCGCGGAAATCGTCCTGCATGTCGCTCATCGCGGTGCAGATCTCCATGTTGCCGACATGGGAGACGAGCATGATGCCCCCGCGTCCGCCGGCGACCGCCTGGCGAAAGCGCTCTCGAGTGTCGCCCTCGAAGCTGAGCGCCGGCGGGATGCCGCTCCAGGCGTCGATCTTGTCCATCAGGCTCTGGCCGAAGCTGCGGAAGTGGCGCAGGCTCAGCCAGGTCAGATGGCTGGGGGGCTGACCGTGAAGATGCCGCCACAGCCTGGTCAGGTAGGTATGAGAAGCGCGTCGGTGCAGACCGTGGGCGATGTAGTAGTAGACGATCACCAATAGCAGCATGATCTGGAACGGTAGCCGGCCCAGCTTGCGCCGGATCCAGACCATGGCGCGAATGCCGCCGGCGGTGCCGGTTTCGCGAATTCTCGACCAGTGATTGGGATTGCTGCTGATCGGTGTCATGAAGGCGTTTCCTGGCGGCGTCGCAAGAGGATGGGAAGACGTCCGAGCATGCCGAGCGCCAGACGCAGATGCATGCGGGCCAGCAGCACGTTGTCTCGCCACAGCTTGAAGTGGGAGACGCCATCGATCGGATAGTGCACCCGCACCGGCAGATTGCCGACGCGCCCGCCCTGCCAGTGCCAGCGCACCGGCAGCTCGCTGTCGAACTCCATGCGGTCCCCGCAGGGGTGTTCGGCGATCAGGCGATTGACGGCGGCAACCGGATAGAGCTTGACCCCGCACATGGTATCGCGGAGGTCGAACGACAGCGTCGCCAGCCACACCAGCGAGTGGGTGATGTAGCGGGAATAGAAACGGTGTCTGGGGACGCTGGCGTCGAACCGCGGATAGCCGAGCAGCAGGATCTCGTCGTCGGCGCGAAGCCCTTTGATGAAAGGCGGCAGGTCGCTGGCCTCGTGCTGGCCATCCGCGTCCACCTGGAGCACGTGGGTGAGCCCGCGCTCGGCGGCTCGCGCCAGCCCTGCGCGGATGGCGGCGCCCTTGCCGCGATTGACGGGCAGCCTGACCAGGTCCACCTGTGGATCGCGGGCGAGATCGTCCAGCACGCCGGCACAGTGGGCGTCGCTACCGTCGTCGATCAGGATGATCGGCAGGTCCAGCAGCCGGAGCCGCGCCAGCGTCTGGCCGATGGCTTCGGCGTGGTTGTAGACGGGGACCAGCACCGCGATGCGGGCGGTATCTTCACTCGACATCGACTACCTCTTCAGCTCTTGCCGGGCCGTTAGCGCGATGCGGCCGCTGACGTGCTTGCCGCGCTGGCTGTCGCACTCGAGGCGCAGGCTCGCCCCGGCGTCGTCCTGGCGATGCTCGAGCGTCATCTCGAAGCGGTCGCCGGGCAGCAGCGGCTGCGGGAATCTCAGCCGCTCGAGGCCGCTGAAATCGGCGTCAATGGCGAACAGCCGGCGCGCCTGCTGCATCGCCCAGTGTACCAGCGCGATGCCGGGGAGGACGGGCTGGCCGTCGAAGTGACCGTCGACATAGATGCAGTGCTCGGGCACTTCCAGAATGATGCGCCAGCCGCTCTCGTGCGGGCGCTCGCCCAGCCAGCGCGGTGCGCGTCGGTCTTCCAGATCCTGAAACAGCCGCTGACGAATCTCCGCGCTCAGCTTGCCCTGGGTGTTGGTGGGCCAGTGATCGACGAAGCGCCAGTAGCGGGGCAGCGCCGGGGTCTCGAAGCGCGCGGCGAGTGCCCTGCGCAGCCGTTTCACCGTTTCGCGACGCTGTCGGTGGTCATGTGGCATCGCGTCGGGTGACAGCTGGATGACCGCGGCCAGCCGCAGGTCGCGCCGCTGCAGTGTCCAGGTGGTCGCCCGTTCGACGCCGGGCAGCGTGGCGAGGGCGCGATCCATGGCCGTCAGCGAGAGTCGCTTGCCGCCGATCTTGACGATGCGGTCGGCCCGGCCCAGCAGCTCGAACCCGTCATCGGTCGGCGCGATCAGGTCGGCCTGGCGCTGCCACTGGTTCGGCGTCTCCAGATGGGAAGAGCGCAGCCACAGGCGACTCTCCTCGTCATGACGCACCTCGACGCCGGGCAGGGCGGTCCACGCCGAACCGCGCTGCTGAACGCGCCAGGCGATGCCGCCGGTCTCGGAGCTGCCGTAGATCTCGTGAACCGGCTTGCCGAGCCGCTCGAAGACCTGGTCACTGGCACCCTTCGATAACGGCGCGCCGGAGCTGTATATGGTCTCCAGGACGGCGCGCTCCGGCTGCCAGTCGAGCGCTTCCGGTAGCCGCGACAGTGCCGGTGGGGCGCTGACGAGAACGATCCGGCGGCCTTCCGTCTTACAGCACCGCAGCCAGGTATGCAGGGTCTCCGGGTAGCGGCAAGGCTGCGCCGAGAAGGGGCTGGCCTCGCAGAGCGGACGCAGGATCGAGAACAGTAGTCCGTAGATATGCTGGTGGCTGACCTGGCTGACCACCAGTTGGCCGCGCAGGGGCCAGAGCGATGCCTGGGTGGCGAGTTCGGCATCCAACTGGTCGAAACGCTTGTCGATCCGCTGCGGATCGCCGCTGGAGCCGGAGGTATAGAGCGAAACGGCGACGGCGGGCAGCGGTTCGGAGGACCACCGAGGCGGTCGGCTCGGGAGCCTTGTCGACGGCATCTGTTCCGGCGTCTGCCCGCTCGATCCCAGAACGACGCCCGCGTCGCGCAGGCCCGATAGCGTTTCCGGCTGGTTGTCCGCCGGCAGGACGACGCGGTCGCCGCGTTCCCAGATCGCGATCAGGGCGGCGCCGAATTCGATCGGATCCGGCTCGTAGAGTCGCCAGCTGTCGCTGTCGTTGGGCGTGTCGAGCAGCTGTTGCTGCCAGGCGCCGATCCGTCCGTGCCACTCGCCGACGCTGAACCAGCGCGCGGGCGTATTGCCCTCCGGCGGTAGCCAGGCGAAGGGCTCCGAAAGAGGGCGATGGCGCCATGGGCGCGCGCTCAATTCACGAAACGTCATGCGGCCTCTTTTCGTCGTGTCCTGCTGCGTCATGCATTCTCTCGTCATGCGCTGCGGCCCGGCGCTTGACGCGCTGGCGGATGCACCATTCGCCCAGGAACATCGCAAGCATCAGCGCGTAGACGATGCCGCCGTTGTACCAGGCCCAGACGTCGAGATCGGCATGGATCGCGGTGATCAGCGCCACGCTGCCGTTGAGCACGAAGAACACGCACCAGGCCTGAGTGACTCGGCGGGTATAGCGTACGGCATGAGGCGGCAGATCCGGTTCCTGGCGACGGGCGAGTCGCTCGATCAGCGTTGGCGGGTGACGCAGTCCGTGGGAGAAGAGCAGCAGCAGGGCGAGGTTCACCACCACCGGCCACAGGCGAAGCCCCAGCTCGGCACTGTCGGTCATCATCAACAGCAGGAGCAGCGGCAGCAGGCCCCAGCCCCAGCGGCGCTGTGCCGGCGGCAGGCGCCACCAGGCGATGGCGGCGAGCGCGATCAGCAAGGGCCAGGCACCGTAGTGCGGCAGCAGATAATGCACCACCAGCGGCCAGAGCAGGCCAACGAGACCCGCTGCGGCCCACAGGAGGCGGTTGCGGCCCTGGGCAGGCGCTGACGGAATCAAGAGGACACCGCCGGGTTCATTTCTGGCGACGCGATTCGACCAGTGCCGCCAGGCTTCGCAGGTTGGCGAAATGCTGGCGCGACGATTCCGCTTCGGACTCCAGCGTGATGCCATAGCGCTTCTGCAGCGCGAGCCCCAGTTCCAGCGCATCGATGGAGTCGAGCCCCAGCCCTTCGACGAACAGCGGCTCGTCGGGGTCGATGTCATCCGGCGTGACATCCTCCAGTTCCAGGGTCTCGATGATCATCTCTTTGAGTTCGTGTTCCAGCGCTGTCGTTGCCATCGGTCTTGGTCGTCCTTGTCACTCGTTCATTATCAGTTGCGGGCGCTCGATCCCGCATCGGGCGCGTTGCCGGTGGCGTCCGGCGTGCAGGCCTGTCGTTTCGGCCTCGGGAAATGTCATGCGGTAAACGTCATGTCATGGGCTGCGGATCATGGCCGAACGCTGGCGAGTTGCCAACCACGGCGGCTCATGGGACACGCCACGGTCGCACGCTTGTCCATCAGCCAGTCGATGATGTCGAGTGGCTGCAAGGTCGGCGTCTCCACCGTGACCGAGGTTTCCGAGAGTCGTCGTGCATCGGGGGCCGGGGCCTGGCCGATTCGAAGGGCAACGGCTGCCGAGCAGGATTCCGGCGCGTAGGCGGCGAAGCGTCGAGGAACGGGCTGGTCACTGAAAACGACCACGACGCTCGAATGGTCGTCGGCGAGATAGCCGCGCGCCTCGGCGATCAAGGCGGCCCACTCGCCGCCGCTGGCTGCGATCGCCTGCTGGCTGCGTCGATTGCCGCTGGCGATCGAGTAGACGCCGGCGATGGCATTGTGTACCGACAGGCCGAAACGCGCCGGCGACAGCGGCTCGCCTTCAGTCAAGCCGTACAGCATCTCCAGCGTGCGCTCGCCGTCGCCATGACGAGAGGCGTGAAGCACGATGGCGTCTGCACTGGGATCGAGGTCCAAGAGCATGTCGCAAACCGCGCGTCCGAGCAGGTTGAGACGGCGCCGCAACATCGAGGGAATGGCCTTGCCGGCAGGCTTGTCACGCGTGTCGAGCCGGGATTCCCCGTCGGTTTCGCGGTGAGGTGTCCAGGCTCGCCAATCCTGTAGGTAAAGGTCCGTCATGGCGTCGTTTCAACGATCCGTATTGCTGCAACTTTACGCATCATAACGGAAAATAAGGTCAGCGCGGTGCAAGCTTTATGCATTCTGAAGGAGGGTGGCGCCATGGGCGGAGGGCATCAGAGCGCCGAACCGGGGTTCGACGCACCCCGGGAGGACGATCCCTTGGGCCTGAATAAGCCTACCCTCGGTTTCCTCGGTTGAACTTGATACAGATCAAATATCGACGGGCGTTGGCCCACAAACCGGCCCCTAGCGACTACAGGGATCGTCGAGCGGGACGTCGCGAGGCCGGAAACGGCGGGAGATGGTGTCGATGGCGATGTTGAGGCCGGCGGTGACCAGCAGCAGAAAGAAGGCCTGATCGAACATCAGGTACTGGAAGCTGGAGTCGATGTAGAAGCCCAGCGTGGCGACACCCAGCATGCCGAGCAGGGCGGTTTCGCGCATGATGACTTCCGCGCGATAGCAGAGCAGTGCCAGCAGGTTGGGGTAAAGGCGCGGCAGCAGTTCGTAGGCGTAGCGTCCGGAGGCCGGCAGATCCGCCATGCCGATCGTCAGGCCGTCGGCGTGGCGTGCGACCAGAAAGGCGATCAGCGCGCCGTTATGCAGGGCCAGGGCGAGCCAGGCCGGCAGCATCGAAGGCCCCAGCATCAGCAGGAAGATGAAGGCGAGCATCAGTTCCGGCGTCGAGCGCAATACGACCAGCAGCAGCCGGCCGCCGAAGCGCTGCCATGGGTGGCCGAAGTGAAAGCTGGCCAGCGGCCACAACAGCAGCGCCAGTACCAGGCTGCCGACGGTGCCCATCAATGCCAACAGTAGCGTATTGCCGATGGCCGGCAGCAGGTCCGGCAGGCTGGACAGCCACGACCCCAGACCGGCCAGGTTCCCGTCGAGTAGCGGTGCCGGCCACAGATCATGGCTGACGAAGCGCCATAGCAGATGGCCATCGACATCGGGCCACGGCCCCAGAAAGAACAGCGCGCCGATCAGCAGCGGTAACAACAGCCGGCGATGCCCCCACCACGGCAGCGTGGCGACGAGGGCATAGAAGAGCCACAGCAGTGCCCCGGCTTCACCGAAACGCCCCTCGCGGAAGGCGCTCTCGAGATAGAAGCCGAGCGTCGGCAGCCCCACGAAGCCGAGCAGCACGCTGGCCCGCATGGCGCATTCGAAACGGTAGCGGGTGTAGCTGGCAAGCCGTTCCCAGACCAGCGGCAGCTCGGCATAGAGAAAGCGGGACAGCCGGTCGGTGCCGGCAGGCAGCGCCTCCGTCGGGGCTTTCGGCGTGAGTTCCAGAATCTCTGCGTAGACCTTGGCAAAGATCCCGGCGTAGGGGATCGCCAGCGCGGCGAGCGCGGTGACCGCGGAGAGGCCGAAGACCTGCAGGAACAGCAGCGCCCAGAACAGCTCATGGATGGCGCGCATGAAGGCGCAGAAGGCGCGCACGAGCCGCGAGCGATGAAAGATCAGCGCCAGCGGGAAGCCGAGCACGGCGCCGATGAGGGTTCCCCATAGCGCGACGCTGACGGTCAGGGCGATCGCTCGAAGCGGGCTTTCCAGCGCGACGAAGTCGGGCCGGACGAAACCTTGCGCCATTCGCCACACTTCCCCCCACGGATCGACGGCGACGATCCGCAGGTCGGCGAAGGGGAGCAGCAGCAGGCACAGCAGAATCAGCGCCAGCGAGCGGCGTGCCAGAGTGAGTCCAGGGCTATTGCCTTGCAGCAGTCCGGGAGGCGCGCTCATGTCGTGGCATCTACCTCGGTCCCGCGACTCGATTTCCTCGCATCCGGATAAAGCGCGTCCAGCTGGGCGAGCGTCAGCTCTCGCGCTGGGGCATCCAGGACTATCCGACCGTCACGCAGGCCGATGACCCGATCGAAATGCGCTAGCGCCAGCCGATGCTGGTGCAGGGCGATGACGCTGGAGGCATGGCGAGTCTGGATATGCTCCAGCAGTCGCAGCGCCTGATGAGGATCGACGCTGGCCAGCGGTTCGTCGCCAAGGAAGACCTCGCGCTGCTGGTAGAACGCTCTGGCGATCGCGACCCGCTGGCGCTGACCGCCGGAAAGCTGCGCCACGGGGCGGCGCAGCAATCCTTCGAGGCCCAGCTCGTCAGCCAGGGCTTCGATGGTCTGCCACGCCTGGCGACGAGGCTTGAGGAGGTTGAAGAGGTTGCTCAGCGCGGCGTGCCGTTCGAGCTGCCCCATATAGATGTTGTGATAGACCGAGAGCAGTGGCACCAGCCCGTGTCCCTGCGGGCACCAGGCGGCGGTATTGCCCAGCCGGCGACGAATCTCGGCAAGCAGCGTCGACTTGCCGGCGCCGCTCTGACCCAGTAGCGCCACGCGCTCGCCGGCTTCCAGGGAGAGCGTCAACGCCGGCAGCACCACCTGCGTCCCGTAGCCCAGGTCGGCGCTATCGAAAGTCAGTAGCGGCATGGGTCTCAGCGCAGCAGGCCGATGGACTTCCCGACCGACTCGATCGGGCCGTAGTCATCGTTGCTGGCCGGAATGAAGCCCGAGCGCGGAAAGCTCTCCAGCAGTGCCGGATCGGTCATGTCGACCAGTGCCTGCTGCACCTTCTGCGTGAAGCCTTTGCCGTAACGCTCGTCGGCGTCGCCGCGCAGCGTCCACTGATAGTCCGGATAGGTCGGCGATTCCCAGATCACTTCGACCTTGTCGGTATCGACGCGCCCATCCTCGACGGCAGCCTGCCAGACGGTGAAGTTCACCGCGCCGACATCGTAGGTGCCGGATTCCACCAGCGCGATGGTGCGCGTGTGATCACCGGAGAAGCCCACGCGGGAGAAGACCTGCTCGGGAGCCTCGTCGAAGCGCTGGCGAATGAAGTGCTCCGGCATCAGGCGACCGGACGTCGAGGTCTTGGCGCCGAACGTGAACGAGTGGCCGGCCACGGATTCGGGCAGCGCTTCCTGCTGCGGCTCGATGCCGGTGGCGGTATTGGCGATGAAGTAGCTCACGAACTCGGCATCTTCCTTGCCCTGGGCGATGGCTTGCGAGCCGGGCACCAGTTGGCGGGCCTGGACGCCGGAGAGGCCGCCGAACCAGGCAAGCTGTACCTGGTCGTTGCGGAAGGCGGTGACCGCGGCGCCATAGGACGTGACGGGAACGTATTCGACATCGACGCCGAGCCGATCCGAGAGGTAATCGGCAACCTTGGAGAAGCGTTCGACCAGGCGAGACTGGTCCTCATCGGGGATGGCCGTGAAGCGGAAAGTCTCGTCGGCATGGGCGAGCGAACAGCCGATCGACAGAACCAGGGCAAACATCCAGCGCATGGGAAACGGGCCTCGATGATTTCAGAAGGCGGCCATGATAACCGCATGAGCGCATCGGCATTAAGCCGCGTGTGGTTATCCATGTTGATGGACGTCTGGCTGCCCGGTGACTCGAAGGCCGAGAGACTGTCGTCACTTATCCTTCGGCGGGAATTTGGTCGGCCGCAGGCTCTCCTTGATCTTCTTGAGATGAGGCAGGAACGACTCGCCTCGGCGCAGCGTCACGCCTGTCGCGAGCACGTCGATCAACGCCATGTGGATCATTCGCGAACTCATCGGCATGTAGACTTCCGTGTCTTCCGGCAGGTCGACCGGCAGGATGTCGGTGCAGACTTCCGCCAGCGGCGACCCATCGCGAGTGATGCCGATGACCAGTGCACCGCTGTCGCGGGCCACCTTGGCGACTTCCACCAGTTCACGGGTGCGGCCGGTATAGGAAATCACCACGATGACGTCGCCGGTATGGGACGCCGCCGCGATCATGCGCTGCATCAGCACGTCGTTGTAGGCGGCCACCGGCAGGTTGAAGCGGAAGAACTTGTTCTGCGCATCGAAGGCCGCCGGCGCCGAGGCGCCGAGGGCGAAGAAGCTGATCTGGCGGGCCTGGGAGAGATGATCGACGACGCGCTCGATCCGCTTCGGGTCGATCTCGCGGCGAGCCTCGTCCAGTGCGGCGATGGTCGCGCCGATGATCTTGTCGGTATAGGCCGCCGCATCGTCGTCGCTCTCCACGCTGCGGCTGACGTAGGGCGTTCCGCCTGCCAGACTCTGGGCCAGCTGGATCTTGAAGTCCGGATAGCCTTTGGTTTCGAAATTGCGACAGAAGCGGTTGACCGTGGGTTCGCTCACCGTGGCAGCCTGTGCCAGAGTGGCTATGCTCATGCCAATTGCCGCGTTGGGGTCCTGCAGGATGACGTCGGCGACCTTGCGTTCCGAGCGATTGAGGTCGTCGACCCGCGAACGAATGCGGGCGATGAGATCGTGCATTGCCATGGTTGCGGGGCATCTCCTTGCGGCGGAATGACGGGTGAATCATCACAGGCCCTGCATCCTAGCGTCTGCCGGCAACAGCGCCAAGCGGTGATAGGCCGTGATCGCCAGGTTACGCCCTCGTGGCCCTGCGGCGCGGTATACTGGTAGGAGGCGGTAATTTAATGACGAAGTCGAATGTCAAATGACGCCTGGATGGCGTATTTTATTCGTAAATTAACGACACTGGCGGAGGGAGGCAATGACTCGAGAGGCAACGCCCAACGTGGACTTGGCTCTGTTCGGCGCGCTTGGCGACTTGGCGCTGCGCAAACTTTACCCGGCACTCTATCATCTGGATCGCGATGGCCTGCTGGGTACCGATACCCGAATTCTGGGGCTGGCACGTCGCGAGCATGACATCGACAGTTTCCGCAGCACCGTACTCGGGACGCTCAAGAAGCGCATCAAGCCCAAGGAGCTGGAGCAGAGGTGTCTCGACCGCTTCCTGGCCCGGCTCGAGTACGCGCAGCTCGATTTCGACACCGTCGACGGCTACGAGAAGATTCGGGACTGGCACGCCCAGAGCCCGGATCCCCTGTGTCCGCTGACCATCTACCTTGCCGTGCCCGCCAGCATCTACGGGGCGATCTGCGCCAATCTCGAGCAGAGCGGCAGCCTGGATGGCGAATCGCGGGTGGTGGTCGAGAAACCGATCGGTTATGACCTCGAGTCCTCGCATGAGATCAACGACGCCATCGGTGCCGTCTTCCCCGAATCTCGCATCTATCGCATGGATCACTATCTGGGCAAGGAAACGGTCCAGAACCTGATCGCACTGCGTTTCGCCAACCCGATGTTCGGCAACCAGTGGAACCAGAGCCAGATCTCCCACGTCGAGATCACCGTGGCCGAGCAGGTTGGTATCGAAGGGCGCTGGGGCTACTTCGACAAGGCCGGCCAACTGCGCGACATGGTCCAGAACCATCTCCTGCAGCTGCTGACCATGCTCGCCATGGATCCGCCGGCCAACCTGGACGCGGATGCCATTCGCGACGAGAAGGTGAAGGTGCTCAAGGCGCTCAAGCCGCTGGAAGGCGAGGACCTCAACCGCCACGTGGTTCGCGGGCAGTACGTCGCCGGCACCATAGACGGCGAGAGCGTCCCGGGGTATCTCGACGAAGAGGACGCCAACACCTCCAGCACCACCGAGACCTTCGTCGCCATGCGTCTCGAAGTGGCCAACTGGCGCTGGGCCGGCGTGCCGTTCTACCTGCGTACCGGTAAGCGCATGCCGGAGAAGCTGTCGCAGATCGTGATTCACTTCCGCCAGCAGCCGCACTACATCTTCGATCCGGACCAGCGCAACCTCGCTGCCAACAAGCTGGTGATCCGGCTGCAGCCGGAAGAGGGGATCGCGCTGCAGGTGCTGACCAAGGACGGCGGCCTCGACAAGGGCATGCGCCTGCGCCCCGGCCCGCTGCATCTGGATTTCAACCACGCCTTCCCCAAGGAGCGGATTCCGGACGCCTACGAGCGCCTGCTGCTGGAGGTCATGAAAGGCCAGCAGTATCTGTTCGTGCGTCGCGACGAAGTCGAGTACGCCTGGAAGTGGGTCGATCACCTCATCGCTGGCTGGGAAAAGCGTGATATTCCGCCGCGTCGCTATCCGGCGGGCTCCTGGGGGCCCGTGGCCTCCATCGCGATGATCACGCAGGACGGTCGCTCCTGGTATGAAGACTACTGACAGCGCTCGCGAGCAGATCGGTGCGCAGCTGGCTGTCGCTGCCGCCCAGGCATTGACGGCGGACCTGGCCAGCCAGCCACGCGCGCTGCTGGTCGTCTCCGGCGGTTCGACCCCGCTGCCGTTCTTCCGGCGGCTGGCCGAGCAGCCGGTGGCGTGGTCGCGGGTCGATATCACCCTCGCCGACGAGCGCTGGGTGCCCGAGGAGCACGCCGACAGCAATGCGCGCCTGGTCCGGGAAACGCTGCTGACAGGGCCGGCCGCCGCGGCGACCTTTCACTCGCTGACCACCTCCGACCCCACGCCGGAGCAGGGCGCGGCGACGGTCGCCGCCCGTCTGGCGACGCTGCCGTGGCCGGCCAGCCTGGTCGTGCTCGGCATGGGCGATGACGGCCATACCGCTTCGCTGTTCCCGGATAGCGGCGAGCTTTCGCTGGCGCTGAGTACGGATGAGAGCGTCGTCGCGGTACGCGCGCCCAGCGTGTCGCAGCCTCGCATTACCTTGAGCGCGGCGCGATTGCATGACGCGCGCCGCCTCGCGCTGCATCTGGTCGGCGACGCCAAGAAGGCGGTGCTGGCCCAGGCGCTCAGCGGGGATGACGTCCGCGAACTGCCGATCCGTGCCTTCCTGGCCTGTCCGCTTACCCTCTACTGGGCGCCTTAGCGCCTGCCGGCACCTGCCCGCCGACCGAGCGAGTGCCGATATTCTTCAAAGGAGTCTCCTCTCTATGTCATCCGCTCAACGTTTGCCCGCTTCACACATCGAGCGTCTGGACGAAATCTGCCGCTCCGGCGCCATCATCCCCGTTCTCGTCATCGAGCGTCTCGAACATGCCGTACCGCTGGCCAAGGCGCTGGTCGAGGGCGGTCTGAATGTCCTCGAAATCACGTTGCGTACCGAGTGCGCGGTCGAGGCCATCAAGCAGATCAAGCAGGCGCTGCCGGATGCGATCATCGGCGCGGGCACCGTGCTGGGCATCGATCAGTACCGGGTCTGCGAGGAGATCGGCGTCGATTTCGTCGTCACGCCCGGCACGACGCCGGCCCTGTTCGAGTATGGCGCCGGCAGCGACGTGCCGCTGCTGCCGGGCGTGGCCACGGTTTCCGAGGTCGTCACCGGCTGGGAGTACGGCTATCGCCGTTTCAAGTTCTTCCCGGCGGAAGCGAATGGCGGTGCCAAGGCGCTGAAATCCTTCGGCGGTCCGCTGCCGGAAGCGCTGTTCTGCCCGACTGGCGGGGTCACCGTGGACAACGCCGCAGACTATCTGGCGCTACCCAACGTGATGTGCGTCGGTGGTTCCTGGATGGCGCCAAAGTCGCTCATCGATAACGAAGATTGGGCGGGTATTACCGAACTGACACGGGAAGCCACGCAGCGCTATCCGCGCTGAACCGGCATCGAGCGCCCGGTCTTCCGGGCTCGGGCGCTCGGGCCGCGCTCCCTGGTGATCGACCGGGTCGACCGGGATTAGCGATGGGGTATCAGTCCTCGAGGCGCGCCAGAAGACGCTGACCGCGACGCGAGCGGCGAGTACGCCGCATGCCGGCCGATGCCAGTTTCCAGCCAACGATGCGCGCCATTCCTACTGCCATGCCGGAGGCCGCACCCCAGAGCAGCGCCTGACGCCATTCGACATCATCCTCGTCGGGATTGATCGGTGGCTCGAAAACGCCCTTGCGAAAGGTCTGTTTGAGGCTTTGACGAGCCAGCACGCCGGATAAAACCGCCGTGCTCGTGCCAACGATGGTCCACAGTGTCTGAGGCTTCACGAAATTCTCCTTCCTGGATAGATTGTCCCGATAGTCTGGTCGATCCTTCGAAGACTCACCAGTCGAATGCCCGAGGCGCACACCGGGCGAATTCGACGGCCAGGGCTTACGGTTTGGGGTTTAGGATCATGGACATGGAGGATCACGGCTTCGGCAGGCACGACGGCGTTCTGCCGCCTGACGTTCTGGCGTCTACCGCTCGATCGCCGTCGCCACGCCCTGGCCACCGCCGATGCATAGCGTCGCCAGTCCCTTGTGGACGTCGCGGCGCTGCATCTCGTGCAGCAGCGTCACCAGAATGCGGGCGCCGGAGGCCCCGATTGGGTGACCCAGCGCGATGGCGCCGCCGTTGACGTTGACCTTGCTGCCGTCCCAGCCGAGATCCTTGGCCACGGCCAGCGTCTGGGCGGCGAAGGCTTCATTGGCCTCGATCAGGTCCAGCTCGTCGATCGTCCAGCCGGCACGTTCCAGACAGCGTCGGGTCGCCGGTACCGGGCCGATGCCCATGGTCGCTGGGTCGACGGCGGCGTTGGCGTAGGCACGGATCGTCGCCAGCACGGGTAGCCCAAGGGTCCTGGCCCGTTCGGCGCTCATGATGAGCAGGGCGGCGGCACCGTCGTTGAGCGAAGAGGCGTTGCCGGCGGTGACGCTGCCGGTCTTGGAGAACGCCGGCTTGAGCTTGCCCAGCGATTCGGCGGTAACGCCGTCGCGGGGCTGTTCGTCGCGCTCGATCATGATGGGGTCGCCGCGCCGCTGAGGCACGCTCACCGGCGTGATCTCGGCATCGAAGCGTCCGGCTTCGCGAGCCTGCGAGGCACGCCGCTGGGATTCGGCGGCATAGGCATCCTGCTCTTCGCGGGAGATGCCCCAGCGCTCGGCCACGTTCTCCGCCGTGATGCCCATGTGATAGTCGTTGAAGGCGTCCCACAGGCCATCGTGGATCATGCTGTCGAGCAGCTCGGCGTGACCCATGCGCAGGCCGGTGCGGGCCTTGGGCAGTACGTAGGGTGCCAGGCTCATGCTCTCCATGCCGCCGGCGACGATGATCTCGGCATCGCCGCAGCGGATCGCCTGGACCGCCAGGTGCACCGCTTTCAGCCCGGAGCCGCAGACCTTGTCGATGGTCATCGCTGGCACGCTGTCCGGCACGCCGGCTTCGATCGCGGCCTGGCGCGCGGTGTTCTGGCCCAGGCCGGCGCGCAGCACGTGCCCCATGATCACCTCGTCGACGCCGGTCGGGTCGATGCCTTCCAGAACGCGTCGAATGACGGTCGCGCCCAGCGTTACCGCTGGAACGCTGGAAAGGCCGCCCTGGAATGTGCCGATCGGCGTGCGCGTGGCGGCGACGATCACCACGTCGCGCATGGGCGTGGTCGGTCCGGAAACGTCAGGCATGGGAAGTCTCCCGTTTGTCGATCAGCTTGCAGCCTGTGGCTGCGGAAATTTCCTCGAGGGTGACACCGGGTGCCAGCTCGACCAGGGCCAGCCCTTCCTCGGTGATATCCATCACGCCCAGGTCGGTAATGATCCGATCGACCACGCCGACCCCGGTCAGCGGCAGCGTGCATTCGCTCAGGATCTTGTGCTCGCCCTTGGCCGTGTGGCTCATCAGCACCACCACGCGCTGCACGCCAGCGACCAGATCCATCGCGCCGCCCATGCCCTTGACCATCTTGCCCGGGATCATCCAGTTGGCGAGGTCGCCTTTCTCGGAGACCTGCATCGCGCCCAGAATCGCCAGGTTGATATGGCCGCCGCGAATCATGGCGAAGGATTCGGCATTGTCGAAGTAACTGCTGCCCGGCAGGGCGGTGACGGTCTGTTTGCCGGCGTTGATCAGATCGGGGTCGACGGTCTCTTCGGTCGGGAAGGGGCCGATGCCGAGCAGGCCGTTCTCCGACTGTAGCCAGACGTCCATGCCCTCGGGAATATAGTTCGCTACCAATGTCGGCTGACCGATGCCGAGGTTGACGTAGAAGCCGTCACGCAATTCGCCGGCGGCGCGCTCTGCCATCTGTTCCTTGGTCCAGGCCATCTCAGTTCACCTCCCTGAGCGTGCGTTTCTCGATGCGTTTTTCCGGTGTCGGATTATGGACGATGCGATGCACGAAGATCCCCGGCAGATGGATATCGTCGGGATCGATGGCGCCCGTCTCGACGATCTCTTCGACCTCGGCGACGCAGACCTTGCCGGCCATCGCGGCCAGCGGGTTGAAGTTGCGCGCGGTCTTGTTGAAGCGCAGATTGCCCGCCTTGTCGGCGACCTTCGCCTTGATCAGGGCGACGTCCACCGGCAGGCCGCGCTCCATCACGTAGTGCTCGCCATCGAATTCGCGCACCTCCTTGCCTTCGGCGATCCTGGTGCCGTAGCCGGTCTTGGTAAAGAAGGCGGCGATGCCGGCACCGCCTGCGCGCAGGCGCTCGGCCAGCGTGCCCTGCGGGCAGAATTCGAGCTCCAGTTCGCCGGAAAGGTACTGGCGCTCGAACTCCTTGTTCTCGCCGACATAGGAAGAGAGCATCTTCCTGATCTGACGCGACTCGAGCAGCAGCCCGAGGCCGAAGCCGTCGACGCCGGCATTGTTGCTGGCGACCGTCAGATCCTTCTTGCCGGTGTCACGCAGGGCGACGATCAGCGATTCGGGGATGCCGCACAGGCCGAAGCCGCCAACGGCGAGAGTCATGCCGTCTTCGATGAGACCTTCCAGCGCTTCAGCGGCGCTGCCAAACACTTTGTCCATGAGTCCTCGTCCTGTGAAACGGAAGTCGTGCAAAAGATCGCTTCGAAGCCGCTGTGCCGCAACGTTCGCTCCGTTCAGATTGGCAATGAACGTGCGGACACGCGCTATCTCAAGCGATCGATGGAGGAAGACATTACCACCCGAGCGAGAGCGACGTGGGCAGGTTAGACGATAGTAGCAGCGCCGCCAGGAAGGCGGCGCTGGTTGTCTCGATGAAGGTGGATGGCGGCCTAGCGGGGCAGGTCGTCGAGATCGTCGGTGCCGGGCAACGAGACGAAGGCGCCGGCACGAGTGGCCGCGAAGGCACCGCAGCGACAGGCGAACGTCAGCGCCTCGGTCAGCCGGGTTTCGTCGGCCAGCCAGTCGGCGAGTGTCTCGCAGGTCACGTCGTCTCGCGCCAGGGAGGCCAGCAGGCCGCCGATGAAGGCGTCGCCGGCCGCGGTGGTATCCACTGCCTGAACGCTGGGCGGAATCGCCTGCAGCTGGCGATCGGCCAGGTGCGCGCTCACCGGCCCCGGGCCGTCGGTGATCACGATCAGTCGGGTGCCCTTGGACAGCCTGGCGCTGATCCATTCCTCGGCGCTGCGATCACCGCGCAGGATGTCGAGCTCTTCGGCGGAGAGCTTGATGACATGAGCGCGTTCGAGCAGCTGTTCGACCAGGGGCACATCGATCTTGCCCTGGGGCCACAGCATCGCGCGCAGGTTGGCATCGACGCTGATCAGACAGCCGCCGCGCCGCGCAATGCTGGCGAGATCCAGCGTGGTGCGGGCAATGGCGGCATCGGTCAGGCTGTTGCTGCAAAGATGGACCAGCGCGGGCTCGGTGAAGATGCCCGGCGGCAGGTGCTCGCGACGGTAGAGCAGATCCGCGGCGGGCGGACGGTAGAAGTCGAACTGGCGCTCGCCGCGGCTGTCGCGGGAAACGAAAGCCAGTGCCGTGCGAGCCTCGCGGGTGCGCACCACGTATTGGGTGTCGACGCCGTAGCGGGTCAGTTCGTCGATCAGGAAGTCGCCGAAACGGTCATCACCGATCATGCCGAGAAAGAGGCTGGGGACACCCTGGCGGGCGCAGGCCACGGCAGCATTGGCGGGCGCGCCGCCGGCGTAGGGCGTAAAGGTCTCGGGGCCGCTGTCGTCACCCAGACGGCTGGACAGCATGTCGACGAGGGCTTCGCCGAAGGCGATGATGGGAGTCATGGGTCAACCGGCTCTCTATGTCGAACGAAAATCGAGGTGCGGCGTGCTTGATCTCATCGAAGCTGATTTCATCGAAACTGATCTCAAACAGGATGCCGCACCGAACGTCATCACGGCACGCGGTAACTGCGGGCTTCCTCAAGCAGCGCAAACCACGTCGGGCGATCGAGTTCGAGATTACTGCTCAGCAGCAAATTGTCGATACGTCTTTCATTCAACGTTCCGATCACTGGAATCGGCTGGCCGGGAAGGCGCCGCAGCCAGGCCAGTGCCAAGCCGGCCGTGGTCGAGTTGAGCTGGTCGGCCAGCCGCGAAAGCGCCGTGCCGAGAACGTCTTCGAACACCGAGCCGCCGCCCAGCGGCGACCAGGCCATCGGTGCCAGTCCGTCGGCCAGGACGGCGTCGTAGAAACCATCGAACAGCGCGTCGGGATGGGCCAGCGAAAGCTCGAGCTGGTGAGCGCCGAGCCGGTGATGCATCGCGGCTTGCAGGCGCCGCCACTGTTCGGGCAGGAAGTTGGAAACGCCTACGGCGCCGACCTTGCCGGCAGCGATGGCGTCATCCAGTGCTCGGGCCGTGGCTTCGGCATCCATCAGTGGGTCGGGGCGGTGCAGCAGGAAATGATCGAGCCGGTCGACGCCGAGGCGGGAGAGTGAACTGTCGATGACCTGGGCAAGATAGCGCTCGGACGTGTCGTAATGCTTGACTCCGAACGGAGAGATGTCGCGATGCGGCAGGACGATATCGCCTTTGGTCACCACTCGAACCCGGGACTTGAGCGCCGGGCGATGCGACAGCGCCTCGCCGAACAACTGCTCGCACTTGTGGTTGCCGTAGATGTCGGCGTGATCGAACCAGTGCAGGCCCTGATCGACGCGCGCTTCCAGCCAGTCGGCGAGCTTCTCTGGCTCGTTGAAGTCGGGCCTTTCGTGCAGCCGCATCATGCCCAGAATGAACGGGGCATCGAAGTAGAGATCTTCGCTCACGCCGGGGTTTCCTCTCGGCTGATCGTGGTGGCGAGCAGATGCTGGCCATCCGGCACCAGCCAGACGGGATCGACCCGGGTGCAGGCCGCTTCGATGCACAGAAAGCGCTGGCCGACGGCGGCGGGGGTATCTCCCGGCAGGCCGTTGCCCGGGTGCCAGACGACGGTGGAGTCGCTGCCCTGCTTGCTGATCCGCAGACGTCGTTGGCCATCGTCGAGAACGACAGGGCGGTTCGACTGGTAGATACGGTCCAGCGCGCCACGAATGCCCAGTTCCCCCTGCTGATGATGCTCGGCAAAGTGTTCGAGCTTGTCCAGATAGCGGGCGCCGGCCAGCCCTTCGATACGGCACCGGTGCGTATCGGCGACGGCAAAATAGGTGTGCAGCGCGCCGGTCAGCTTGACCGGGGTGGTGCCGGCGTGGCGAGTCATCAGTTCGACGCTCAGGCGCTGGGCGTTGGCGTGAACCACGGCATTGGGAACGAGCTGATCGTGCAGCCGCTCTTCGGGGGAGAGGTGAATCTCGACCCCGCCGCCGGTCACGCTCTCGTCGACGGCATCGATGCGCCATTGCACTGTGCGGGCGGGGCCATGCATCGGGCCCTTGCCGTCCGGCGACTCGTCGGCGAACCACGGCCAGCACAGCGGGATCCCGCCGCGAATGGCACCGGGCATCGGCTGCGGCGTCGGGGTGACCCAGAGCCAGCCATCCTCCGTGCCGGATGCCGGTCGGACGCCTTGCCCGGCTTCGGGGGCGAAAGGTAAAAAGTGCAGAACCTGAGCGCCCTGCAACGAAATCGCCAGCTCGCCCCAGTCGGCATTGATCAGCAGCACGCGCCGACCTTCCCATTCGGCTTCCCGCTGACCGTTCGTCGCGTCGATCAGCTGCCGCAGCGTATCGGGAATCATGTCACCTCCTCGTTGTGCAGGGCTTCCGCCGCACCCAGAAGGCCGGTCCACGGCGCCGTCACCACCCAGGTGGGAATTCCCGCATTGTAGGCGCTCAGCCGGCCCTTGTCGGCAAAGGCGCGACGGAAATCGCTGCGCGGCAGCCACTCGATCAGACGTGGCGTGATACCGCCGCAGAGATAGACCCCGCCCAGCGCGCCGAGGGTCAGCGCGGCGTCGCCGGCCACGCTGCCGAGGATCTTGAGAAAGCGCATCAAGGTCTCGCGGGCAACGCGATCGCCCGCCCGGGCGGCCCCGGTAATCTCCGCCGGGGTGTTGTAGTGGGCGGTGACATTGAGTAGTGCCGCATGGGCGAGATAGAGATCGAGCAGGCCCTGGCCGCACAGCAGACGTTCGATCGAGACCCGGCCATAACGGGCTCGGAAATGGTCGAGAAGCTGGTATTCGCGCTGATCGGTAGGGGCAAAGGTGGCGTGGCCGCCTTCGGTCGTCAGCGGAATCCAGGCGCGCCGACTGGGGACCAGTCCGGCGACGCCGAGCCCGGTTCCCGGGCCGATCACCAGGCGCGGGCGTCGAGGTTCGGCCTCGCCTTCACCGATCTTGACCAGTTCCTTTTCGTCGATGTGAGGAATGCCGAGGGCCTGGGCGGTGAAGTCGTTGATGACCTTGAAATTCGACAGGCCGAGTTCCTCGGCGACGGCCTTCTTGGAGAACGCCCAGTCGTTGTTGGTCATCTTGACCCAATCTTCGTGCACCGGGCAGGCGAAGGCCAGGCACGCCTCGTCGGGCGTCTCTGCGCCGACCTGTTTCAAGTAGGCCTGGATGGCCTCGACCAGCCCGCCATAGCGCGCGCAGGGGAGCGTCTCGATCGATTGCAGCTCGACGCTGCCGGGCATCACCAGCGCAAAACGTGCGTTGGTTCCGCCTATGTCGCCGATCAGGGCGGGAATCGTCATTGGTGCCCTCCGGGCAAGTCGGCGGCATCGAAACCGCCAAAGGTGGCCGCGCCTTCCTCGGCACCGCCGACCAGCTGGCGGAACCCGGCGAACAGTTCGCGGCCCATTCCATGATGATAGTGGTTCAGGTCGCAGGTCGCCGGTTCGCGTTGCGCCCAGGTTTCGGCATCCACCAGGGCCTCGAGCACGCCGTTATCCGGGTCGAGCAGCACCGTGTCGCCGTCGCGCAGATAGGCGATCGGGCCGGCATCGACGGCTTCCGGAGTGATGTGGATGGCCGCCGGTACCTTACCAGAGGCGCCGGACATTCGTCCGTCGGTGACCAGCGCGACCTTGTATCCGCGATCCTGCAGCACGCCGAGAAACGGCGTCAACTGGTGCAGTTCCGGCATGCCGTTGGCGCGCGGCCCCTGGAAGCGCACGACGACGATGACGTCGCGATCCAGCTCGCCGCTCTCGAACGCGGCCTTGACCTGGCTCTGGTCGTCGAAGATCCGCACCGGCGCCTCGACCCGGCGGAACTCCGGTTTGACGGCGGAAACCTTGATCACCCCGCGTCCCAGGTTGCCGTCCAGCACGGCCAGCCCGCCGGTGGGGGAGAACGGGCGCGTTACCGGCCGCAGCACGTCTTCGTCGAGGCTCTGTCGGGTGCCTTCTCGCCAGATCAGCTTGTCATCTTCCAGGAACGGCTCCTGGGTGTAGGCGGTCATGTCGGTGCCGAAAGCGGTGCGGACATCGGCATGCATCAGGCCCGCGGACAGCAACTCGCGGACCAGGAAGCTGACGCCGCCGGCGGCGTGGAAGTGGTTCACGTCCGCCTGCCCGTTGGGGTAGATCCGGGTCAGCCCGGGAATCACTGTCGAAAGCTCGGCGAAGTCGTCCCAGGTGATGGTCAGGCCGACGGCGGCGGCCATCGCCACCAGGTGCAGCGTATGGTTGGTCGATCCACCGGAAGAGAGCAGCCCGATCATGGCGTTGACGATGGCATGGGCGTCGATCTGCTTGTAGAACGGATGATAGCTGCCGGCCTGGTCACTGTTGCGGATCACCTGCTCGGTGCTGAATCGGGTGATCGCGTCGCGCAGCGGCGTGTTCGGGTTGACGAACGAGGTGCCCGGCATGTGCAGGCCCATCATCTCGAGCATCAGCTGGTTGGAGTTGGCGGTGCCGTAGAAGGTGCAGGTGCCCGGGCTGTGGTAGGAGTCCGACTCAGCCTCCAGCAGCGCATCGCGGCCAACCTTGCCTTCGGCGTAGAGCTGGCGGATCCGGGACTTCTCGGCGTTGGGCAGGCCGCTCGGCATGGGGCCGGCGGGAACGAACACCGCTGGCAGGTGGCCGAAGCGCGCGGCACCGATGAACAGGCCCGGCACGATCTTGTCACACACGCCAAGATACAGTGCGCCGTCGAACATGTTGTGCGACATCGCCACGGCCGTCGACATGGCGATCACGTCGCGAGAGAACAGCGACAGCTCCATGCCGGGCTGGCCCTGGGTCACCCCGTCGCACATGGCCGGCACGCCGCCGGCGAACTGCGCGGTGCTGCCCATGCCGCGGGCGGCTTCCTTGATCAGGTCGGGGAAGTGCTCGAGCGGCTGATGAGCGGACAGCATGTCGTTATAGGAAGAGACGATGCCGACGTTGGCGCTGTTCATCAGCTTCAGGCTGTTCTTGTCGCCGGCATTGCAGGCGGCGAAGCCATGGGCCAGGTTGCCGCAGGAGAGTTCGGCGCGGTGGACGCCGCGACGATGCTGCTGCTCCATGCGTTCTTCATAGAGGCGGCGGCGATCGGCCGATCGGGCCTCGATGCGTCGGGTCACGCGGTCGACAGTGGGGTTGAGCGTCATGGGGTTGCCTCATCGAGCTGTCATGGTTGTTTGGTAAACTTACCAAAAATTATGGCATTTGTTCGCGGATGGGCCTTTTGTATTAGTCTTTCGGAGTAATATTTTTTCATTCGTCGATGTTCTAGACTGGTGTTCTAGACTATTGGCAGTTTCGCGGTGATCGAGCGCTGTCGTTCGATCCGCGCCATTCACGAATGCGTGATCAGGCGCGACCGTGCCACATTCCCCAAACGTTCGAGTTACGTCATCAGGAGGAGAGCACCATGACATTGCGTGTCGCCATCAACGGATTCGGTCGCATCGGCCGTAACGTACTTCGTGCCATGTACGAAAACGGTTATCGCGACCGGATCGAAGTCGTCGCCATCAACGACCTGGGCGATCCGGCGCTCAACGCGCACCTGCTGCGTCATGACAGCGTGCATGGACGTTTCGGCTTCGACGTCACTCACGACAGCGATACCCTGAGCGTAGACGGAGATAGCATTCGCATCCTCTCGGAGCGCGATCCGTCGCAGCTGCCCTGGAAATCGCTGAACGTCGACCTGGTGATGGAGTGCACCGGGCTGTTCACCAAGCGCGAGGCCGCAGCCAAGCACATCGATGCCGGCGCGGAGCGTGTGCTGATTTCCGCACCCAGCGGCGATGCCGACGCGACGATCGTGTTCGGCGTCAACGAAGGGACACTGAAGGCGGAGCATCGGGTGGTTTCCAACGCTTCCTGCACCACCAACTGCCTGGCGCCGGTAGCCCAGGCGCTGCAGGAGAGCGTGGGTATCGAGAATGGCCTGATGACCACGGTGCATGCCTACACCAATGACCAGAACCTGTCCGACGTCTACCACAAGGATCCGTACCGCGCGCGCAGTGCCACGCAGTCGATGATCCCGACCAAGACCGGTGCCGCCGCAGCCGTCGGGCTGGTGCTGCCCGAACTGAACGGCAAGCTCGACGGGCTCGCGGTGCGGGTGCCGGTCATCAACGTGTCGCTGGTGGACCTGGTCTTCACTGCCGGTCGCGAGACGAGCAAGGAAGAGATCAACGAGATCGTCGAGAAGGCAGCGGCCAAGTCGCCGGTACTGGCAGTGAACTCTCAGCCGCTGGTGTCGATCGACTTCAACCACGACGCCAACTCTTCCACCTTCGATGCCAACCACACGCGCGTGAACGGGCGTCTGGTCAAGGTCATGGCCTGGTACGACAACGAGTGGGGCTTCTCAAACCGCATGCTGGATACGGCACTGGCCATGCAGGCCGCCAGCTGAGGTGAATATCGGTTTCGCTGGCTGAACGCCTGGCAAGAGTGGCTCGAAAGCGAGTCGCAAGCGACAGTCAAAGGCGATAGCCGAAAACGATGAAGCAGGATCGAGGGGTGGCAGAGCGTCTGTCGCCCCTCTTTTTTGGTATTTTCTCCCTCCGGACACCCGCGCGACGTGTCCCCCTCGGCTAGAAGGGGGCAGGCGACCGAGTCGCATACCATCGAAGTAGCGCCAGTTTTGCGTTCAAGTCATCCAATCCGTTGTCGATAGAACCCTGTATGCTGGGCAATTGCGTTGGTGGGCTTGGACTTGTCAGGCTGACCCTCTAGTGTAAGTCCGAACATGCCCTATCTTTCCACCATGCATTGAGGTTGGCGGCGTCATGCAGGACAACATCATCAACGCGCATCGCCTGATTGGCGAGACCATTCGCGACCCTGAAGAGAAGCGGCTCGGGAAGATCGTGGGTGTCGACCAATCGCGTTCCGTGCCAGTAATTTTCGTGATCTGGCAGGAGCAGGCGGGCATGCATCGTTTCGAGCTGACTCGCGACGAGCTGCGCCAGCTGGCGGATGCCTGCTGCCATGCTCAGTCGAAGAGTCGCGATCATCGAGCCAGGGGTGACGATGAGGCGCGAAGCTCATCTGATGATGCGTCCTCTTCGCCCGCGGTCGCTCAGCGTCGTGTCGGCTTTCGCTGACACGATCTCGTTTTACCACCCAGCCGCTTGGAAACAGCACTGCGGCTAGACGAGGCCGGAGTGCATGGATTCACGGGATGCCTTCGTGCATGACGATGAAGTTTCGGGCGCGGACGCCCGACAGTGGCTGCAATGCTTGCCGGGCACGGTCTATGTCACCGACTCGGCCTGGTGGCTGGGTGAGCTGCGCTTCGTCGCCGATTCCATCGACGCGCTGGGCCATCGTCCCGCCACGGACTACCTTTCCCAGCCCGAGCTGTGGCTGGCGCAGATTCCCGAATCCGAGCGCAGGCCGCTGCTCGAACGATTGCAGCAGGCCCTGACCGAGGGCGAGCTCACGGCGCGGCTGTCCTACGTCATCGAAAGGCGAGATGGCTCCGAGTGTCAAGTCGACGACAGTATCAGCATCCAGCGTGACGCGGACGGCGAGGTCGTGACACTCATCGGTTTCCTGCAGCCGCGACTGCCTGCCGCTCCCGCGAATGACGACGGCTTGTCCCCGCAGTCCCTGCTCGATCACAGCGGCGATGTGATCTTGGCGCTCGATGAGGATATGGAGTGCCATTACGCGGCGGGTAACACCCAAGGCGCGCTCGGTGTCAGCGCAGCGTCGCTGCTGTCGACGTCTCTCTTCGGCCTGATGGCGCCCGAGGATGGCTCCCGGGTTCGGCGCCTGCTGATCGAAGGAGCCGCCGAGGCGAGTTCTCCCATGGTGGAGCTGCGTCTGAGACACCGGGATGGGGTGTACCGCTGGTTCGAGATCCACTTTTCGCCTTATCCGCTGCCGTTGGGGCAGACGCTGGAGCCCCCGGTCATGCCGGGCTGGGTTGCCATCGCGAGGGATATCACCCAACGCCGCCACCAGTCGCTGCAGTGGAATGCGTACACCGCCACCGACGAATTGACCTCGGCGCTCAATCGAGAGCCTTTCATGGGCCTGATGCGGCATGCGTTCGCAAGTGGAGACACCGGCGCTAGGTTTACGCTGATCGTGTTCGATGTCGACCATTTCAGCGATATCAACCGCGATTGGGGGCGCGAGGGCGGCGATCTCGTGCTCAGTTGCATCGGCGAAATGTGCCGGGCGACGTTGAGAGAGCGGTTCAGCTTCGGCCGATTGGGCGACGATTCCTTCGCGTTGCTGATGAGCGGCAAATCGCTGCAGGAAACGGCCACCATCGCCGATAAACTGCGCGGGCGTCTAGCTTCGACCCGGGTGGAGTTTCATGGTCATTGGCTGTCGTTCTCGGTTAGTCTTGGGGTCGCCGAACGGCGCAGTGACGAGACCGCGGAAGCCATGCTGGCGCGTGCCGAGGCGGGAATGCAGAATGCCAAGCAGCGCGGGCGGGATCGCGTTCAGCAGGCGCCATGAGCCGCTGTGCGAGTCGACGTCGAGCCAGCCGAACCTGCGCCAAGCCAGTCAAAGAAGGAGAACGATGATGGGACGATTACTGCTGGCCTTGCTGCTCAGCCTGATGTGTCTGCCGGCGTGGGCCGACGAGGTCGAAGGTCCACGCGTCCAGGGCGAGACTTTCGAATATGCCACGGGCGGCCAGACCTACCAGGGGTATCTTGCCTACAACGCCAGCGATGACGAGCCTCGTCCCGGCGTACTGCTGGTCCATGAATGGTGGGGGCTCAACGACTACATCAAGCACAAGGCCGATCAGCTGGCGGCACTGGGCTTCGTGGCACTGGCGGTAGACATGTATGGCGGCGGCAAGGTGGCCCAGCACCCGGAGGATGCCAAGGCGTTCTCCAGCCAGGTCATGCAGGACTGGCCCTCCGCTCGAGCGCGGCTGGAAGCGGCGATGACAGCGCTGCGTGAACATCCTGCGGTGCGCGAGGATCGCATGGCGGCGATCGGCTACTGCTTCGGTGGTGGCGTGGTGATGAACATGGCATTGGCGGGCATGCCGTTGGAAGCGGCGATCAGCTTCCATGGCAGTCCGACTCAGGTCGTCACCAACCCGCAGCCGTTCGACGGCCTGGTGCGCATCTACAACGGCCAGGACGATTCGCTGGTCGACCCCGAGGCGCTCGACAGCATGGCGACGGCATTGACGGAAGATGGCGCGGACGTTCGCGTGGTGCAGTATCCCGGTGCCAAGCACGCTTTCACCAATCCGGATGCCGACAGGCTGGCCGCGGAGAACGAACTTCCGCTCGGCTACGACGCGGCGGCGGATGCTGCCTCCTGGCAGGCTGCGTTGCTGACGCTGGACAAGGCGCTGAATCAGTAGGCTGAAGACGGGCTACGGGCTACGGGCTACGGGCTACGGGCTACGGGCTACGGGCTACGGGCTAGGGGCTACGAGCTACGGGCTACGGGCCAGGCAGCAGAAAGCCACGAACGACCTGAACTGCACCCCGAAAGTTGGACACCCATCCAACCTTCGGGGTGTTTTTGATGGCAAGATACGACGAGAACTTCAA